>CANQSK010000065.1 GCA_947626475.1 uncultured Lachnospiraceae bacterium
GACGCGATCCTGCTCGACGATACGCCTGGACAGCAATGTATCGATATCCAGTGGAATCACGGTCATCTCAGCACCTCCGCAGCCATTCCGGTTCCTTCTTAAACTCAGGTTTCCTTTTGATTATACCATCTCGACTAACGTCTCGATAGGGATACTTGTCAAACACCAATCAGCGCAAGCGCTATCGGTGCTTTTCTCGTTACTATACCAGAATTATGCGGTATTTCCTACTGAATATGAAAATATTTATACCTCCGGAATTGTGCATGACAAAAATTCCACTGTCAAACTGCCACATGGATCTTCTTCTGCTCTTCCCCCGATTCCACCTTTCCTGCCATCGCTCCTCTCGGGATCATCGTCACAGTCTCGCGCACCCGGTAAGTATTCTTTCCTGTCTCGTCTTTCCTGACTTCCAAGATTGTACAATGGTCTGCCTTCGGCGGGGCCGTCACTGTCTCGATCCCCTCATAAAAAGTCTGCGCATTCACGTCTACATCCAACAAAATCCCCAGCGGGATCACCGTGTCTTCTCCCCACAGCATCTTATGCGTCTTCGCGCACCGGCTGGAGAAACGGATCTTCTCGATGCCGTCCAACAGGTACTCTAACGGCCCATAAACACGGTAATATATGCTTTCCGCAGATTCCCGCAGGATGTAAGAGGCGCGCACCACATGGTCTTTCCCGGAAATGGTCTCCAGAAACTCCGCATCCTGCTCCATCAGCGGAAACATAGACAGGTACCCTGTGGCGATCAGCCGGTTGACGGCCGGAATCTTCTCCAGGCGACGGAACAGCGACTCCGTCCCTTCGCAGGTGATAAAGACGCAGCCGCGGAACAACGGCTTCTGCTCGATCAGGACCCGCTCCTGCCGCCTCACGTCCCGTTCGTTATAGATTACAAATACGTCATGATACAGATAAGGCGGGACGGTACGCCGGATCTCCTTCACCAGCGCTTCCTCCCCGCCGTACCACGTCTTCAATTTGTACCAAAGCAACTGTCTTTCCCTCCTCCTGTTGAATCTTTCTGTATCACGGCCCCTGTTGTCAGAGTCCGCATCGTCTTTCAGATATATATTTTTAATACAACATTATGCGGTGTCGTCAGTCCCCAGCTTCCTTACTTCCTCCGCGGATAGCTCCACCGGCATCTCCCGGTCAAACATATGCACGGTGATCGAGACCGTGCTGTTCCTCACTTCATGGATAACGGCCACATTTCCCTCGAAAACACCGCTGACCACCGCCACATGATCGCCAGGCCGCAGCATAGCAGCCGGCTTTCCATTTCCATGCGGAGAGAACTCCAGTGACGCTTTGCTCGTATTTCCAGCGGCGTATCCCGTCGGCGTAGGGATATGCGCCTCCACCTTCCCGTATGCCATCTCCCTGCGGACGTCATCGTTTAAGATGATCCCCATCCGCACCGTCTTCTCCTGCCCCGCGATCGTCAGCCGCACCTGTGCATAACGGTCACGGAACTTATATACCTCGACGCGGTCCCGGCATTTCTCAAGCGGTCCCGTCATATATGTAACGCGACCTTTCCCTTCCGTCGCCGTGTAGGTCAGACGCACGATATGGTCGGCGTCCAATATCTTTTTCAAAAACTCTGCCTCGCTGTCATACAGCGGGGTAAATTCAAACGCCCCGGCCGTCAATATCTTCGACATGGCCGGAACCCTCTTCAGGCACTGGAAGACGGCCTCAATACTATCTGTAGAGATAAAGAGGTATCCGGGGAACAGCCGCAGGATGTGAACCTGGTTCTGCTGGCGCCAGCAGCGCAGTCTCTCAAAATAAGGCACAAAACATTCCCCATAATATCTTTCCGGCACCATGCGGCGGATCATCTCCGCAAGTTGTTCTTCTTTCCCCGTATAACTCTGTATCGCGTACCACAGCATGGTCAGAGCCACTCCTTTTCCATATCTTCCATGTCTTTCCCAAAAACAGCCTCCGCCGTATTGCCATCTTCCTTTCAGAAGAGTAAGCTTCGCTATCCTGCTTCTTCCTATTAAAAGGGTAGGCTTTGCCATCCCCTCCTTATCCTTTCGGAAAAGCAGGCTCCGCCACTCCGTCCCGTCCCCACCGGACGGCCCGGACCGCTGTGGCTGCTATAACCCCCTTCAGCAGAAACGTCTCCCGAGGCTCACGAGTCCCATCCAGGTTTTGTGGTCGATAAAACAACTTCTCGGCTAACCTAAAGCAATCGAAGCATAATGTTCCTTATCAGCGCGCACCCTAACTTCGGGCAGCAGCAACGCTGATGAAGTCCCGTGTCGCAGAGTATCATACTCTGCGACTTTTCCTCTAAAAAGCCTTTATTTTCAAGGAAAATGCGATATGCTGACGGCTTATTTTGACGGCCTATAAAGTAAAAGGGAGTAAGATTCAAGAGATAATAAAAGAATAAAATGGATGACGGTTTTGACGGCTGAAACCCTCTGAGACCACTGTTTTTGCTGAGATTACAGGACCGGACGGACTTCTCAGGTTAATATTACCTGCCCAATTTACCCTTTCCTTATTGACAAACCGTCCGTTTTTTTGTAGAATCTTCTTCGGAAGTAAGAATTATGGCGTTTTAAGGGCGTCGCAGAGTATGATACTCTGCGACAAAATTTGTCGAAAATGCCATAAAATACGAATAAAAAAATGAGGGCTATGTTTCCATAGTCCCCTTTTTTCATACGCAATATTATTTTATCTTTTCCCGCAGCACTTCAACTCTGCACTGGTGCCGCTTCTTCTCATCGTTCTTATTGTAGGCAATTCCTACAGCCAGAATCCGGCCCGTGTATTCCGGCTTCTCTCCAAATTTCCCCTCAAAACGCAGAGCATACCGGCGATCCTTAATCTGCTGTATGGCCTCCTCCGCTGTATGATTCACCTTCAACTCCAGGATAATGGCGTCGTCACTTTTGACAAAGGGATAAAAAATAAAATCCACATATCCCACTCCGGCCTTCTCCTCCCGCTCAATGCGGTAAAAGTCCAGCGCCTTCAGATACACCCATCGTATGATTGATGCCAGCTCCGCCTCGTCGCTGTAAACCTTCAAAGGACTGTGCGTGTTGTGAGCATATTCCATCAGTTCCGTCATCGTCTTTACGTCCCCGGCCTTCGTCGCCTCCAGCATCCTGCCCGATTCTTTCGTCAGCCGATACACATTTCCCATGGAGGGCTCCCGCTGAACCACCTCCGCGAACTTGTCCATCAGCTCCTTATTTGGAATGGATACATACCCATTTTCATAATTCAGGAACCCATAAACTACCATGGCCGAAAAAATCTCATCCCTGGTCTTCAGTTCCATAGAGACGGACGCGTACTCGTGCACTTTAGCGGGAACCGGATTGTCCGCCACCATCATTGCCACATCATCCCTCACGGCGTCCACCTTGGCTCTAATATAATAAAATATCTCATCATAGGGGCCGGAGCTGGTCCAATAGCTGCCCAATTGATTGTCGCTTAAAGCTCTTACCACGGACCAGGGATTATACAACCTCGTTCCACCCACTGTCTGATAGCCGTCGTACCAGATCTCAAGGTCTTCGCGACTGACACGAGGAGCAGATTCCTCCCGCAGATACCTCTGATATAGGTCGTCCACCTCTTTGTCGGAAAATCCAAAATATTCGCTGTATTTCGCCCGCGTGACCATTGAATACTCAAAAAACATATTTAATTCCGAACCGCTGGAATACTTGGCAATCGGAAGAATACCGGTCATATAGGCCAGCTCCACGTAAGCCTTATCCTTTAAAAGATTACTCAGGAACTTGGTAAAAGCCTCCTTTTCCTGATCCGTAACAAAGTCCTGATGATAAATGAAATCCCACTCATCCAGCACAAAAATAAATCTCTCGCCGCCGCAGTACTCAAAGACTTTTGTCAGTGCGTCCCAAACCGCATCCGTCTCCCTGATCCTCGCGTCCGGATAAGCCGCGATCAGATCATCCAGCAGCATTTCTTTTATTCTTCCAATGTACCGGGTATAAGAGGCGGTCTCCTCCGGCATCTCGTTGAACGTAATCTGAATCACATTATGCCGGTTCAGATGTTCCCGATACCAGGAATATCGAGACACCTTAAGCGTATCAAACTCCTTGTGACTATCTACTCCTTTGCCAAAATAAGCCGCGATCAGGTTGGCCATAACCGTCTTGCCAAAACGGCGGGGCCTGGTGATAGCCACATATTTCGAACCTGTTCCCCTGGTCTTACCGGTTCGTTCTTTTCCGTTGGACTTCTGCTCAATCAGCGGTACCAGTTTCGCGATCATATCACTTTTATCCACATAGTAGACACGGGAAAAATCTTCCTGAAACAATCCGTAAGCACTCCGGTTATTCAAATAGAATCCCATCCGAACAGGAACCTCCTCATCGACATCGGCAAACACATCTGTTATACTTTACGATACCATATCCGGACAAAAATCGTCAAATACTATGGGATTTTTTTCGTCTTTTGACTGTCTAATAGATGTAATGAGAACGTTCACATCACAAATACGACACAGAAAGGTACCGTAAGATGCACATGGAAACAAGAAATGAAACGGCGGACCAGACGCTGCTCATCCGACGCGCGAAGTCCCGGGAGCCGGACGCTTTCGTCAGTCTGATGCAGGCCCACGCGGAAAGCATGTACCGGGTCGCCCTGGCAATTCTTTTCAATGACGAGGACGCGGCCGACGCGATTCAGGACACGATCCTGACCTGCTGGGAGAAGATATCCTCTCTTAGGGAAGAACGCTTCTTCCGCACCTGGATGACCCGGATCCTGATCCGCAAATGCTACGACCTGCGAAACACGAGGCAACATTACGCGGAGCTGGACGAAATCGCGGAGCCGGCGGCCGAGGACTCCTACAATCTGGAGCTGAAGGAAGCGCTGGCCTCCCTGGATGAAAAATACCGCGCCGTCATGATACTCTTTTACGCGGAGGGCTACAAAACTGAAGAGATTGCCGGGCTCCTGCAGATACCGAAGAGTACGGTTCAGACACGTCTGCAGCGGGGCCGGGAGAAACTGGCGAAATATTACAGAGGCAGCGCACAGGAGGATATTTTATGAGAGATAAAGAATTTCATGTATTTGAAAAGGAAATAGAACTGCCGGATGTGGTGCGCGGAAAAATGGATGAGGCGTTCCGGCAGATTCAGACAAACCCGGACGGAAACCGCGGCTGCATCATCCGTCTGCGGGAAGAAAGTCCAAACACCGCGAAATACAGACGGGAAACCGGCAAAGTGGGAACCGGCAGAAGAGGACCCGACCGGTTTAAAAAGGCGGCTTCTGCCGCGCTCTGCGCGGCGCTTCTGACGGCAGGCATCCTTACGGCGGCAGCGGCAGCGTATACCGGCTGGAGCCGGGGAATGAAGGGCGCTCTGCAGGCGTCTCCGCAGCAGCAGAAAGAATTGGAAGATAAAGGAATTGCCGTCGTCCTGAAGGACGATACCGCCGGCGATATCGAGGATGCAGCTGAAACAGTTCAGGGGAGTGGCTCCGACGACAAAGCCGGTTCAAAAGCCCAGGAAGAAAAATATACTCCTGTCACTGTCGGCGGCGTTACAGTCTGTCCCAACATGACGGTCGCCACCGAAGACTGCGCGTGGATTTCCTTTTCCGTGGATGGATTCGTCCCGAAAAAAGGACTCCAGCCTGATTTCGGAACCTTTGATGTTTACTTTGACAATGAGCCGGACAGCGATCAGCCCCGCTGGCGCAACATAACCGCCAGATTCTATGACGGCACTGTCATCAACGAAAACGCTCAGATTGTTTACGATGACGGAACAGTCACGGAAGGTCCGGCGGAACCCCGGTACACAGATAAAAACGGCTCCATGGAATTTATTATACAGATATCGGGTGATGTGAACACAAGCTTTCTGGGACAGTCTCTCCATGTCTGCCTGAAGGACCTGGGAACCGTCGTGCAGGCCAGATTTACCAAAATTCTGGAGGGAACCTGGAAGTTTACCATTCCTCTTCCCGACAACAACGCCTACCGAACATATCAGGCGGCTTCCGCCGTCGGGGAGACAGGCATCACCATAAAGCAGCTGGAGCTTTCGCCCGTATCTGTTCGCGCGACTCTGTCCATACCGGAGCAGATGGAATTTGATAAAGAACTGATCTCTGATATGACCCACCCCTGCGGCGTCCGGCTAAAAGACGGAACCATGCTGCCCTACCTTTCTACAGGGGGAGGCGGCGGCTTTACAGATGAAACCCGGACAGAATATCGTTTTATACATCCCTTCAACCATATGATCGACCTGAATCAGGTGGAGGCGCTGGTGTTTTTAAAGCCCAATGCCTGGAAAGACGCAGCCGATACAGAACGCTTCTATATTGTGCCGCTGGAGAATTGATTAAAAGAAAAAACAAATTCATAAAAGCTTCCTGAGGATCTCCCCCTGCGCCGCAACGGCGAAGGGAGCCTCAGGAGGCGGAAGGTGTTCCGCTTTCAAGCTCTGCTACCCTGTTTTCAATCAGGGCGATAAATCGCTCTTTCAAATAGACCGGCAGAAAAGAATCGCTGCACAAGTCAATGAATTTTTTCTTTTTAGAGACAAGCATCGCCGTCATTTTTCCTGCAGAACTGCGTGAAATTCCGCATGCATCCGCAAATATAAAAAAATCTTTTCTCCGGATATTCGTTTTTTTGCCGTTCATTGTGAGGGCGAACTGCTCCTTGTCTTCCGGCATGATGACATTAACAGGCAGCAGATCATATGCCGGCGAGAGCAAATATCGCCCGCTTCCCTCCTCCGTTTCAATAAGCGAAAAATTTTTCAGATGCATATCGGAATTGCCGACAATAAACGAAAAAACCAGACGCAGGTAAAGCTCAGTCATATCCAGGCCCTTGCGGGAGGAATAACGGTCAATAATCTTCGCGCACCTCTCATATGAGCCCTTATACTTGTCCTGCGTCAGACGCTGGTCAAGCTGGCAGAAATCCTCCATAGCCAGCATTCGCACTCCGTTCTTTTCAAATATACGGTCAATCCTTTTCGTGATATAAGCAAAACTGCCATTTCCCGCAATAAGCGCATGGGGAACAGTGGAAATCCCCGCTGCATCCGCCATGCACATGACCAGATGCTCAGCTTCAGGAAGCGCTTCAAATTCCGTCACCTGCGGTTTCAGAATGTATCCCGCAGGATAATTGATCAGCGTAAGCCTCGGCCTGTTTTCTTCCGAAAACAGATGCAGGGACAACTTCTTTTGGACGCCAGGAACCGTTTGTCCCTTGTTTATGCTTTCGGCAGTCAGAAATTCCAGGGTCTTTTCATCAATGACAATTTCGGGAAGCGCGGATGTTCCAAAAAATTTTCTGATACAGCTTTTATGCCAATAAAGCTGTGCGCTCTCCGGGCGCAGCGGCTTTCCGCAGCACAGACAGTTCATATACGCGCCTCCTTTATGGTGACATTGCCGATCCCATCCTTGCAGGCAACAAGAAGCAAACCAAATCTGTCTTTCACGTCTATTTTCCAGTTCCGGCTCACAACTCCCAGAAGCCACCCCTCCGGAATCAATCCGTCAAAAAACGGAAACAGACCTTTTGATGTGTATGGCTTTTCGGACAGCGGCAGGGTGAGGGACACAGCACTTGCGGTTTCACTGTTCAGATACTGCAAATCATAAGTGAACGAATACCCTTCGTCTGTTTCACAAAGCTTTCCTGCAAAGACATTTCTCACATAGACATAAGCGGTTCTGAAAGTATCCACTATTTCTCGTCCCTCCTGCCGGGCACGGCCTCCATGCCAAACATGGAAAGCGCCACGTTTACCTTATCCATTCTGACAGTTTCTTTTCCCTGTTCCAGTTCCCGAACAAAACGAAGTCCCAAACCGGATCGTATAGCAAATTCTTCCTGCGTCAAACCTGCCGCTTTTCTGTTTTCTTTTATGAATTCGGCGATTTTATTCATTTCAGGATTGACCTTTCACATTATTATAATTAAATTTTACACCGCTTCGGGTATAAAGTCAACATTCTTCAGACTAATTATACCCAAAAGGGTATAAATCTTTCAGTTTGTTTCAAAAATATACCCTTTCGGGTATACAAGTATGATTTTTGGATTTTTGTCAAAATAATGTAAATGCTTTACTTTTTCGTTACAATGTCATATACTATATCTGAAAGGAGTATTTTGTATGGCACAGACAGTTAATGTGAATTTCCGCATGGATGCGGATTTGAAGAAAAGCATGGAACAGACCTGCTCTGATCTGGGAATGTCTATGAGTACGGCATTCACCATTTTCGCAAAAAAGGTAAGTCGTGAGAAGCGTATTCCATTCGAGGTATCGGCGGATCCTTTCTATTCGGAAAGCAATATCCGCTATCTGGAACGGAAAAAGAGGGAGATTGACGAAGGCAGAGCACATTTGGCAGAGCATGACTTGATAGAGGTGGATGACTGATGCGGTTATCATGGGAGGATGAAGCTTGGGTAGATTACCTCTATTGGCAGGGACAGGATAAGAAGACCTTAAAACGCATCAATATGCTGATGATTGAGTTTTGATAAAGACAGGATATGTTCAATGAAGAAAGGTTTATACCTTTCGGGTATATAAAGATATGGCACACCCCGGCAGGCACGCACCGGACATACCGGGTGGCAGATTCATCCTATTCCCTTAAAGCCAGCTTTATGTATCGATTCTTATTATCTCCGTGAGGGCTTTATTTCTATAGGTGATATCTTCTCTGACCGTAAATCCCTGACTTTCCCAGAACGCATTTCCAATCTCATTCCTGTTGAAAACCAGAAGCGCAGCCTTATTGATGCCTTCCTTCTTCAATGCGGCAAGACTGTTTTCCAGAAGTTTTCCGGCGATTCCCTGACTGCGATGATCCTCCGCGACAGACATGTGATAGATATAACCCCTTCGTCCGTCATGTCCGGAAAGAATCGTCCCGACAATGCGGTCTCCCTCTTCCGCTACATAAGAAGTCCCGGGATTTCTCAATAAAAACTTCTCTATACCGTCCCTGGAATCGTCAAGGTTGTTAAATCCCATATTTTTGCAGGACATCCAAAGATCATACATTTTTTCATAATCTTCAATGGTCATTATGCGGAACTGCACTTCGCCCTTATCCTGATACTTATTTAAAACTGTACTCATAATAATATATCCTTTCCGGCTGGCTTTGCGTAAAATTTGATTCTGAAATCCACAGCAACATGCTAAATGCCTGCAAACCATTCTCTTTCATATACAGCGTGGAGATTTGCCGCCCCAACTGTAGCTTGATCACGTTGCCCCTGCTGCCTCGTTCAAATACCACAGCTTCGCTTTCTCATTTTCTACTGACAGAAGCAGACGATAATGTGTCCATGTCAATTGCGAACGCAGTGCGTTCGTATTTGGGAACATCACATCAGTCATACTCATCAACTACCCATCAACTAAACTTCTGCCTATAAAATCACGAAATTTCAACATTTCAAATGCTTTCTCCATCATTTCTTTCCCATTTTATCAACTACCCGTCAACTAAATCATCCCCAATATGGTATATATTTGTAATGACACAACGACTATTGTCCATTACACTCTTCCTCTAACCCAATTTACATCAGTATACATGAAATACATCCCGACCGCAATACACTCAGCCCCTCTTCTAAACATACCCCAAAAACACCTAAAAGCAAGCAGCACAAAAACAGGCCGACGCAAGTCGCCGGCCCGCTCCGCTTCTCACCTTTACCTATCAAATGACGTCCAATTCCTACAGCCACCCCATCATCTGCCCTGCCCAACAAACCACTCCCAGCGCCCAGCTGGACAGGATCCCGAACAGGATCACCGGCCCGGCGATGGTGAAGATCTTCACGCCGATGCCGTAGACCTGGCCCTCCGCCTTGTACTCAATAGCCGGGGCTACCACTGAGTTGGCAAACCCGGTGATCGGCACCAAAGCTCCCGCGCCGCCCCATTTCACGATCTTCGGATACAGGTTGAGGCCGGTCAGCAAAACGCTGCCCAGAATCAGCGCCAGAGTGTTCCAGGATGCCGCCGTCTGCTGGTCCAGACCGAAGGAAGACTGAAGCCAGCTCATGACTGCCTGTCCCACCGTGCAGATGATTCCGCCGGTGACAAAGGCCCGAAGGACATTCTTCCACAGGGGATTGGACGGTGTTATCTCTTTCACGTAATCGTTGTATTCCTGTTTATTTATCTCCATGATCTTTCCTCCTGCCAAAAATAAAGCCTTTTTCGCTTCCTTCTCCTATTATGCGCCCATCCCCCGGCAAAAATACACAAGGGCTCCCAGCAGTTTCCCCACAGCGATTCCCAGCACCACATACTGGAACCCCACCGCCAGATGAATCCGCCGGTTCATGACCGGCAGTGCCTTGGCCGTCTCGGCCAGCGACATGATGAGGGAGCCTACAAACACTCCCACCGACAGACCGACCACTGCCAGAAGAATCACCGACACCCAGGCCATTTCCGGCACTGCGCCGGACGAAAAGGAAATCCCGAAAATATCCAGTATATTTCCGGCGGCACCTCCCACAACGATCATAGTCTCGTAGAGCAGGATGCTGTCTTTGGTTTCCGTCTTTCCGATCAGCCGGGGAAATACGCCGATGATGGCCAGAAAGGCAAACACGCCGGCCGCTATGACGCCTCCGGCGCTGAGGCCGATAAACACCAGAAGCAGCTGTTTAAGTAACATCCACATCCGACTCCTTCCTTCCGCTGTTCTGGATAAGGGTCTTGGAAACGTTGTCCTCGTAAAGACGCATTTCCACCTCCAGCGGCGTCGGGTCCGTGTTCAGCTTCCAGACGGAAAAATGGTTGAAAAATACTAAAATTCCCAGCGCAAGCCCCACGGAATAGGACAGCTCCAGCACCGGAAAGCCTGCTGCCTCCCCGCCGGGCACCATCCGGTAGACTTCTCTGAACACAGCGTTTACGCTGGCGTCGTTATTGAAGGTCATAATGGCAAACGCCGCGCCGCAGAAGCAGACAGCAGCCACTGCCAGAGTCTTCAGCCACTGCCGCAAACAGCGGGGGTTTTCGGGCTTCCGGTAATCTATGATGAAATCAGTCTCTCCCACGCTCGTCACCTGGATGGACGCGTCCGTCTCCGCGATCTTCCGGATCACACTCAGCACGCTCTCCACGCAGCGCCGGTTTCTGTCCCCTCGGACAGTTTTGATCTTCAGGGCGGCGCACCTGGCCAGAACCTCCGGGTCATCCGAATAAAGCTCAGCCACATCCTTCAGCTGGACATCCTTTTTGTGAACCTGCGTGGTACGGGCCAGTTTCAGGTACAGCGTCTTGCTCATAAGGAAATCATCTCCCCGCCGGCTCCATTTTCCGCCATCGTCCGTATCCTGGCGGGAAGCGCCTGCTCCGCCTGCACCAGCATGCCGCCCGAGTAGGACTCCCGGTTCCGGCATACCATATACAGATAGAAGGACGCGCCGATCATCAGCGCCAGCGCAGCCGCCAGCAAAAGGTACGTCCATTTATTTTTCAGAAATTCCATACTCTCACTTCCTCTCCGGCCATGTAAGCTTAGTATGGGTAAATTGCGGAAATCTATTCTGAAAATCAAAAATGCTCCCGCATCCGCTTAAGGATCTTCTTTTCCAGGCGGGACACCTGCACCTGGGAAATCCCCAGGGCCGCCGCCACCTGAGTCTGAGTCTGATTTTCAAAATACCGCCGGAGGATGATGGTCCGCTCCTTCTCCTCCAGCTCCTCGATCAGGCCTTTCAAGACCATGCGGTTCAGAAGACGTTCCTGCCCTTCGTCCGGGTCCTCGATCCGGTCCATCAGCATGAGCCCGGTTTCATCATTTTTGCCCACCGTCTTGTACAGGGACTCCACCTCCGCGCCGGCCTCCATGGACGCCGCCACCTCCTCCTTGCTGGCTCCCACCTGCCTGGCGATCTCCTCCACCGTCGGTTCCCGGCCGTAGGCGCTGGTCAGCTTCTCTCTGGCCGTCTTTACCTTCAGTCCCAGCTCCTTCACGGAACGGCTCACCTTGATCATTCCGTCGTCCCGAAGAAACCGCTTGATCTCACCGGTGATCATGGGCACCGCGTAGGTGGAAAACCGCACCTGGTAAGTCAGGTCAAATTTGTCAATGGCTTTCATAAGTCCGATGCTGCCTATCTGAAACAGGTCCTCCATGTCGTATCCCCGGCCCGCGAATCTCCGCACAATGCTCCAGACCAGACCCATGTTGTCAAACACAAGCTGGTCGCGGGCCGCTTTATCACCCTGGTGCGCCCTGGTCATAAGCACCATCGTGTCATCCATGCCCTCACCCGCCTATCAGTTTTTTCATAGTCACCACCGTCCCCCGGCCCGGCTGGGACCGGACCTGAACCTGGTCCATCAGCGCTTCCATAAAGGCAAATCCCATCCCGGAACGCTCACCAGTGCAGTCTGTGGTATACATGGGCTCCATGGCCCTGGCCACATCCTGTATTCCCACCCCGCAGTCTGTCACCGACACGGTCAGCTCCTTTCCGCGGACGGAGGCTTCTATGTAAATGGTGCCGGGGCCGCCCCGGTAGCCGTGGATCACCGAGTTGGTCACCGCCTCAGAGACCGCCGTCTTCACATCGTCCACCTCCTCCAGCGTCGGATCCAGGCGGCTCATGAACACGGCGGCCACCACCCGGGCAAACTCCTCATTGTGGGAACGGCTCTCAATCTCCAGCCGCATGGTCTCAGTCTCGCTGCTTTTCGTCATCATTTTTTCCTCCTTCTGCCATCGCCGCTTCTTTCGTATCATACTGGGGAACCAGATTCGCCACTCCACCGATGGCCAGAAGCCGCCGGATCGGGGCCTTCGCGCCGCAGATCGCCATGGACCCGCCGCTGCGCTGCATCTGCTTGTACCGGTTCAGCAGGATTCCCACCCCGGAGGAATCCATAAACACCGTCCTGGAGAAATCAAACACGATCCGGGACACATAGTTCTCCGCCAGAAGCAGATCCGTCTCGTACCGCAGGTTCCTGGAATTGTGGTGGTCCAGCTCCCTGGGAAGGCGGATCACCAGCACCCGGCCTTTCGCCTCGTACAAAAATGGATTCTCACTCATAATTTCTCTCTCCTCTCTCCGCATACTGTCACGCGGAAATGAAAAAAAGACACTACGACAGGGATTATCCTTCGTAATGTCTTTTCTGTTCTCTCAGTTATCTGTCTACCTGCGCCTCCGGCGTCAATAGCCTCTGGCCTCCCGTGCAAGGCCCGCCGCCTCGGAATCCGGGTAATTGACGATCACCTGTCCGAACAGCTGGTTCGCCTGCTCCTCATCGCCTCTCGCCTGATAGATCATGGCTATATCATAGAGCACCTGAGGATTTTCCTGATTAATATTCAGGCTCTTCTGGTAAAACTCCAGCGCCAGGTCCGGATTGCCCGCGTCTCTTGCCCTGTTGCCCAGCTCCTCCAGGACCTGGTAGCCGTTGGCCGCCATGTCCCTCTGGATATCCGCCACAATGACCTGAGTCCCCTCGTCGGCGATCGCCGACGCGTCCAGATCCGCGTACAGCTCCACCGCCGTCTGGAAATCATCGGCCCGGTAGGCCTGCAGGATGGCGATCAGCTGCTGGTACTGGCTCAGCACCCCGCCGTTTTCATTCAGCATGGTCTGAAGCTGGGCGGCGGCCTCGTCCCGCTCGGTCTGAAGCGCCTCCTTGTCCGCCTCCAGGCGGTCGATCTCCATATTCCGCTGGCTTACCTGCTCCAGAACCTGGTTCAGCTCCTGGTTGTGAGTCTCTCCCAGCTGCTTCTCCCTGGCCGGCATGACCAGGAAGAAAATCACCGCGGCGCCCATGAAAAGTCCCACGGCAATGTGAATGATCGTCAGCCAGCCTGTGGTTTCCTTGTAGGTCGGCGGCAGTATCACATCGTCGTCCTCCATCTGCCGGTGGGAAAACGCCGTCAAGAGCTTTCGTTTCTCCACCTCGCCACGGCTGGTATGGCTCTTCGCGATGGACATATACCAGGAAGCCCTGGGATTATTCTTGTCGATCTGAAGCACCTTGTAAAGGGACTTGCCGGCCTTGGTATAGTCTTCCCTTCCGATATACAGCAGGGCCAGAAGCATGTGGGCCTTGATGTAATTGGGCTTGTGCTCCACTACCCGCAGAAGCTGCAGGATCGCCAGATCCGGATTGTCCGTCTGGGCATACTGAACCGCCTGGTTATATTTCCGGATATGGACGCCCTCCTCCTCAAGAAGTCCCGGGTGCCCCTGGATCTCAGTCAGATAGTGGATCGCCCGGTTGCCCTGAGGCTGCAGGTTGGAACTTATCACCCACTGGACCAGGGCCTCCGCCGTCTCTCCCGTCTCATAATAGATGAGGCCCAGAAGATTCCTGGCGTCTGTATTATATTTGTCCAAATGCAGACTCTTCTTCAGGCACTGGGCCGCGCCCGTCAAGTCACGTATCCGCGCCTTCTCCAGTCCCACATTATAAAAGGCGTTGGAAATCCGGCGGCATCTATCTGTATAATCCATGAATCTACTCTTTTCTCTCCTGACTTTCTTCCATCATCTTCATCAGAATATCCGTCATATCAGTCAAATCCATATTCATGACGGCGTCCTCCACCTGATCGATCTCCAGGCTGGGCTTGAAGCGCTCCAGCTCCTGCTCAAAATCTATCACGGTCCTGCTCCTCCTTCAGTAAACTCATCACGGCTCCGGCAAGATACAGGGAACCGGCGCAGAAGGCCAATCCCTCGCCCCGATGCCCCAGGAAATCCCGCCAGGCCTCCTCCACTGTGTCAAAAGCCGCGACGGGGCAGTCCAGCTCTTCCTGAAACCTGCGGGCCAGCTCCTCCCGCTCCGCGCTGCGGCCGGTCTCCATCTGAACAACCGTCACTCTCTGAACCCGGATATCCCGACACAGTTCCCGGATCATCCTCGGATAGTCCTTGTCCGACATGACTCCAAACATGAGAGACACCGGTTTTTTCGTCTCCCGCTGCATTCGCTGAATGGCTGCGGCCAGCGCCCGGATTCCGCCCTCATTGTGAGCTCCGTCCAGATACACGCCGGGAAGGACCTGCTCCATCCTGGCCGGCCAGTAGCTTCGGCGGATTCCTCTCGCCACATCCTCCGGCGACAGCCACGCGATGGCCCTGCGCCGCAGGACGCCTACGGCCCGGACCGCCACCGTCACATTCATAAGCTGATATTCCGCCTGTGCGGGAACCGTCACCACCGCCTGGCCTCCGTCCACGGTCCGGATCGCGATCTGCGGTTCTCCGTTCTTTCTGCCAAGCAGGGTATAATCCTCTCTGCTCACCGGAAACATAGGGCAATTAAGCGCCTCTGCCCTTCTTCGGATCACCGGCACGCTCTCCGGGCAGCCGGCGTCGTAGACCACCGGCACGCCGGCCTTCATGATACCGGCCTTCTCCCCGGCGATCTCCGCCAGCGTGTTGCCCAGATACTGCATATGGTCCATGCTGATGGACGTAAGCACCGTAAGCACCGACCTGCGGATCACATTGGTCACATCCAGACGTCCGCCCAGCCCTGTCTCCAGAATCACAAAATCCGGTTTTCTCTGGCGGCAGACTTCCATAAACATATAAAACAAAAATTCAAAATAGGTCGGCGGATTCAGCCCCTGCGCCGTCATATCGTCCGACAGGCTCCGCGCCTGCCCAAAGGCGCCGGCAAACAGCTCCTCCGGCACCATTTCTCCGTCCAGCAGAAACCTCTCGCGGACTGTCTCCAGATGTGGGGAAATAAAGGTTCCCACCGTAAATCCCGCCTCATGGAGCATGGAGGTTAAGTAGGAGCACACGGAGCCCTTGCCGTTGGTTCCCGCCACGTGAATGATGCGCATGGCGTCATCCGGATTGCCCATGGCCTCCAGATAACGGCGGATATCCGCCAGGCTGTTCTTCTTATCCGCCCACATGGGGATACTGTCCAAATACGCTTCTATCTCTTTTATCATCAGCAGTCCTCGCCGTCAGAACCGGCATATTCATTATAATATACCTTTTGTCTCATGCCAACTTAATTTTTTCGCACAATGCGACAAATACGGCAGATTTTGCCGGATCCTACCGCAGCTGGGCCAGGCGCGCCTTCACCTGCTCCATCATCTGAGTATACTTCTGCAGCTTCTCTTTCTCCTCCGCGATCTTGGCCGCCGGTGCCTTGCTGACAAACCGCTCGTTGCTCAGCATGCCGTCGACGCGGGCCAGCTCCTTAACAAGACGCTCTTCTTCCTTCTCCAGTCGCTCGATCTCCCTAGCCACATCCACCAGCTCCGCAAAGGGCATATAGATGGCGGCCTGGGCTATCACCGCGGAGACCGCGTCCTCCGGGATCCCCGTCTTGTCCTTCTGCAGGCACACCTGGCTGGCGTAGCCCAGCATGGCAAAGAACACGCGGCTCCGCTCAAAGACATCCAGAAGCTCCTGGTTTTCCGACACCACATACACTTTGGCTTTCCTGCTGGGCGGCACGTTCATGGACGTGCGCACTGTACGGATGGCCCGCACCGCGTCCTTGATAGTCTCCACCTCGGATTCTTCCCTGGCGAAATTCCAGGCCTCACGGTAGACCGGCCATGCGGAGATCATGATGGTCCTCTCGCTGCTCTCGCTCTCCGTCACCGTCCCGTCCGGATGCATGCAGGCTACGGTGATCGTCTCCCCCTCATCCAGCAGGTTGCAGAAAATTTCTTCCGTAATAAACGGAATATAGGGATGCAGAAGCTTCAGGGACTGAACCAGCACCGTCTTCAGCGTCCACACCGCGGCTGTGTGAGTCTCGTCGTCATCATTCCACAGACGGGGCTTCACCATCTCGATGTACCAGTCGCAGAACTCCTCCCACACGAAATCATAGACCTTCTGCAGGGCGATTCCCAGCTCATATTTATCCAGATTGTAGGTCACATCCCGAATCAGAGTATTGACTCTGGACAGAATCCATTTGTCCGCCATGGTCAGAGGCGCTACGTTGCCGCAGCCGGAGCAGGTGCCTTCCCCGCCGGCCGCCACTGCGCACTCCTTCAGTCCATAGGCGATATCGTAAGCACGAAGCTGCTCCGGCGACGCCTTCTCAATGTTCATCATAATGAACCTGGAAGCGTTCCAGATCTTGTTTGCAAAATTCCGGCTGTTCTCCACTCTCTCCCAGTAGAACCGCATATCGTTGCCGGGAGCGTTGCCGGTCACCAAGGTCATGCGCAGGGCGTCGGCGCCGTACTTGTCGATCACTTCCAGGGGATCGATGCCGTTGCCCAGGGACTTGCTCATCTTCCTGCCCAGGGAATCCCGGATCAGGCCGTGGAACAACACCGTGTGGAAGGGCTTCTCACCCATCTGCTCATAGCCGGAGAAGATCATCCGGATGACCCAGAAGAAAATAATATCGTATCCGGTCACCAGCACGTCCGTAGGATAGAAATACTCCAAATCCTCCGTCTTCTTCGGCCAGCCCAGAGTGGAGAAGGGCCACAGGGCGGAGGAGAACCAGGTATCCA
>CANQSK010000066.1 GCA_947626475.1 uncultured Lachnospiraceae bacterium
CTTGAAATAAATCCCGGAAGCATTGCGCAGGCCCGTATTCACAGCCTCCCCGTGCCCTCCGTTCTCCTGATGGATCGCCCGGCAGATCCCGGGATATGTTCTCTCATATTCGTCTGCGATTTCCGCCGTATCATCCTTTGCGGAGCCGTCGTCCACGATCAGGATCTCCACCTCGTCGCCGCCGGGAAGCAGGGACTCGATACAGTTCCTCATGTAGGCCGCCGAATTGTAGCAGGGAATCGCTACAGATAAAAGCTTCAATGTTATGTCCTCCTGTTAAGTTATTCCGGCAGAGACCGATATCTCTTATTATACCCCTTTATGACGGCCAACAGACACAGGCCCGCCAAAACTGTCTCCAGTAAAAACGCCGGTCCGTCCAAAAAATATTCAAATCCCGTGTACTCAAACACAACCGATACCGCGTTGGCCGTGCCATGGGCCAGAACCGGCGCCCACAGACCGCCCCCCGCCTCATAGCACCAGGCCAGGATCAGCCCGATGGCAAAAGCGTAGATAAACTGCATCAGATTGCCGTGGAAGGCGCCGAACAGAAAGGCGGAAACCACCATGGACACCCTCACGGAATATCTGGTCCGCAGCGCGGCGTAGCCCATCCCCCTAAAGATCAGCTCCTCCACAACGGGGATCACGACTGCCGACATGGAAAGCTGCACCAGGAATGGACTGGAATAAATAATATCCGAAACCTCCTCATAATCAGTCAGCAGCAGGTCCAGACCCGTCAAAAAAATCAAGTTATTCAGCAAAATGCTGGAAGCGGCCCCGATGACGCAGAAAAAGAACACATAAACTCCGACAGCAGGCCTGCCTCTGCCGGGCTGCTCTCCGCCGCCTTCGGGATTTCGCTCCATCCGTTTTCTCCGCCCAAGATAAAACGGCAGAAGGAGACACGTCGCCGCCGCGGCGGCGATTCCCTGGATGAGAAGCGGGTCCTCCAGTTCCAGGAAAAAGAAACAGGCCTCGGCAATAAGGTTATAGGTTATTATAGGATAAAGCAGCTGCCAGATCAACAACATCATTTTCGGCCCTTCCGTGTGGTAAGATTATTGTTATTATACCATACGTTATATAGAATTTGTTGATTTTTTTACAGGAAAATAATATAATGGGGATATCCTGTTTTACCTGAAAGCGAGGTACGCATATGCCGAAAAAACGTATTGTCATGGCCCTGGGCCATAAAGCCATGGGCACCAATCTGCCTGAGCAGATGGCTGCCGCTGAAAATATGTCCAAAATTATCGCCGACTTCGTGCAGGAGGGCTGGCAGGTGGCGGTTGTCCACTCCAACGCCCCGCAGGTCGGCATGATACATACTGCCATGAACGAGTTCGGGAAAGCCCACGAAGGCTACACTCCCGCTCCCATGTCCGTCTGCTCCGCCATGAGCCAGGGCTACATCGGTTACGACCTGCAGAACGCCATCCGCTCCGAACTGATCCGGCGCGGCATCTACAAGGCCGTCTCCACGATCCTGACCCAGGTTACTGTGGACCCCTACGACGAGGCCAGCCATACTCCTCTGAAATCCATCGGCCGTTTCCTGACTGCCGAGGAGGCCAAAGCGGAGGAAGAGAAAGGCAATTTCGTCCGGCAGGTGCCGGGAAAAGGCTTCCAGCGCATGGTAGCCGCCCCCAAGCCCATCGCCATCGTAGAGATTGACGCTATCCGGACTCTTCTGGACGCCGGACAGATCGTCATCGCATGCGGCGGCGGCGGAATCCCCGTCATGGTTCAGGGTGCCAGGCTGAAGGGCGCCAGCGCCGTCATCGAGAAGGACCTGGCCGCAGGTCTTCTGGCCAAGGAAGTGGACGCCGATGTTCTCATGATACTGACCGCCGTAGACAATGTAACCTTAAACTACGGCCAGCCCAATGAAAGTCCCATCTCTGCCATGAACCTGGATGAAGCCAGAGACTACATCCGCCAGGGCCATTTTGAATTTGCCTCCATGCTGCCGAAGGTAGAAGCCAGCGTGGATTTCGTGGAGAACG
The DNA here is from genome assembly GCA_947626475.1 of uncultured Lachnospiraceae bacterium. GTDB lineage: Bacteria > Bacillota > Clostridia > Lachnospirales > Lachnospiraceae > UBA3402. The sequence continues at coordinate 2,019 of CANQSK010000066.1, forward strand.
GAACGGGCCGCAGGGCCGTCATCACTTCCCCGGAAAAGGCCGCCGCAGGGCTGGCCGGGAAGGCGGGAACCTCCATACACGAATAAGCCTGCACGCCAAACCCGCAAACTAAATCTGCACGCCAAACTCGCACGCTAAATCTGCCGGACCGGAATCCATCGGCCCGGCAGATTTTCCGTCTATCCCCGTTTCTTCATTTTCTCCTTATCCGCCCTGAATTCCAGATAACTCTTATCCGGGTAGGAATATTCTCCCCGGTAATTGGAAGCGTTATAGACAGGGAACTGAACCGGATGATACGTCTGCTCCCTGGGACTGTCCTCCTGAGTGTAGATATACATGGAGTGGTAATCCCAGGTGATGAGCTCGTCCCTCTCATCCCCCGTCAGATCCAGCGCCTCACAGCAGAGCAGGGGATGTCCGTCGTCGGGAAATTCCACCGCCCGCACCTGATTTCCGTTCAGCAGGCCGCCCCTCTGGGGGTCCCCGTTGGTAAGTATCAGCTCGCTCCCGTCTCCGTCCCAGTTCACCGGAGCCAGAATATTGCCGTTCATCTCATTTTCCATTTCCCAGATGGGATTTCCGTGACTGTCATAGAGGAAAATGACGCCCTGGTGCCCCCAGAAATTGGAAACCACGATCTCCAGTCCCGGCCTCTCCGGGCAGTAATTGGCTACGGATACTCTCTGGGCGTGGCCGATCCGGTCGCTGGCCACAACATTTCCGTAAAAATCTCCCACAAAAAAGCCCTGGGTTCCCGACACGCAGGCAAAATATCCTTCCTCATCATCCGGCATCCATTTTCCGGCCACGATCTCATCGGTATGGTCATCTGTGAAAGGATAATGCCACAGAGGGCTTCCGTCGCTGTCCAGAAGCTGATACCCCACCAAGAGCTCGTCCTTGCCGTCTCCGTCCACATCCACCGGCAGTGGGCAGTGTCCCGTGTTGGTGACACCCTTGTATTTCCACATCACGTTCAGATCCTCATCCAGAGCGTAAATCCGGCAGTACCGGTCCTTGATGAGAATGTCCGCCGGCCGCTCCTTTCCCCGGAAATTGCAGATGCGGATGCCGTCCGGGTTGATCCGGTCAAAGGCGTAAATTCCGTAGGGAATGCTGATGATCGTCTCGTCCGCGTCGTCGGACAGAGGCGTCCGGACTGATTTTTTCACGGTTCCCGTCTCCCCGTCCAGAATCCGGATCTCAAAATCCCAGCCCACGATCACTTCATCCCTGCCGTCCCCGTCAATATCATAGACCTGCAGGGGAACGTCCGCCGCCACTTTACCCAGCACATCCGCCTGATGGGAAGGCTCTCCCAGCTGCCACAGGACCTTTCCGTCCAGATCGATGGCAGTCAGACAGCTGATAAAGCCGTAGGCGTCGCCGCTGACCCGCTTCTGCATCTGAGCCAGAACCACATGCCATTCCTGTCCGCCCTTTAAGTGGCCGAAGCGGATCTGACGGCTGGTGCCGAAATTCTGAAGGTCAATCTTCTTCCACAGCTTCATCTTCGGGTGGCGGGCCATCTCCTGCCGCTCCTTTTCAAGGTCATTCCTGCGGGCGGCCTGAATCTCCGCCTGAGTCTCCGCCGATACCTTCACTTCCACATCCGCAAACCTGGTGGGACAGTCCGCCGTAACAGCGATCTTGCCGCCCCGCTCCGCCAACGGGCTGTCCAGCTCCATGATTTTCTGCCCGTCGATCAGGCAGGCTACGCGGCTTCCGTTTATGTCAACCGCCAGACGGTAGCTGTCGTCACAGTTATGCTCAAAGGGCACCCGTTTCAGAATCTCCTCTTCCTCTTTATGACGGTAAGCCACCGCCGCCCACTGCCTGTCCTCCAGATAGAACACCAGCGTGTCCATGCTGTGTCTGAGACAGAACGCGATTCCCGCCGTGCCCTTCCGGGACAGCCGGCGCACTGTGACGGATACCTGGTAGTCCTTCCACCATTTTTCTCCCGTCTCCAGAGTGGGGAACATCCGATGGGGTCTGTCCTTCTCGATCCTCATGGATTCTATGGAATGGGTTCCGTTCTGCTCTGTGATGATCCAGGATGGCCCGTGGCCTCTGTAGGTATAATTGCATACCTGGTCAACCCATCTTCCGTGATAGCCCTCATTTTTTACGTACTGATATTCTCCCATGGCAGAATGGTCCGGGTCGTAGGGAAACTCGCCGATCGCGAAATCCTGAAAGTCTTCCCGGCATAAAATAAGGTCCTTCATACCAATCTCCTCCATATAAAATTCTTCTGTTGACAGCATACCACACTTGCCTCATGTTAGCCAGTCATAATCTTGCATAATTGTCATTTTTGTTATATAATTATTTTAAAGTGACTGTCAATTTTTGGTTTTCATGAGGTTATATATGCACAATAAAGAATACGCCGCGAAGGCATGGAACTCCGCGGCACTGCCGGTCATTGTTCTTGAAAAAAACGGCGGCGTTTATGTCCCCTTCTATCAGAATGACGCGGCCGCCGCTCTCTGTCCATGCGGTTTTCTGACTGACTGCATGCCTGACAAACTGGCGCAGGCCATACTGTCCGGCAGGAACCTGTCCGGTCAGGACGATGCGTCTCTCTTCTTCCATACAGAAACTGCCGTTTATTACGTGGTGACCTTCGCCTGGGAGGACTGCCGGGTCTGTATGCTTACCGATGTCAGCAGCTATTACAAATCCCACCAGAAAGCGCTTAACGAGGCGATCATGGCCAGCCAGGCAAAGACCAGCTTTCTTTCGGAAATGTCCCACGATATCCGCACCCCTATGGGAGCCATCATCGGCATGACCGATATCGCCCTGATGCAGGAACAGATACCGCCCCGTGTCAGGGAATGCTTAAATAAGATCAAAGTGGCCTCCGGACATTTGATGTCCCTGCTCAACGAGGTCCTGGATATGTCGCGTATTGAAAGCGGCCGGATCCTCATTCAGGAAGAGGACACGGACATCGCCGACCTCCTCCACGAGGTTCTGACCGTGGCCAATCCCCAGGCGGAGGCCGCCCGCCTTCATTTCTCCGTAAATCTGGGCAGAATGGCGGAGGAGCGGATACTGGCCGACAGCGTCCGTCTGAAGCAGATCTGCCTCAATCTTCTGTCCAACGCCATCAAATTCACCCCTGAAGGGGGCAGCGTAACTATGGACCTGGAGATCACCCCCGCCGATTCCCGGGGCCGGGTTCATCTGAAGCTGCAGGTTAAGGATACGGGGATCGGAATGAGCCCGGAATTTCTCCAGAAGGTGTTCGTCCCCTTTGAGCGGGAAGAGAAATCCACCGTCAACAAGATACAGGGCACCGGCCTGGGCATGGCCATCACCAAGAATCTGGTGGATCTGATGGGCGGCCAGATCACAGTGGCCAGCAAAGTGCAGGAGGGCACCTGCTTCCAGGTGGATATTCCCTTTGTGCCCGGACAAAACGACCGGGACATCTACCGGAACGTCCTGAAGGGGCGACACATCCTCCTGTTTGACGGAGATGAGGCGCAGTCCGCGGGCATTATAGAGATGCTGCGGAATGTGGATCTTGCCGTGGACTGGGCGCGAAACGCGGAGCAGACCGTGGATTTTATCAATGAAATGGCTTTTTCCGATGAGGAATATTTCGCCATGCTGACCACAGAGCGGGCGGAGGACGTGGAAATGCTTCTGTTCCTGCCCCAGATCCGCCAGCGGATGGGAGCGGATTTCCCCATTTTCCTTCTGTCGGAGCATGACTGGAGCCAGCTGGAATACGTCTACACCCAGGCAGGCGTCACCTCTTTTATCCCCCTGCCTCTGTTCAGCACCCGCCTGTGCGCCGGTCTTTACGCGTATACCCGGGAGGGTCAGGAGGAAGAGCGGCAAAACAGCGAAAACCAGAATCAGGACTTCCACGGCAAACGCATACTTCTGGCGGAGGACAACGAGATCAACAGGGAGATCGCCATGGAGCTTCTGGGCATGATGAATCTCCAGATCGACACGGTGGAGAACGGCCGGCTGGCCGTAGACCGTTTCCGGGAAACGTCCCCCGACTACTATGACATGATTCTCATGGATATTCAGATGCCTGTCATGAACGGCCTGGACGCCGCCAGGGCCATCCGCAGCCTGCCCTGCTCCGACGCCCGGGATATCCCGATCGTCGCCATGACGGCCAACGCGTTTGTGGAGGATGTGAAAAATTCCATGGACGCCGGCATGAACGCCCACATTGCCAAGCCTCTGGATATGAATCAGGTGTACGCCACTCTGGAAATGTTTCTCGGAAAGGGAAATCGATGAAAGAATACCAGAAAAGATACATCGACAACATCAAACAGATCACGGCGCTGGCCGATATCCCCGGGGGAGTCCCCAGCGACGCCGAACCGTTTCTGAAAGAACGGACCGCCAAGCGGCGGCAGCTTGCCGCGCTGGTGCGCGAAAATACGGAACTTCTGCGGCGGGAACTGTTTCCGGTTCTCGACGATATTATTTCCATGCCCCGGGACGAGATAGACGAGCTGGCGGAGTTCGCCGTCAGTCTGACTCCCGGCGCGCGCCAGCTGGACATTTTCCTGAACTATACCATTCACAACGCCCTGATCGTCTACGCCCGTCACTGGAAGCTGCGGGACATGCTGATCCGGGAGCTTTACTATGCGGCTATGGCCCTGTTCTATCAGCAGTCGCTGATCGACATCGTGGCCCGGAACCGGTACCGCTGGAGCATGCGGATGCTGTTCGGCGAGGCCGCGTCCTACATCAAGGTTTACGACGATATTTCCGACCCGGAAATCCGCGGCTTCATCCACCGGTCCATGGGCAATCTGGCCCTCGGATACACCAACGACACGGAGGATTCCAACCGGCGGAAAATGGACGCCATCCGGCAGTCTCTCCGGATTCTGAATGACCCGGTGTACCATGAGAAAACTCCTTCTCTTCCCTGGTCCACTTACATCTACAAAAGCCATCAGGAACGCACTACCTCCCTGGCCTTTCTCCGGGCAGGCAACACCGATCCGGTCAGCATCCGGGAGGTTATGGAATCGGCGGAATATATATGGAACCGCCAGCTGGAGAACAGCCGGCGCACCGGCCGTCCGGTCTCCAACCGGTGGCATCTGACCTATCACGTGGCTCAGTATCACTGCGGCATCCATACCCTGAGCCAGCTCCTCACCTGCATGGAAGAAATCTACATGCAGCGGGATGTGACGGATTTCACCCTAGAGGGCATCTACGGCAGTATCTTTATTCCCTGCATGTACGCGGAATACCTGTCCGGAAACAGCCTGCTCCGCGAAGCCAAAAAAGAGGTGCTGGGACACATGTACCGGATGATGCTCCAGTACGTGCGCAGCGTCCCCGCCGACCAGATCAGCACCTCCCTGATCCGCAACCTGATGAATGTTTTTGAGACCTTTATCGAATACCCCGACGGCATCAAGCAGAAGGATCTCCTGCTTCAGCTGGTAATCTGCCGAAATCCGGGTACATTTCTCTATCTTTACATGACGGCCTGCGTATCCCGCATGCTGACAGAACGGGTTCTGAAGGAAGAACCTGCTTTTCTGCTGGGAGTTCTGGACTGCGGCAGCCTGGAACAGGTCACTGCTTCTAGCGATATATTGACCCAATTCGCCTATGAAAGCGGTCTGTTCCACGATATCGGCCAGCTGAATTTCACTCAGATGACCACCATGGCAGCCAGAAACTGGTTCCGTGAGGAGAAGGATCTCTACCAGCTGCATACCCGGGTCGGCGAGATCATCCTTGCCCGCTGTGAGTCTACCCGCCTCTACGCGGACACTGCCGCCGGCCATCACCGGCACTATGACGGCAGGGGCGGTTATCCCGCTGCCTACAGCCGTGAGGGCAAACCGAACCAGCCCATCACCGACATCGTCAGCCTTGCGGCCTTTTTCGTCCGCCTTCTGGACAACAACGTGGATTACACCAGGGAACCTCTGACCCTGCCCCAGGCCATGGAGCGGGTACGGCAGGAATCCGGCACCCGTCTGGCCCCGGCTCTGGTCCGGATCTTCGGAGGGATGGAGACCCAGCTTCAGGAATATCTGGACGGATGCAAGGAAGAAGCCTGCCGGAAGGCGTCCGGTCTTGCCAACACTCTGTGACGCGCAGCGTCCCGGACTCAGGGCCCGCATTTATTTTACTTTATTTTTCTTTTTTCACAGCAAAACAGTTCTTCTTGGTTGATTTTCCAACATAGTCTTCCCAGGCTGGACAAATACTATCTACGGAGCTTCACAGAAGCGCGGTTTCGGAATGCCGCGCTTCCTGCGGCATCCTACACCCACACAAAAAAGAAAGGAGCGTATCATTATGAGTATGTTGGCAACCTGGGAGCGGGAATATACGAAATCCGACCGTTCCGCGGCCCCCAAACAGTCTTCCTGCGACAGCCGGCCCTGCGTGCCGCAGCTGGCGATCGCCGCCATTCCCATGCAGCAGTGGGAAGAACCCTGTCAGCCTTCTCAGGCGCTGCAGTGCGGAACCATTTTCCCAAGCCTTAACAAGCCATTCTACAAGACGGGAGGTGAGTTCCGTGACTGACCGAAACACCATGCTGAAGCAGATCAGTGAGACCAGCTTTCTCCTGGACGACATGCGCCTGTATCTGGACACCCATCCGCTGGATGAAAACGCCATGGAACAGTACGGCGACTATCAGGAGAAGCGCAGACAGCTTCTGAAGGAGTACGCGGAACAGTTCGAGCCTCTGACCTGCGACTGTATCCGACCGGAAAAAAGCGGAAGCGGCCGGACCATAACCGAGTATCCCGGCCGGAAGCACTGGACCTGGTCTGACGGCCCCATTCCCTGGGACCTGGAGGCCAACGCCTGCGCCACCATGAAAGGAGGACGATGACCTATGTGGACTTATGAAAAGCGGCTGCAGTTTCCGGTGCACATCACCAGGACCAATCCTAAGACCGCATCCCTTATTATCAGCCAGTTCGGCGGGCCTGACGGAGAGCTGGCCGCCTCCATGCGTTATCTTTCCCAGAGATATTCCATGCCATGCAAAGAAGTAGGCGGACTTCTGACCGACATCGGAACGGAGGAGCTGGCCCATCTGGAGATGATCTGCGCGATCATCTTCCAGCTGACGAAAAACCTGACGGCGGAGGAAGCCAAAACCGCCGGTTTCGACGCCTACTATATCGACCACACCACCGCCCTCTGGCCCACAGCTGCCGCCGGCGTCCCATTCAACGCCTGCGAATTTCAGTCCAAGGGCGACGCCATCACCGACCTGACGGAGGATCTGGCGGCGGAACAGAAAGCCCGCACCACCTACGACAACCTGATCCGGGTCATTGACGATACGGAAGTGCTGGCTCCCCTGCGGTTCCTCCGCCAGCGGGAAATCGTCCACTTCCAGCGATTCGGAGAAGCCCTGGAAAAAATCAAGGACAGCCTGGACGCCAAGAACTTCTATTATTTCAATCCGGAGTTTGATAAGCAGTTCGTGAAGGCTTAAGCGAAAACGAGCCGGAAAGGCGATGAAAAGCGGGCATTTTCAGGACGTTCGCGTCCCGGAAATGCCCGCTGTTTTATAATGAAGCCGGTCAAATTGTCAAACGAAGGGGGAAAAAGCACCGTATTGCCACCCCACCTGAAATCTGCTATAATCTGACACATGGGAAACCAGAGCGCATATAGGCGGCCTACCCTCCGTTTTTTTTGGAGGGGCTAACCCTCCGGATATCATGCCCTATGGGTACGAAAGAAAGGAGGGCGTGCCAATGATTACATATTCTGACTTGATTCAGATTGGTATATTCATTGTAGCCCTGATAGGTCTTTGTCATCAGATTTTCAGGGGATAGAAATAGCCGCCACTACTCACAATAGTGACGGCGGCCCGATAAGGGCGTAACGTTGTGATTATTTGGGGGTAGGCCGTGTGTCTCTGGCTTTCCCTCTGTAACTCAACTATACCATATCTCAAGATACAGCGCAAGTGCTTTTTCTGCTTTCACAACAGCAGCGGCCAGTCAGCGCATCAGGCCACAGCTTTTACCTGGTGATAATATCCACCGGCACGTCAAAAATCTTTGCCACCTTCAGGATCGTGTCGATATGCCGTCCTACAGCGGCTGCCATATGATGGGTGGGGCCGGCGTCGCTCCAGCAGTCGCAGAAATCTCTGGCGCCGCAGGTGAAGCGGGTTCTCATATTCGTATCGCCAAACATAAAGATAGGTCCGGGCTCATTGACGCCCTCTGCCACAACGAACTTGAAATGCCCGTCCTTGTCCTGGGTAATACCCAGATAGGTGACAGGCCCTGTCGGCGGATAGAACTGGGTCAGATAGCCGCCTCCGGTCTTGCCGTGGAACACCGGAACGATCTTCATGGTCGGCTTCTTCGCCTGGGAAATATCGGCATCGCCGGAACCGGAATGGCCGATAATGCAGATATCCTCGTTAAAGTCGATCGAATACATCTCAGACAGCTGGCCGGTGCCGGAAATGGTCTTAAGAATGCTCATAGCCATGGCAACCTTGATATCACCCTCTACCGCGCAGGCTGTTCCCTGTTTGATCAGCATGGAGAACGCCGGAATCAGCATGCTGTCCAGCTTTCCGGCAACGCCCTGGGCAAAGCCGTCATAGTGAGACGCCACAAACGCGATCTGCTCATCCTTAACCCACTGCTCAAAGGCCACCACATACCTGGCCATATCCCAGACCTTCTCAATGGTTCCGCCGCCTTCAATGTCAAAAGTATCCAGAATATCCTGGGCTTTGGCGCGGATAGCCTCTTCATCGGTAATATGGTCGGCAATGGCCCACATCTTCTCCCAGTCAAACTGCTTGGTATAAAGGAACATTCTGTGATAAAGGTTAGTCTCGTCAATGTACAGATCCATCATGCCCGGATAGGGACGTCCGATTTGGGCCAGGTTGGTATCGCGGAAACGGCGGCGCACCTGAGCGGCACGGCACCAGTCTTCAATCTCCGCCTGCGCGTGCTCATCTCCGCCCTCAACGACGCCAGTGATCACGGCGTGACGCTTTCCCGCTCTCTCCAGGTCCGCCACCATCTCGCCCACGGCGCCGCAGGCATACAGTTCTCCCAGCCAGGTAGCCGTATCCGTGTTGGCGTAATCAGGCGCTTTCTTCTTCTGAAGGTTTACTAAAACCACCGGAACATTCAGGTCACGAACGGCAGGCAGCATATTGTAAGACGTCGCGTAGGTTAAAAGCTGAAGGATCACCAGATCCACGTCCGCCGCGCGGAACTTGTCCCCCGCCGCCATGGACAGCTCCTTGGTCGTGACGATCCCGCCGTCAATCAGCTCCACCGTATCAGGAATCATTTTCTTAAAATCCTGATACTGGGCCTCAAACTCCGGAACCAGCGACGGGAACTGGGGCAGATACGCGCCCAGAGCGATGGCGAACACGCCGACTCTTGCTTTTGTCTCAACTAACATAACAATACCTCCTTCTACATTTACTGAAAATTGCTCAACAGCCTTTTTATACTAAACCTATTATAGAACAAATTTAAGGTCTTTAAATTAAAAAATCAGGACTTTATTTGCAGGCCGGCCAAACACTTCCGCCTTCCCCTACTGCTGCTGTATCTCAGAAACCGCGAACAGCACGGCCTCGCCGCTGATCCGGATCCTGCCGCCGCTCGTCAGATGACAATAAAGCGTCCCACCCCGCTTAGAGGCCTGATAAGCGGCAATATCTTTCTTGCCAAGAACACCTGACCAGTAATCCGCGATCTGGCAGTGGGCCGAACCGCAGACCGGGTCTTCCGGTATGGAAAGCTTCGGGCAGAAGCTTCGGGATACACAGTCAGTATCCGCCCCCCGGGCCGTAGCGTTCTGAATCCTGCCCTCCAGCTTTCTGAGAAGGTTCTGGTCCGGATTCATCCTGCGGACAATCTCTTCATTTTCAAACACGCAGACCAGATCGAGCCCCAGGACCGCCTTCACCGGGCGAAATCCGAATGCCTCCTCCATGGCGTCCGTGACCGGAATCTCCTTCAATTCATAGGTCGGAAAATCCATCTCATACAGACTCCCCTTCCGGACAACGGTGAGCCTGCCGCTTACTGTATTAAATTCCACCTGCCCGGCATCCCTTTCGTAATAATTGAGTATTACAAAAGCGGATGCCAGCGTAGCGTGGCCGCACAGTTCAACCTCCGTACCCGGCGTAAACCACCTGAGACGATAGCCTTCCTCTTCCTTTACGATAAAAGCCGTTTCAGACAGATTATTCTCCGCGGCCAACTGCATCATCCACTTCTCTTCCGGCCATTGATCCATGACGCAGACAGCCGCCGGATTGCCGCTGAATACTTTATTCGTGAACGCGTCAACTATGTATTGTCTCACAAATATATCCCCCTTGCATTGCTTTTTCCGCTCTGACGTTTTCCGCTCCAATCCGCCCGCCTCCGGTCCAACGCTCATTCATCACTGTCCGGTTTTTGTCCGTCATGGGCCAGCCATTTGCAGTCCGTAACGTCCATGCAGGTAAATACCGCCCTGAAGGAAGAATCCTCCGGGCTGCAGGCGTATACGCCGAAAGCGATCTCATCCGCCGCCTCCCACATATGGCAGACGCGCATCTGGGCAAACCGGACGCCGTCCAGGGAACATTCAATGCAGAAATCGTCCTCCCGGCGGCTTAAGCGGTACCACATGGATTTGACGGACGCGCTGATCTCCGTCGTCGCCCAGTCGGAATATCCGTGGTTGGTGACTACGCTTCCCAGATGCTGAAATTCCTCATTTTCATACTCTATGGAGCCCTTCAGCCAGTTCTCGCTGTCCAGATACAGGACCACGCCGCATTGGTCAAAGCGGTGCCCGCTCTCAAATTCCGTCTTTACTACAAAGGAAAAATATTTCTCCCTTGTCCGCATCTGCAGGACCGGCGCGTTATCATTTCTGAAATGATAATAGGTACGCTGCCATAAATCCGTGCGGGGCTTCGTGACAACCTCAATCCGGTCATCCTCAACCGTACAGGACAGCGGTTCCCGCGTCCACTGCAGCTTCCTCACATCAAACATAAAGCCTCTCCTTCCTGACAATCAAATTTATCCGGCTCAGGAGGACTCATCGCCCTCCCCGATCATAAATAATATATCATTTTAACCCCAAAGCCGCAAGCATTAACGGCCCGAATCAGGGACATGACCGCCATTTTAAAAATGGTTTACCCCGGACGGACTTTGATGTACAATGGAACCGGAGAACAGAACGCAGAAAATCCCGCATAACCGGAAACGAGGAAGATCATGCTTGAAAAAGCCGCAGAATTCATCAAAACCAGCCATCTGAATATTTATGACATCGCGGTCATCACGGACAAAGGCGCAGAACACATCTGCTGCCAGCCCTGCAACGCCCGTAACGCCATCTACTCTGTGACCAAACTGTTTATCGTGACTATGATTGGGATCTTATATGACCGGGGCCAGCTCCGGCTGGATGACAGAATTACGGATCTTTTATCCGGCGGCCTGGATTTTGAGTATGATCCCCTGTGGAATCAGGTTACGGTCCGCCACGCGCTGACTCACACCATGGGCATCGATTACGGCGTGATAGATATCGACCGCGATGATGCCGCCAAATATGCGTCGCAGAACTATTTAAAATACATTTTTTCCTATCCGCCTGTGAAGATTCCGGGACAGTACAGAAAATACACGGATGTTCCCCATTACCTGCTGTCGCTGGCGATTGAAAAGATTATAGGAAAACGGGCCGACGAAGCGATCACAGAACAGATACTGAATCCTCTGGGCATTGCCGGTTCCGCATGGGCCCGCTGTCCTCAAAACCACACCATCGGATCCTCCGGCGCCTACATGACGGCGCGGGATATTGTCAAGCTGGCATGGCTGTACCAAAATTACGGCGTCTGGGCGGGAACCCGGATCATTTCTGAGGACTGGGTCAGACTGGCGGAGACGGAGCAGTACGACCTGTACCCTCTTGGACCGTCCGGCTTTTGGGGCAAAAGCGGCATATACGGACAGATGATGATGTTCAGCCGCGCAAAAGGTCTATCGGCTGCCTGGCTGGGGCATGAGCCCGATTCCGGAAACGCAAAACTTCTCTCCTGGTTCCAGGCGCAATAAGTATGCCTGTTTTAACAGAGCATGATTTTCTTTCTTAGCCGTCTATTTTATGCGTTCCTTTATAACTCATTTTTATAGTAAACGCTATCCCGTAAAGCAATCCTATTGAAGCTTATTTTAGTATCATCTCATAATCAATATAATCCCCTGCAAACGGAGTATCTGTATTCTTTCTTTGCGCGGCTTTCACAAAACCAACACTTTCATAGTTTTTTTGAGCCGGCAATGTTAGTTCATTTGTTGTTACTATTATTCTTTCTGCGTCATACTTATTAATTATCCTTCTAATTGCCTCCTGCAGCTGTATTTTCCCGTAACCTTTGCCTTTAAAATCCGTTATGATACAATTGTGTCCTATTGAAATATAGGCAGGCCTTTTTCTGGGATCCCATGATATGTGTCCAGCCGCAATACCGTCTATTACAGTTATAAACCCGCACTTATCAGCAATAGAATCCAAATTTGAATAAAAGAAATCATCATATTCTTTCCACATTTTATCCCAATATGTTTTGCAATCGGGATGAAAAGAATACGCATCTGCTAATTGACTGTATAATGTTCCTTTTGGAAAATCACTTATTTTTTTAAATTCTATCATAGTTAAATATATTTGCCTGCTTTTCTTCTGATTTACAGCAACCGACTGATATATAATCATTTTACTGTTCTTTTACCATAAATTCAATACTCCGGCGTAAAAAGAAAGCCTGTTCCATTCTTCACTGTTTTTAGCGGTACTGCAAATAATCAACAAACCGCTTCACGGCAATTGAGACTGTTTTTCTGCTCCGGAAGGCAAGGCCGATATTGCGGTACGCGGGAACATCAAGCTCCTTCGCAAGGATCCGATAGGGAACTCTTTTCAGAATAAGCTGCGGCAATATACTGATGCCGAGCCCGCTTTCCACCATTGACATGATGGCGTAATCATCCCAGGTGGTAAAATGGACCTTCGGCGTTAAACCGTACCTTTCAAATATTTCGGACACCTCCGCCTTCGCGCCTTTTTCAAGCAGCATAAACGGCTCGCTGCAAAGAGCTGTGACAGGAAATTTCTCACAGTCCGCAAGGGCATGATTCTCAGGAATGATCGCCAGAAGCTTGTCCTGCTCCAAAAAAATGGTTTCCAGCTCGGGATGGGCGGGCAGGCGCAAAAAGCCGCAGTCAACCCGCCCCTCCAATATCCATTCCTCGATCTCCGTGTAGTCCCCCAGCAGCAGTTCATAATCAATATTCGGATAATCCTTCTGAAATTCTTTAATGATGTTCGGCAGCCAGTGCGTTGCCACGCTGGAAAAGGTGCCGATGCGGATCAGTCCGAACTGCAATCCGTTCAGATCGTCTATTTCCATTTGCAATTTTTCAAATTCAGCAGCAACACTTTTGGCGTACGGAAGCAGCTTCATTCCGTCTGAGGTAAGCCTCACGCCGCCTGCGCTGCGCTCAAGAAGCGATACCTTCCAGTCTTTTTCAAGATCGCCGATCATTCTGCTGATGCTGGCCTGGGAATAGTTCAGAAGTTCAGCCGCTTTTGTAAAGCTTCCGCATTCTGCTGTTTTCACAAAAGACAAATATTTCTGGAGATTCATTTCCATATTGTTCATTCGCTTTCCAAATGTATTATATTTGATAAATTTGTTTTTCAAATCTATAACTCAATGATACAATAAGCGGAGAACAAAATCAAGATAGTGAGGGAATTGAGATGAGAACTGTCCCCGAGACAAAAAGAGCTTTCCTGAAATACCTTGCGGGACTTCTGCTTTTTGGCTCAAACGGAGTGATCGCAAGCTATATTCATCTTTCCAGTTATGAGATCGTCCTGCTGCGTTCGGTGCTGGGTATCGCTTTGCTGCTTGGATTATTCCTCATTGTATCAGCTGCAGCAATCCAGTCACAACTACCGATTATACGTACATTAATTACTATCGCAATACTTACGGAGGATACGATTAAGCAGGGATTTATGGCAATCGATATTTTTTCTCTATCTGTAAATACACAATACATAGGGCGATCGTAATCACTGGAACACCAGCCGCTACAAGTATGAGACCAGATGAATTCTGCTCAAGAAATAAAAATGGTATCCCAAGTATCTCCAGGAATAAAGCGTAAACAATCCAAAGCACTGCAACGGAATGGTTATATTTGTTAATATTATTAACTTTAGGCGGCTTCACCCCTGTAAAAAAGCCGGCAGGTTCTTTTGATTTCCATGTTGAAACGCCAATACCCAAAAATGCGGCGCTGACCAAACTCCATATTATAAATCCTATTATCACTATGGTTCCTCCATTTTTTTCTCTATGAATAACCTTAAATTTAGCCAATTTCTGTTGCTTCACAGGAAATTCAATAAAATCTAAATCCATTCAATACATTAGACGAAAATGTCACAATGCCATTCTTCACCAAAAATCCACATAATCTTCGATAACTTCTTTGTTACCCTCAATAGCAGGAATTATAACCGCCATGCTCAAATCTTCATTAACTCGAAATAGCTCTGCCTCAAATGGCACTCCACCCACAGTAATTCCTTTCACATATCCAAGATTTTCTTCCGTTACCTCCTCTGAATGATTACAAACAGGATATTCATATTTTTTTCATGAAATCGTCCGTAAATTTCATCGTTTCTTTTGCGATTTCTATCAAATTTTGCCTGCTCATACCAATACCTTCCGTTCACCCTTTAAATCGTTTCCGTCCAGTTAATCTACATGTTCCATGTACTTTTTTTAATACTTCTTTCCAATCTTCACGCTGTATTGCGATACACCGGCCTGCGCTTCCCCGCCCTCCGCAATGTTTAAGCGCCCAGACTGTACAGTAAATCTCTTCTTCTATTAGATAATCAACGTAATTTCTTTTGCTGTCCAGAAATTCTGTATAAGATCTTTGCCTTATGGGATTTTCCTTTCTTAATCCCAAAGAGTCCAGCACCCCAAGGTAAGTATTCTTTCCAAGGCACATAATAACTTCCGGCTCTAATATCCTGACTAAATCCTTGAAATACTTTTTGACAAAATCAGTAAGCCAAGCCCTTCTAAATCCGCCGATATTTTCTTCCTTTCTTCGATACCACGGGATCAGATTTGTAAAAAACAGGTCCGGCT
>CANQSK010000067.1 GCA_947626475.1 uncultured Lachnospiraceae bacterium
CCTACGCGTTTGAGGCGAACCTGAATACCTGGACGGAGCTGAAGCGCCGCGGAAACGCGAAGCTGTACCTGGGACTGGGGCTGTACCGCGCCGGTACGCAGGTTCAGGATTACAATGAGGTTTCCGAGTGGCTCAGAAGGGATGATATCATCAGCCGCCAGGTGGCGGCGGGCAGGCGCTCGGGTCAGGTGAGCGGATACTGCTTTTACAGCTATGAATCGTTTCTGGAGGAGGCGGCCCGGAAGGAAGTGGCCAATCTTCTTCCCCTGCTCCGGCAGCCGTAACGAAAAATAAGAAACAGTGGTAATGCGCGTTATTTTAAGGTATACTTATTATCATAGAGAGATGGAGGACAGGATAATGAAGAAGTGTGGAATGGTACTGGCAGCCGTTATGACCGCCTTTGCGGTGACAGCCTGCGGCAGCGGCGGCGGTATCGTGATCAACGGAACTACCGCGGCCCAGGAAGGCGAGGCGCCCGCGGAAGGGGACGGCGATTCCCAGGGAGTGGAGAGTAATGAAGCGATGGTAGAGACGGGAGCGCCGGGCTCGGCGGGCGGCACCAGGATCGAGATCGTCACCGGGGAGACTCAGCCGTCACCGGTTCAGTCTATGGAGGGACAGACATCTCTGGATTCCGCGGCTCCGACCATGGCGCCCACCACGGCGGCGCCTGCGCCGACACAGGCTCCTCAGACTACTGCGGCTCCCGCTGCGACGGCAGCCACTGAGACGACGGCGGCCAAGACCTATACGGTGACAGATGTCAGCAAGACCATGTATGCTACATCCTCCGTCCGGGTGAGGCAGAGCTATTCCACTTCTTCCGATGTTCTGGGCGCTCTGGCAGAGGGCGAATCGGTGCAGATCACCGGTGAATCCGCCAACGGCTGGATGCGGGTCAGCTGGAAAGGCCATGAAGGCTACGTATCCAAGAGCTATCTCTCCGATACGGCTCCGGCGAACCAGCCGGCTTCCAACCAGACGACTACGAACCAGGCCGCTGCGAATCCCGGAGGGACTACGCCCGGCGGGACAACGTCCAACGGACCGACAGGTCCCGGAAGTACGTCCGGCAACACGGCGGCAGGTCCCGGTTCGACCCAGCCCAGCAACAGCAATTCGGCTGTGGGTCCCGGAGGTTCGACTGGCGGTACGACAGGTCCCGGAAGCAGTACGCCTTCCGGCGGGGATGTATCCGGCGGCTCAAGCGGTACTCTGACCGGTTCTGTAGTCAGCCTGGATCCCTCCGGCATTACGGTTCGTACCAGTGACGGCGGTTCCCGCCAGTTCAGCTGGGGCAATGTCAGCATACCGGCTCTGGCTCCCGGAGAGCAGGTTCAGATTCAGTACAGCGGAAGCACGGTGACACAGATTACAAAGTAAGCAGAGCAGGCGTGACGGAGGCGGGAACAAATCAGGAACAAGGCGATATTGAGAAAGCGAGGTGCAGGACATGAAGATTATTTACGCGATTGTGGGTTCTGAGGACGGTACCAGAGTGACGGATGTGCTGAATGAGCATGGATTTTCCGTGACCCGTCTGGCAACTACCGGCGGTTTTCTGAAGCGGGGCAACGCGACCCTGATGATCGGTACCGATGAGAAACGGGTGGACGAGGCGATTCAGCTGATTAAAGACACATGCGGAAAGAGACAAAAGATCACGTGCAATGTACCTACTCCCAATATTGCATCCATCTCTGCCGGGTATATGATGATGCCCATGACGGTGGAGCTGGGCGGAGCCACCATATTTGTGACTGACGTGGAGCGTTTTGAGAAGATCTGAGAGCGCTTTGAGGTTTGCAAAAAAGGACGTATTTTTTTACAAATACGTCCTTTTTTTTGCGGAAATCCGGGTATATAATATAGATAATAAAATTCAGATAAGAAGGAGGGGTACTTATGGCGCAGTATTATCTGGCGGTGGATATCGGGGCCTCCAGCGGGCGGCATATCCTGGCAGGCGTTCAGGACGGCCGCATGGTGCTGGAAGAAGTCTACCGCTTCCCCAACGGCATGGAGCCTGTGGACGGTCAGCTGTGCTGGGATGTGAAGGAGCTGTTTTTTCACATCAAGGAAGGTATGAAGAAGTGCCGGGAGCTTGGTAAGGTTCCGGTCAGTATGGGCATCGATACCTGGGCGGTCGACTATGTGCTGCTGGATGAGAATGAGAAGGTGGTAGGCAACACAGTGGGATACCGGGACGGCAGGACCAAAGGGATGGACGACGAGGTTTACAGGATCATTTCCCTGAAGGATCTGTATCTGAGGACGGGAATCCAGAAGCAGATATTCAACACCATTTATCAGTTTATGGCGGTGAAAAAGAATCATCCGGAGTATCTTGACCAGGCCAAGTCCATGCTGATGATTCCGGATTATTTCCATTTTCTTCTGACCGGCGTAAAGAAGCAGGAGTACACCAACGCTACCACCACCCAGCTGGTAAGTCCGGTGACGAAGGAATGGGATTATGAATTGATCGATATGCTGGGCTATCCCCGCCGGTGGTTCGGGCCTCTGTCCATGCCGGGAACGGTGGTGGGAGAGCTGACGGAAGAGATTCAGGCTGAGGTGGGCTTTAACTGCCAGGTAGTGCTTCCCGCGACTCACGACACCGGTTCGGCTGTTCTGGCTGTGCCCTCCAATGAGGAAGACACGCTTTATATCAGCTCCGGAACCTGGTCGCTTATGGGTACGGAACTGATGGAAGCCAACTGCTCTCTTGACAGCATGGAGCGGAATTTTACCAATGAGGGCGGTTATGAGTACCGGTTCCGTTATCTGAAGAACATTATGGGGCTGTGGATGATCCAGTCGGTGAAGAAGGAGCTGGCGGCGGCAGGCCAGGATTATTCGTTTGCCCAGCTGTGTGATATGGCTTCCCGCGAAACCATTTCCTCCCTGGTAGCCTGCAATGACGACTGTTTTCTGGCTCCCGACAGCATGATCCAGGCGGTGAAGGATTTCTGCAGGGCCTCCAACCAGCAGGTTCCCGAGACGCCCGGAGAGATCGCGGCGGTTATCTACAACAGCCTGGCAAAGTGCTACGGAGAGACTATTGAGGAGCTGGAGGGTGTTACAGGCAGGCATTACCGCCAGGTCCATATTGTAGGCGGAGGTGCCAACGCGGATTACCTGAACCGCCTGACGGCCAGGTACACGAAGCGGCCGGTCTACGCAGGACCGACGGAGGCCACGGCCATCGGCAACCTGACGGCGCAGATGATCAAAGCGGGAGAGTACGGCAGTCTCAGAGAGGCGAGAGAGGCGATTTTCCGTTCCTTTGAGATTAAGGAATACAAGGAGGTGCAGTGATGATAAGAAAGGGATTCAAGATGTTCCTTTACCCGGGCATGGCCGCGGAGTATGAGAAGCGTCACAACGAGCTGTGGCCGGAGATGCAGGAGATGATCCATCAGTACGGCGGACACAATTATTCCATTTACCTGGACAAGGATACCAACGTACTGTACGGCTATATTGAGGTGGAGGATGAAGAGCTGTGGGCCAAGTCCGCGGATACGCCCATCAACCGGAAATGGTGGGATTTCATGGCGGATATCATGGAGACCAATCCTGACAATAGTCCTGTCAGCATAGATCTGGCGCCGGTGTTCCATCTGGACTGAGCATGCGGGGCCGGGGCGCAGGAAACGGTCAGAGAAGAAAGATTGTGAAATTAAGGTTATGTAAAAAAGGAGGAGAGTTTCATGAAAGTATTGGATGCTGCGTTTGTGCAGGGGTTTATCAGATTGTGTGACGACGGATTTCATCAGAACTGGCATGAGAGGAACGGCGGGAACCTGAGTTACCGCATCAAGGACGAGGAAGTTGAGGCGGTGAAGGAAGAGCTTACTTATGATAAGCCCTGGCAGCCCATCGGCACCAGTGTTCCCAACCTGGCGGGAGAATATTTTCTGGTGACCGGAAGCGGCAAATATTTCCGCAATGTGATCCTGGACCCGGCGGCCAACATCTGCATCATTGAGGTTGACGAAAAAGGCGAGAACTTCCGTATCTGTTGGGGCCTGGTCAACGGCGGGAGACCCACCAGCGAGCTGCCTTCCCACCTAATGAACCTGGAAGTGAAGAAGCTGGCCACGAACGGCCGTTACCGCGTGGTTTACCATGCTCATCCCACCAATACCATCGCGCTGACCTTCGTTCTTCCGCTGGAGGACAAGGTATTTACCCGTGAGCTGTGGGAGATGGCTACAGAGTGCCCGGTGGTATTCCCCGACGGCGTGGGCGTAGTAGGATGGATGGTTCCCGGCGGCCGCGATATCGCCGTGGCGACCAGTGAGCTGATGAAGAAGTATGACGTGGCTATCTGGGCCCATCACGGAATGTTCTGCTCCGGCGAGGACTTCGACCTGACCTTCGGCCTGATGCATACAGTGGAGAAATCCGCCGAGATTCTGGTGAAGGTTCTGTCCATCCGCCCGGACAAGCTGCAGACCATCACGCCTCAGAATTTCCGCGACCTGGCCAGGGATTTCAAGGTGACGCTGCCGGAAGAATTCCTGTATGAGAAATAAGATAATAAAATTAAGAATAAAACGCAAAAGGCTGTCATTCGGTTCCGGAAAACCGAATGACAGCCTTCTTTGATTTCAACATATTTTTTAAATTTCAACAAAAAGTTTAAAAAGCTTCTCGCTTTTTCTTTTGCTTTGTGTTATAGTAGAGACATCTGAAAAACACTTACGGGAGGATTCGCGATGACGATAATGGATTATATCTGCGAGCAGCCTGAGCTTTTCCGGAAGGCGCTGGCAGAGCGGAAAGAACTGGCGGAACAGTTCTGTCAAATGTTTATCCGGGAAAGGCCGAACAGTGTCTATCTGATTGCCAGCGGTACGTCGGGCAATGCTGCCAGGGCCGCCGCTCCGTTCCTGGAAAGAGTGTGGAACATGCCGGTTTATGCGTTCGCTCCGTCCCGCGTGAACCGGATATGGGGAGACCGGCCGCTGCTGCTGCTTATTTCCCAGGGCGGAAGATCAATCAACATGCTGAACGCGGCGGAGAAGCTGAAAAAATATCCGCGGATTGCTGTGACCGGGAGCGCGTCTGCCGGATTAAATACCCTGTGCGACTGTCATGTTCTGATCCCCTGCGGTGAGGAAACTGCAGGACCGAAGACAAAAGGCTATACAATGACGATTCTGCTGCTGTATCTCCTGGCGTTGGAAACCGGCTGTATCTGTGGCAGCATAAGCAGGGAGGAATATGAGACATGCCTCTCCGCGCTGAAGACCTCGGCGGAGCAGTTCGCGGACAATATCGGGAGAACAAAGGCCTGGCTGCGGGAGAATGAGGACGCCCTGGCCAATCTGCGGGGAATCTATCTGGCAGGGAAGGGACTGAGCGAATCGATTGCCCGGGAAGGGGCGCTGAAGGTGATGGAAACGCTGATGATCTCCGCTGCTGCGTTTGATTTTGAAGAGTACCTTCACGGCCCGTCCTGTTCTCTTGGCGGGGAAACCGGCGGATTTTATCTTCTTCCTTCTAATGAAGACCCGGATTACCGCCGCATGCGGGAAATGGCGGACTATCATCGGGAGATCTGCCCTCTTGTGTTTATCATATCGGGAGCCGGAGATTTTGGCGCGGAACCGGAGGAAAAAACAGACGGGCGCGACTGCTGCCTGCTTTCGTCAGGGCACAGCTTTACCAGGCCTTTTGAGGAAATTCTTCCGTTCCAGCTTATGGCGGCGCTGATTCCGGAAAAAAGAGGGATTGACGGCCGGGGAATGGAATGTTTTAAAGCGATTGACCGGAAACTGGGCGTAAAAGACAGGGAAGGGGCATCAGATGGAGTTTGTATTAGGAATTGACAGCGGAGGAACCAATTACCGGATTATGGCGGCGGACGGAATGGGAACTGTCCTGGGGCTGTATATCGGACCGCCGGTCAATTGCCATTATCTGAGCAGTGAGGAGATGAAGGCCCGCATTGAGACTGCGCTGGACCGGTGTCTGTCCCAGTTTCAGGGCGAGCGCCGGAATGTCCGCGCGGTGGTCTGCGGAACGACAGGTATCGACAGCCCGCGTGAACAGGCGCTTGTGGAGAAATGCTACGGAACGCTGAGAGACGTCCGATGCCCTGTTAAGGTGCTCAACGACGCGGAACTTGCTCATTATACCGTCACGGGCGGAAAGGGCATTTTGCTGATTTCCGGGACGGGTTCTATCGCGTTTGGAAGGAACCGGATGGGAGTCTCCGCCCGGGCGGGAGGATGGCCCCTTCCCATGTTCGGCGATGAAGGCTCCGGCGTGTGGGTGAGCAGGATGGCTGTGCGGCATCTGGGACGCCGCATGGACGGGGCGGTGCCGGAAACTCCCCTGAGCAGATATCTGCAGAGAGAACTGAATATTTCAACCAGGGACGAATTGATTCAGCTCGCGCTGACAAAGTGCAGTACGCCGGAAACGATTCCCGGACTGGGAAAGCTGGTGAATCAGGCGGCGGGGGAGGGAGATGCCTATGCGGAAAAAATCCTGCGGGACGCGGCGAAAGAATTGATGGGAATCGTGGAGGATCTCGCTGTTATACTGAATCTGGAACAGATGGAACCGGATTTTTTGGTCGGATTGTGGGGAAGCAGCCTGCTGAAGTCGCCGGTCATGCTGGAAGAGTTTACCGCGCTGCTCCGCCGGCGTTTTCGCCAGGCCGTCATCCGCCTTCCGCAGAAGGAAGCTGTGGAAGGCGCGGTACAGATGGCTCTGGAATACGGAACCTGCCGGAGAGACTGACGGCAAAAGATCAGATTGTAAGCTTCCGGTTTCGGGCGGTAATGGGCCACTCTGCCTGAAGGCGGTCGCCGGAGACAAGGCAGGCCTTTTCGTGAAGCGCCGTGGTGGGACATATGTGCCAGGGAAGAATGTAAAGGACGGTTCCGATTGCCGGAACCTTACCGGCATATCCCTCCTCCATGGAGAAAGTCCAGTGCTCTTCGCTCTGGAACATTGGTTTTGCCTGAGGAAGCTCCGGTATGATTCCGCAGATTTTCTGTTCTGCGGAGATGGCTTTGTATCCTGCGTCCAAAGTAAACCAGCCTTCCTTCGGATGGCTGACCACTCTGGACAGAACCGCCGCTCCCGGCAGGTAGGGGAGATCAGGGAACTGCTCCCTGTAACCGGCGTCAAAGAGAAAAACCGTTCCCGGAGAAAAGAACCAGTTTTTCCTGTCCGGGGAGCAGCAGCGGGAGTAGCATGGAAAAGACGGGCTGCCTCCCAGAATAATGATCGGGCAGGATATCCCGGCTTCTGTCAGCCTGTTCTGGATGCGGTCTATCCGGGCGATAGTCTGGCGCACCTTCTCTTCCCGACCGGTATAATCCTGTTCATGCCGGTCGCCGTCGTAGCAGTGCAGTCCCATTGGACAAAGTCCGGGAAGGCGGCTGAGCTGAAGGTAAAAATCGAAAAGGCGGTCAAAGGAGACTCCTGTGCGGTTCATTCCGGTGTTGACATCGGCCAGGCAGTTGATCTTCAGGCGACTTGCTTCAGCGGCCTGCCCCAGAGAACGCAGGACGTCCAGATCGTCGCCCAGGGCGAAGAATTCTTTTTCCGGATAAGCTGTAACAAGCCGGATAAATCTCTGAATGTTAGGTCCGATCAGAGGATAGGCCAGTAAGATCCGTTCCGCGGACGTCTGCGCCGCCATCTCAGCTTCGGCGATTGTGGCGCATTTGAACTGCCGGATTCCCAGATCCGCCTGCAGCTGCGTAAAATCCCGGGATTTGTGGGACTTGACGTGAGGCCATAGGCGGGCGGCGGAGCCGGCCGACTCGATGGCGGTTTTCGTGTTCTTAAGCAGGATGTCCTGATAATAAATCAGCGCGGGAGAAGGAATGGTCTCTTCCCCATGAAAATGGTAGAGATTCGGCATGGATTACCCCCTTAAATGTTGGATTTGCAATGTATGATACAACAAAAAGTTGAAAAATACAAGATATATTGACAAGATGTTGAAAAAATCAAGCGTCAGGCGCATGGAATTCTGTGGAGGATAGCTATGGAGCATATTTTATTGAAAAACGGGATGATCTATGACGGTATGGGAGGCAGACCGTTCGCGGGAGATCTTCTGATCAGCGGGGACAGGATAGTAAAGATAGGAAACCATCTGAATCCGGCAGGCGCGGATCAGGTACTGGAACTTGACGGTCTGGCGGTGACTCCCGGTTTTGTCGATATGCACAGGCATTGCGACAAGAATCCCCTGGAGGCGCAGGGGGACGGCCGGCATTACGGAAATCCCATCCTCCGCCAGGGAATTACCACCGTTGTTACCGGAAACTGCGGAATCTCCATGTATCCTCTGAACCGGGACGAGGAGGTTGTGCGCCAGATGCGGGATTATTATGCTCCGGTGTTGGGGAGGCTGGAGCAGTTTGCTTCCGTTTCCTCGTATCCGGAGTATAGAAACCGGCTGGGGCAGTGCGCGCTTCCGGTGAATACTGCCGCCATGATCGGGATGGGGGCGGTGAGGATCGCCGTAAAGGGCTTTTCGGCGGAGCCGCTGACTGAGGAGGAAACAGAAACGTGCAGGGGGATCATCGAACAGGCTTTGGCCCTGGGAGCCCCCGGCGTTTCCATCGGCCTTATGTATCTGCCGGAGTGTTACGAGACTGCGGAAGAGCTTGGAAAAATACTGGAGCCCGCGGGCCGGTACGGACGGATTGTCACGGCGCATATCCGGGGAGAAGGGGACAGCCTGGTAAAAAGCGTAGAGGAAGCGATTCAGATAGGGAAACTTGCCGGCTGCCCTATAGAGATCAGTCATTTCAAGTCCTGCGGGGTAAGCAACTGGAACCGGGAACTGTTCCGCGCAGTTGAGCGGATCGAAGAAGCGCGGAGGACCGGGCAGGAGGTCGCCTGTGATTTCTATCCCTATGACTGCGGCTCCACCACGCTGATGTCGATGATTCCGCCGGATTTTACCGCGGGAGATATTCCCGGTGCCCTGAAACGGCTGGAGACGGAGGAAGGAAGAGAACTTCTGCGGAAAATGCTGCGGGCCTCGTATCCGGATTGGGATAACTATGCTCTCTCCCTCGGGTGGGACAAAGTGATCCTGTCTTCGGCGGAGCGGGATGAGAATCAGGCCATGATAGGAAAAAGCATCGCTGCCATTGCGAAAGAATTCGGTTTTCGGGACGAGGCGGACGCAGCGGCTCATATTCTGACCAGCGAGCGCGGTACGGCGGCGATCATCGTTCAGAGCATGAGTCAGGCAGACGTTGACGCTGTAGCCGGACTGCCTTACTCCTGCCTGATCTCCGACGCGATCTATGCGGAAACAGACAGCCCGCACCCCAGGATGTACGGCGCCTTTCCGCGGCTGCTGGCGGATTACGTAAAAAAGAGAAAGGTGCTGTCCCTGGAAACAGCTATAAAAAAGATGACCGGCATGCCGGCGGAGCGGATGGGAATACGGCAGCGCGGAAGGCTTCAGGAAGGCTATTTTGCGGACATCAACGTGTTCGACCCGAATCGGTTCCGGGATATGGCAACGTATACTGCTCCCACGCAGTGCGCGCGGAACCTGTCTTACTGTTTTGTCAATGGGAAGCTTGCGGTAAAAGATGACCGGATCATATGCAGAAATGCCGGAAGGCTGATCTGAGAAAAAGGAGGAATCTGCTGGTGCCAGCCAGCATGTTCCTCCTTTTTGTTTGGTGCGCCTGGCGGCGCACGCAGGACTTTGACCCCGCGTTCCGAACCACCCGTTTTACGGGTGGGGGCGTCTTATTTTTCGTTCAGGTAATTATAGATGCTGTAGCGAGACAGCCCCAGAAAATCCGCCAGCTTTTCCGCCGATTTTTTAATGAGGAAAAATCCCTTGCAGTCCAGGGAATGGACGATGCGGACCTTCTCTTCTTTTGTCAGGTCCTTGATGGACTTTCCGGTCATGCGGACCGCCTCGTTCATCATCTGCTCCAGAAGAGCGTCCACATTGCCGATGAAAAATTCAGGCGTAGTCTGTGTTGAAGGCTCGGACGGAGTAGTTAAGGTATGCAGGTTCTGCTCACAGCGGATCAGATCTGTGATATCCAGATTGATGCACATGCTTCCGTTGACCTTGCCGTATTCGTCCCGGAAATATTTGCTGGAAGAACGGAGGATCCTCCCGTCGGGAAGGCTGTTGATGTAGCTGTACTGATCGTCAGGCGCTGTCGTTCCTTTCAGGATTTCCAGGCCCGCATTCGTTCCGCCGTCTCCCACTTTTCTTCCTGTGACGTGTCCGTTCCATATGGCGACGATGGTCTTATTATATGGAAGAGTTAAATCGTGTAAAACAACCTCGCAGTTTTCACCGAACTGCATGGCAATACACTTGGCGATATCGGAAAGCAGGTTTAAATTGTCTGTTACGTAACCCATTCGCACCCCCTGATTTTGATTTTATTTTTTACATTCTACAACAAAATTTGAAATATGGGAATAGGGAATCTGAATTTTTATAAAAATAAATTAAACAATATGTTTATGGAAATTTAACATTCAACAAAAGGTTTAAATCAAAAAACGGAAAGGAATGAAAAATTTATAAAAAATCTAGAAAAAAATCCACTTTTTTTGTTGACAATCCAATAAAATCATAGTAAAGTAAAAATGTAAGTCGTAGATAAAAAGTTGAATCAAGTCAACAAAAAATTGAATCAAAGGAGGAAAACATGAAAAAGAAAATTGTTAGTTGCGTTTTGACATTTGCCATGGCGGCGGCAGCGCTCAGCGGGTGCGGCGGCTCGCAGAGCAGTACGGCTTCCCAGGCTTCAAGCGGAGCGGCCCAGACGGAAGCAGCCCAGACAGAAGCGGCGCAGGCGGAAACCGAGGCTCCGGCGGAGAGTGAAGAGGCGGCGGGAGACGCGGAGACGATAACCTTCTGGTACAACAATACCGGAGATGAGGCCAAGATTTACGAGGACGCGATTGCCGCGTACAACGCGTCTCAGAGCAAGTATAAGGTGGAAGGACTCAGCGTCACCGACGCTCAGAAGATCATCGTAGCCATGAGCAGCAATGAGGCTCCCGACGTGATCAAGCACGGCAACCAGACAGTCATCCAGTACGCGAAGAACGGTCTTCTGGAATCCATTCAGGATCTGGTTGACCAGGAGGGGTTTGATACGTCCATATATTCGGATCAGTCGCTGGAGGCAAACAAGGCGGACGGCCAGCTGTGCGCTCTTCCGCTCAGCGCGTATACGATCCAGATGTATTACAATAAGACCCTGCTTGAGGAAGCCGGCTACAGCGAACCGCCTGAGACAATGGAAGAAATGTATGAGATGGCCGTCAAGGGGACGAAGCTGGATGCGGACGGAAACATAGATGTTCTGGGATATCCGCTGTTCCCGTATGCGTCGGCGAGACAGGAGCTGATCTACGGCTTCGGCGGAAGATGGTGGGATGAGAATTCCAAGCCCACGCCGGAAAACAGCGGTGTTTTGGACAGCTTAAATATGAACGTCGCTTACAGAAATGAGTTTGGCGGAGAGACGCTGAACGCGTTTATCGGCACCGCGAATACCAACCGCTACACGGAGCAGGATATGTTCTTCCAGGGCAAGCAGATGTTCCGTCTTGATGGTTCCTGGCTGCCGACAATGATGAAAAATTTCAATTCAACCGTAGACTGGGGAATCACTCTGATTCCCGGAACCGAGGCGCATCCGGAATACAGAGGAAGCAGCCGGTATGAGACAGACTCAGTAGCGATCCCCGCGATGGCGGAGCATAAAGAAGGAGCATGGGATTTTGTGAAATGGCTGTGCGGAGACGGGGCCAAGATCATCGATCTGGGAACCGGCAATCTCCCGGCGCTGAAGGCTCTGTATGATGACAGCGAGATCATGGCTGTGCCCGGATTCCCGGAGTTTATCGACGCTCTGAAAGAAGAGAAGGGTGTTCAGTATCCGCAGATGGCCGATTTTGATGAATATATGAATCTGGTCAACGCGGCGCTGGATGTTGTCTACGCGGGAAAGCAGACGCCTGAGGAGGCGATGGCCGACCTGGCTGCCCAGAGCGCGGGCCTGCAGTAAGTAACTGCTGATATTTGAAAAGTCAGGATACAAGGAGGAATAAGGTGAGAAGGAGAAAAACAAGAAGAGAGCAAAAGGAGTTTCTGTACGGACTTCTCTTTGCAATGCCCTGGATAATTGGGTTTCTGGCATTCAGCGTGTATCCGTTATGCAGTTCGCTGTACTACAGTTTCACGAAATTCAACGCCGTTACGACTCCCCAGTGGGTCGGGCTGGATAATTTCAGAGATATATTCAGCGATCCTCTGATATGGAAAAGCCTGAGAAATACGCTGTTTATGGCGTTTGTTTCTACCCCGGTGAACCTGATGGTCGCGCTGCTTCTGGCCTGCATCGTGGTAAAAAGTTTCCGCGGCCGCGGTCTGGTGCGCACTGCTTTTTTCCTTCCCTCCGTTATTCCTATGGTAGCCGCTACTATGGTGTGGATCTGGATGTTTGATCCTACCTACGGTTACATTAACAATGTTTTAGGTTTCTTTGGAATCAGCGGCCCTTCGTGGCTGCTGGATTCCAGATATACCAAATGGGCGCTGGTGCTGATGGGAACCTGGAATACAGGAACCACCATGCTGGTCTGTATGGCGGCCCTTCAGTCGGTTCCGCTCAGCTACTATGAGTCGGCAGAGATTGACGGGGCAGGGGCGGTGAAGCGTTTTTTCTACATTACCCTTCCCTGCGTGGCTCACGTTATCGTATACCAGGCAATCTTAAGCATCATCAATGCCTTCCAGTATTTCCAGCAGGTGTATATCATTGTTACGGCCAACGCGGGGGTGAGAGGCGGAAGCGCCGCGGGAGGCCCGGAAAATTCCATTTTGATGTACCCCTTATATATTTTCCACAATGCGTTTACGTATCTGAAAATGGGTAAGGCTTCCGCGATGGCCTGGCTTCTGTTTATTGTGGTAGCTGTTTTGACTGTCATTATGACCAAGGTGACCAAAAAGGTTACGGAAGACGCGGGAGGCGAGTAGGATATGAAGAGACCTGTTATGATGAAAAAAGTTAAAAAGGCGGCGTTTTTTATCCTTGTGGTTCTTCTGGTCATAGTGTATGTCTCTCCGTTTATGGTCATGCTGCTTACGGCGTTTAAGACGAACAGCGACGCCTTTACGATCCCTGTAAAGCTTCTCCCGCGCCGGTGGGTGACGGAGAATTTCCCGGCGGCGTTTGCTGCCATCCCGTATTTCCGGTATATGGGGAATACTATCTTTATCACGGCTCTCTCCGTGTGCGGGCAGCTTTTGGTCACTCCGATCGTGGCGTATTCGCTGGCGAAGATCCAGTGGAAGGGCGCGGACATCATCTCCGGTCTGATCATGGCTACCATGATGATTCCGATTACGGTGACCATGGTCCCGCTCTATAAGATCTATTCCCAACTGGGCCTGACCAACACCTATGTTCCGCTGATTCTTCCGACCTTCTTCGGCAAGGCGTTTTATATCGTCATTGCCCGGCAGTTCTTTAAGGGCGTGCCTGACAGCCTGATTGAAGCGGCGAAGATCGACGGGGCGAATCATTTCACCTGCTACGGAAGGATTGCCCTGCCGTTATGCAAGCCTGTGCTGACTACCATTGGCATTTACGCTTTTCTGGATGCCTGGAGTGATTATCTCTACCCCATGATTTTTATTACGAAGCCGGACAAATACACGCTGTCTTTGGGGCTTCAGCAGTATATGAGCGAGTTTTCTGTCGACTGGGCGAGGCTGATGGCCGCGGCGCTGGTTTTCGTGCTGCCTGTTATCGTATGCTTTGCCGTGTTCCAGAAAAACTTTGTGGAAGGAATCGCGACCAGCGGATTAAAAGCGTGACGGGAAAGGAAAAAACATGAATGTATATGATAAATTAAAGGAATTACAGTTGACTCTGCCGGCTGCCCCGGCGAAAGGGGGATTATATTCTCCATGTCAGGAATTCGGAGATAGTCTCCTTTATATTTCCGGCTGCGGCCCGGTGATCGGCGATCAGACCTACAGCGGGAAGTTGGGAAAGGAGTATACGACGGAGGAAGGAATGGAGATCGCGAAGGCATCGATGCTGAATGTGCTTTCCGTTCTGGAGGCCCGGGTCGGAGACCTGAATAAGGTTAAACG
Organism: uncultured Lachnospiraceae bacterium; assembly: GCA_947626475.1. GTDB lineage: Bacteria > Bacillota > Clostridia > Lachnospirales > Lachnospiraceae > UBA3402. The sequence goes on from CANQSK010000067.1 coordinate 14,162, forward strand.
GGCTGTAAAGATCCTGGTTTTTGTAGCAAGTGAAGATACCTTTACGGAGCAGCCGATGGTGGCCAACGGCGGCAGCCGGCTGCTGGGAGAGCTGTTCGGCATGGATAATCTTCCGGCGCGTTCGGCAATCGGCGTCAATGTTCTTCCCGGCAATATTCCGGTAGAGACCGAAGCGATTTTTGAGCTGGAGGAACCGTAAGATGGAAAAATCTTTTCAGCAGTCTCTGTTGGACTCCCTGTATGTCCATTTTCCGTTAAAAGCCGGCGAGGACAGGAGTATTGAACGGAAAAACCGGCAGAAGAAAGTGACTGGCAGCGTTCCTCTCTGGGATGGGAAGGATCTGACGCCCTGGAGCTTTGAGGGCGAGGGGGAATCCCGGATCGAGGAGGAAGGATATCTGAAGCTTACCACATGGTCCAGGGCGGAACACTGGCCGGAAAGCGAGGTAAGGGCTCTTGACGCCGCTGCGGGGGCGTACGCCACTTTCGGAAGCTATATTGCGAAACTGGACGTAAGCGGCCTGAATCTGCCGGCCGGAAACCGGATCCGCTTTCGCATAAAACCGGAATGCGAGGGCATGCACAGTCCTATTGTGCGGGTAGGCTTTGTCAATGACGGAGAGATCAAGATACCGGACGCGTATTCCCGCGAAGGTTTCCACGCGATGAATCTTAAGAATCATGAGTGGAATGAATGCGAGTGGGAGATTGATTCGATTGCCCATGACCGCATTACAGAGATTTCATTTAACCTTCACCGCTATGGAAAGGATGTGTCAACGGGGGATAATCTGACGTTTACTCTGGCGGACATCCGTTTTGAGGAGGTGGAGCCCAACGTCGTGCACGGATGGCAGTGCGAAAGGGAAGGAATCGCCTACTCGACAACAGGATATTTTACGGAAGGAAAGAAAACTGCCGTAGTCAATACGGAGGCGGACGCCTTTGACCTTGTGAGAGAAGAGGACGGCCGGATCGTGTTCCGGGGAAAGATCACAAAAATTGACAATCGCCTGGGCAGGTTCGGGATAATAGACTTTACGGAGGTCCGGCAGGAGGGGGAATATTATCTCCGGTTCGGACAGACAAGGACCCGGAGCTTTTCCGTCAGCAGTCATATCCTGGAATCCGGACTGTGGAAGCTGATTAATTTCCTTTACTGTGAGCGCTGCGGGTATCCGGTTCCGAATGTTCACGGAACCTGTCACCATGATGTGCTGGCGGAGCATAACGGCTTAAAGATGACCTTTGCGGGAGGCTGGCATGACGCCGCCGATGTGTCTCAGCAGACTGTGCAGAGCGCTGAGGTGCTGGACGGAATTCTGGCCGCGGCGAAAGCGGTGAAGGAAAAGAATCCGCTTTTGTACCTGCGCCTGATGGAAGAAGCGAACTGGGGAGTGGATTTTATCCTCCGAATGCGTTTCGGAGACGGATTCCGCGCCGCGCATGCTGCCCTGAGGCGCTGGACGGATTCCCTGATCGGAAATATGGATGACGAGACAGCGGACGTGAATAACCGTTCTTTTGAGAATTTTATTTTTGCGGCAGTCGAGGCAGGCGCCGCGGAAAGCCTTGCGGAAATGGATCCGGAACTTGCCTGGAAATGCCGGGAAGCGGCAAAGGAGGATTTTGCTTTTGCCGATAAGCGGTTTCGCGAGAAGGGACTGGAGGAGCCGCATATGGTGGAGCACACCTCCGGGGCAAGTCTGTCGCAGTATTACGCTGCAGCTGTGTGGGCGGCCGCCAGGCTGTACCGCCAGACGAAGGAAACCATATACAAGGAAACGGCCGTATCGTATGCGGACCGGCTTATGAGCTGCCAGGAGACGGGAAACGCCGGTCCGATGAACGGTTATTTTTACCGGGATGAGGAGAAGAAGAGCATTGTGCATTTCTCCCATCAGGCGAGGGATCACATTTTTGCCATGGCGCTTGCGGAAATCTGCGGGGTCATGGATTCCGCTCCGGAAAAGGCACAGTGGGAGACGGCGCTTAAGCTTCATGGAGAGTATTTGAAGAAACTGTCCGCCTATACGCAGCCTTACGGGATGCTTCCGGCCGGGCTCTACCATATCAGCGAGGCGGACGACCAGGCAGTGTTTGAATTGATTCACCCGCACGCTGATTTCGCGGCGGAGAGGGCGAACTATATTGAGCAGCTGAACAATGGGATCTCCCTGGGCAATGGATACTATATCCGTACTTTTCCCGTATGGTTTTCCTATCGCGGAAATTCGGCTGTCCACCTTTCCATGGGAAAGGCGGCGTCTCTGACAGGCCGTTATTTTCATGATGAAGAGCTGTTGGATATCGCCAGAGAGCAGATCTACTGGACATTAGGAAAGAATCCCTTCTCACAGTCGCTGATATACGGGGAAGGGGAGAACTATGGACAGCAGTATACGGCGCTGCTTGGCGAGACGGTGGGCGAGATGCCCGTAGGCGTGCAGACAAGAAGGAATGAAGATATTCCCTATTGGCCGCCGGCCAATATCGCGACCTATCGCGAGGTGTGGACTACGCCGCCGGGAAGATGGATGTGGATCGCGGCGGATCTGATTTGATCTGACAGAACAGGCGGGGACGGGGACCGGTCCTTACGGCACCACGAACTGGTACCCGACTCCCCGCACGGTCTTCAGGAAAACGGGACGGTTGGGGTCGTCCTCGATCTTCATGCGCAGGCGGCGGATATGTACCATGATCGTGTTGTCGTCTACTACGTTGTTGCCCCAGATGCTGCTGTATATCTGCTCCTTCGTGAGCACTCTGCCGATATGGCTGAGAAAAAATTTCATCAGAAAGCTTTCTTTGCTGGAGAGGATGATTTCCTCTCCATTTTTTAATAATTTCATCTCCTCGGACAGGTAACAGAA
>CANQSK010000068.1 GCA_947626475.1 uncultured Lachnospiraceae bacterium
GGCCTTGATTCCTTTCTCACTTTCCAGAATATCCGGCCAGATCGTTCCCTGAGCCAGGAACTCAATGCCGTCAAGCTTCCGGGCTTCCTCGGCGAACACCTCAATGAACTCGCCGCCGATAATCTTCCGCTTCTGCTCCGGGTCCGTCACGCCCGCCAGTTTGTCCAGGAAACGGTCCACCGCGTCCACATAGATCAAATTGGCGTTCATCTGATTGCGGAACACCCCAATCACCTGCTCCGGCTCCCCCTTGCGCAGAAGGCCGTGATTCACATGCACGCACACCAGCTGCCGGCCCACAGCCCGAATCAGAAGAGCCGCCACAACGGAAGAATCCACGCCGCCGGAAAGCGCAAGCAGAACCTTCTTATCCCCCACCTGGTCCTGAAGCGCCTTTACCTGCTTCTGAATAAATGCTTCCGCAAGCTCAGGAGTCGTAATTCGTGTCATGTCGTCGGGTCGTCTGTCATTTGCCATTTTCGTACCTCCAAAATAATTTTATTAAAATTAGGTTACTCCTTCACAAAACAGCCTTCTGAAACTGTATTACATTTATCTTAACATATTTCTCTTGGCAAATGAACAGAAATTTGCTAAAATAGCGCTGTTGTTTTAAAAATATAACAGCAAGAATTTTTTCAATGAATCGAATCTATGAAGTTGAAACGAACGGCGGACGGCGCCCTGTGATGTTTCCGGGATAACCGAAGACTCAGGAAACAGGTTCAGAATGATGATATCATAACGAGGAGGCAGCCATGTATTCCACTACACGGGTTTATCTGAGGGATGACAATGGAGATAAATTTTTCGGCGAAGGCCCCTGCCACCTGCTGAACGGCATTGAACGGACCGGCTCTCTCAGAGCCGCCGCCGAGGAAATGGAGATGGCGTACACCAAGGCCCTGCGTCTTTTGCGGCACGCGGAAGCAACCCTGGGGTTCCCTCTGACGGAACGAACCATTGGCGGAAAAGGGGGCGGTGGCAGCCGTCTCACTCCTCAGGCAAAAGAATTCGTCCAAAAATATGAAACCTTTCGGGACGCATGCCGCCAGACCAACGAAAAATTGTACCGGCAAATCTTCACAAAAGCGGCTTCTCCTGTTCTGGCCTGTGTCCTGATGGCATCCGGAGAGAGCAGGCGATTCGGAGACAATAAACTTCTGGCTCCGTTCCACGGCGAACCGCTTATCTGCCGGATCCTGGCGGCAACCGATTCAAGCCTGTTTGCCAGGCGCGTAGTCGTCACGCGGCACAGCGAAATCACAAAGCTGTGCGGCGGCATGGGCATTCCTACCGTCCTCCATTCCTTTCCCTACCGCAGCGATACAGTGCGGCTGGGTCTGGAAGCTCTGGATGACAATCCTCCTGACGGCTGTATGTTCTGCCCCTGCGACCAGCCATTTCTGTCCAAAGATACGATTGAAAATATGATTCAGGCTTTTATGGGGGAGCCGGAATATATCTACCGGCTGTCCTGGAACGGAACTCCCGGCAGCCCCCTGATATTTCCCAGGAAATATTTTGCGGAATTAAAGCATTTACCCCAGGGAAAGGGCGGCTCCTGCCTGCTTCAGAGTTATCCGGAACAGGTACGATACATAGAAGCCGCCTCCCACTGGGAACTGAAAGACATCGACACCAGGGAAGACTTGGAAATGATGGAGAAAAATCCTATGGGCAAACAGTTCTTCTCACCCTGATGCTTCTGTCAATACAGCCTGATTCAGCTCCTCCCCGTCAACATCCCCCATACAGGCGGCCCCTTCTCCCAGCCGAAGAACCTTTGTCTGTTTCCCGCTGACAGGCTTCCAGAAGCACAGCCCGTCCCCGTTGGGATTCCCTGTACGGGCAAAATGAATCAGGTAGTCCACCATCTGACCGCTCAGCTGCCGGTCATACTCTGTCATGGGACGCCAGCAGTTCTCCAGCGTGCCGAACCAATACCACAGATCGGCGCTGTGCCAGGCTCCCTTGTCATCTCCCGGGAGCCGGCGTTTAAAAAAGTAGGCATAACTGGGCGGACCGCCGCGGCTGTCCTGCAATACGCACCAGTCTCTGGCCATCTTCTGCAGAACGCCAGGCATCATATCCTCGCTGTTGGAGCCGAGCAGATAGGGGATCTTTTTATCTGCCCACACCCCGGTGATCAGATGATGGTCCACACAGGGACTGTCCGCCATGATTTCCTCCGGGTGTTCCTCTCTGACCTGATCCCATGCAGAGAACAGCGTCTCCACAGAAACGGCCCGCAGTTCACTCAGAGTACGGCAGCCTGCCCGGTCCATCACCTTCTGCCAGAAGGGATAACGGCTCTCCGCCGATGCAACCGGCATCAGACTTCCGATTCCCCCTCCGCTGCTCATGACGGCCCTTGCAAACAGACCTCCTGTAAGAGGACTGAGACACAGCTGCTGAACGCTTATGGCCCCGGCACTCTGCCCCATGATCGTAATATTGTCAGGATCGCCGCCAAAAGCCGAGATATTCTGCTTCACCCAGTGAAGGGCGGCAATCTGGTCATACAACCCGTAATTTCCTGTGCGGCCTGCCTCCTCTTTCAGCTGCGGAAGCGTCAGAAATCCCAAAGGCCCCAGACGGTAATTGACGGTAACGGCGACCGCTCCCTTCGCAGGCCAGACCGGTCCGTCAAATGGCTTTTCATGTCCGCAGCCGCCTCTGAAAGCGCCTCCGTGTATGTAGAAAATCACAGGCAGCCTGCTTCCTTCTCCGGCTTCCGACGGCGTCCACACATTCAGGAACAGACAGTCCTCACTGTAGGAATAGTATTCGCCTTTACGGAACTCACGATAATAAAATGCCTTATCCGGCATACGTTCCTCATTCTGAAATGCTCTCGGCTGATAACAGCAGTTTCCGTAGGAAAACGCGTCATACTCCCCTTCCCATCCTGTAGTTACCACCGGATATTCAAACCGGCCGGCCGAGGCATAGCGAATACCCAGGTAAGCGGCTACTCCGGGCCACCGGCATTCCGTTCCTCTCAGCGGCCCGCAGGGAGTGACGATTCTGTAATCAGGCATATAAATTCTCCTTTCCCAGTCCAAAGACCCGCTCCGCGTTCTTCCGGCAGATCTTCTCATAGGCCTGCCTGCTCAGTTTTCCGCTGCTCACCTGCATATCCAGCCACTTTCCGAGAGGAAATTCCATCTCTGTGTTCACCATATCCGTGGCAAAAAACAGCCGGTCCGCGTATCTCTCCAGAAACGCCAGTCCGAACGCTTCATCCCGCATAATGGCGCAGCCTCCGCTGTTGGCGCTGAGGTCCCCATATAGATTAGGATAACGGTCAAACAGCTCCAAAACCCGGCCGCCTGGCACAACAGGGCCTTTGCCCCAGCTGTTCCTTCCGGCTTTATCAGGCGGCGCGTCGCCGCTGATCTCGATCCAGAAAGGCTGACTGTGACCCAGGAATACCGTATCCGGAAAACGCCTCAGGGCCCGTTCCAGAAGAGGCAGGCCCGGGTCATCCGCAACACCGTATCCACTCCCTGCTTCCGGGCTCATATGAAACGTAACAGGCAGGCCAAGCCTTCCGGCTGCGTCAAACACCGTCTCCAGAAACAGATCGTCCAGACGGCGGTTCACCATCAGTTCACCGATGCCGACGGCTCCCTGATCCCGGCATATCTTCAGCCGCCGGTACACGTTACCGGTATCCTCCGCATCCAGATTGCACATCCAGGCATAGCGGTCCGGATACAATTCCGCTATCTTTCGGTTCTCCTCATTGGTTCCCCAATCCCTTCCGCTCTCTCCTCCGGACATGAGCACGCCTTTTTCAATTCCAAGTTCCGCCATGCGGGGAATCATCTGTTCCGCGGTGCTTACCCGGCCAAAGGGGGACGGCGGCAGCTGTTTCCTGGACAGGTGCAGATGCAGGTCAATCTTCATCATCCCTGCTCACCCGCCTCCGCCTGCTTCCCGGCGGCTCTTTTATCTGCCAGGTCCCGGTACATCTGCCCGGTCGCTTCCTTATCCAGATTGAAGATCAGGCCGATTCCGATCAGTTCCAGAACACAGGAAACTACCGGAACAAGGCACACCAGATAGTAAATGTTATTGATAACCGCCGCGCTCTGAACTACGTTGGCGCCGGACACATAGCCGATCGCCGCCAGGGCGCTGGCAGCTCCCGTAGATGCCAGGGTGCTTCCGATCTTACGGCTGAACGTATACAGGCTGTACATACTTCCGTCGCTGCGGACGCCCTCCTTCCACTCACTGTAATCCAGGCAGTCGGAAACCAGCGCCCAGATCAACATGGTAAAAATCCCCTGGGATATGGAACTTACAATATAAAGAGCGACGTAGACGTAAACATTGGAAATCTGAATCACTACCCTGGCCAGGTTCAGCGCCAGGCCGAGGGCCGTCGTAACCAGAATCACATCACGCTTGCCGAATCTTGCCACCAACTTCGGCACCAGCGGAAAAAGGATAATCATCACAGGTACCATCGAAAGGGCCGTCAGCGTCATGGCGCTGGTATTCTGAAAATATTCTTTGTAAATATAACTGCTCAGCTGACCGCCGCCGGTAATGGAAAGCATGCTTCCTATGGTAGCCGTCATAACTCCGATGAGGGGACGGTTGCGGAACGCCGCCTTCAGTACCCGGCCGTACCGGAACTCCGGTCCTGCCGCCGGCGCCTGATACCGTTCCAGCGTAAGAGTGTTCAGGATCGTATAGCAGACAAGGCAGCATACGCCGAAAATCACCGCCAGCATAGTAAATCGGGCCGGGATGATATTGGCCTTTGAATCAAAACAGATGACCGGCACAAAGCTGAGAGCAGCGATCCCCACCAGAGAGCCTCCGATACTGCGGGCACGGGAGAGCTTGGAGCGCTCGACAGGGTCAACGGATACCACATTCGCCATGGCGCCAAAGGGCATGCTGGTACCGGTATAACACATACCGTACAGAACATAGGCAAAGGCCGCATAAGCGTGAAGCGCCCGGCCTTCCAGAGACACAGGAAAGAAACACAGCACGCCGGAAAGAGCCAGAGGGACCATAAACAGTTTGATCCACGGCTTAAACTTGTCCGTCCCCTTCCCAAGCCGCCACCGGTCCGGGAAGGAACCGATGATAGGGTCATTCACCGCGTCCCACAGACGGGCCGCCAAAAACAGCGTCGCCATCCACCCGGCGCTGATGCCGAGAACGTAGGTACAGAATGTCAGAAAATAGGCATCAACAAAAAGATTCACAAAACTTCCCGCCATATCGCCGCAGACATAACCGAACTGATCCTTTACGCCGAACGGACGCACGGCCGCTTTTTCAATTGACATGTGGCACCTCCTGTTTTATAATCCAAACTGGCAGTTATCCTGCAGCTTCATTATATTTGACAGGCCCCACATGTTCCATTGCTAAAATCCCCCGCAACATTGCCATTATCACATTTTTGCCACTCATAAAGTACGGAGAATTTATGGAAAATCTGTTTGCTTCCCTGACGGCGCTGTCAGACCTTCGGAATGATGAAATTCCGGGCAGAGATTTTATACGGAAAATTCAGAATCTGAGTCCCAACATTTACCAGGACGCGGAGATGGGCATGCAGAAATTCGCGGTTGTACGCGACTTCGCCTACGGTGATCTGCCCATTCCGGTTCACAGTCACCATTTCTATGAGATTTCCCTGTGCAGAGGGCAGCAGAAAGCCCAGTATCTTCTGGAAAACCGGCGCTATACGCTTCACGACGGCGACATTATTTTCACGGCCCCCGGAACCAGGCACCAGCCCCTTCTGGCCCAGAAAGACGAAGGACCACTGGAGCGCATACTGATCTGCGTCAACTCCAACGTCATCCGGATCCTGGAGAATGACTGGACCGCCCTGCGCCTCCCCAAATCCCACTGCATCCTTTCGGTGGAAGGCACGAGATGGGAATTTCTCCGCGGCTATTTTGAATCGGCTTTAAGGGAATCCAAACTGCACCGGCCCGCCTGGGAAAGCATTACATGCGGGCTTGTCATCACGATTCTGGGCCAGATCGCCCGGGCTTACGCGGAAAAAGACATCGTGCTGCCCGATGGGAGGGAGGAACTGCTGGATTATATTTTGGATTACATTGAAGGCCATCTGGCAGAAAAGATCACGGCCGGGCAGATTGCCCGCCGGTTCGGAGTCAGCGAGGGGACTCTTGGCAGCCTGTTCCACCGGTACACCGGCGTAAGCTTTTACCGCTTTGTCACCCAGAGCAGGCTGTCGGCGGCCAAAACAATGATCTCCAACGGCGAACCCATGGAAAAGGCCGCTCTGGATACAGGCTTTACTGCCTATTCCGCCTTCTACCGGGCATTCAAAAAAGAGTACGGCATTTCTCCCATGCAGTACTATGAGCTGATCCGCTCGGCGGACAAGGCAGGAGCACATTAAAAAAGCGGCGCGCTGCCTGGGCAGTACGCCGTTTTCCGGTTATTTTATTCTGTCATTTAATGATTTTCCGCCGCCTCAATCTCCAGATCGGCTTCGCTCTTGGGAAGAACCACATTCAGCAGGATCGCGACCATGGCCGCCGGAACTATGCCGGAGCCGCCGAAGATCAGCTGTACATACTGGGGAGTATGAGCCAGGATTCCCGCGTTGGCGCCCATGCCGTAGCCGACGCCCAGAGCGACCGACACGATGGAAAGGCTTCTGGCCGTCAGCGGATATCTGGTGATCAGCTGGATGCCGCTGAGCACGATGGATGAGAACATCATAACTGCTGCTCCGCCCAGAACCGACTGAGGCATGATAGACACGACCGCGCCCAGCTTGGGAATCAGACCGCAGAGAATCAGGAATACGGCTCCGCAGGCCAGAGCAAATCGGTTGACTACCTTGGTCATGGCAACCAGTCCTACGTTCTGGCTGAAGGAGGTGTTGGGCAGCACGCCGAACAGGGCCGCGATGGAAGAACCGATACCGTCGCAGATCACGCCGCCGGCCAGTTCATCGTCTGTAGCCTCACGGTCCAGTCCGCCGATCATAACGCCGGAAATATCTCCCACCGTCTCAACAGCCGTAACGATAAACATGATCATAACAGGAAGAATGGCCCTCATGTCAAAGACCAGCTTTACCGGCATCAGCCTGGGAATCTCAAACCAGGCCGCCGTTCCCACCTGGCTCCAGTTCAGGACCCAGGATTTGGTGTACTCCACGCCCTCCGCGTCAATGCCTGTATGAGGAAGAACCATCCCCATGATCACAGCCGCTATATACCCGGCCACAATACCCACCAGAATGGCGGAGGAGCTTAAAAATCCCTTGGTGCAGTGCTTCACGATCAGGATCACCGCCAGCACGAAAGTGGCCAGCAGAAGATTTTCCATGGATCCGAAGTCCTTGGCTGTATTGCCGCCGCCGAAGGAATTGATTCCGACAGATATCAGCGACAGGCCGATGGACAGCACCACCGTTCCGGTGACAACCGGCGGGAAAAATTTCCGAAGGGGCTTTAAGAAAAATCCCAGCACGCCCTCAAACAGGCCGCCCAGCAGGGATGCCCCCATCATGGCTCCGTAGGTGAGCACGCCGCTTCCCATAGACGCGGCCACGCCGCTGAACACGCCGATAAATCCGGAGCTGGTGCCCATGATGATCGGCACCTTGCCACCGATGGGGCCAATGGAAAACAGCTGAATCAGCGTCACAATACCTGCCACCAGCATCGCGTTCTGCAGAAGGGAAATACGCAGATCGGCAAACTCAGCGTTTCCTGCCAGGCCGCAGGCGCCGGTGATCACCAGAAGGGGCGTCAGGTTGCCTACAAACATGGCAAGCACATGCTGAAGGCCCAGGGGAATGGCTTGGGAAAGGGGCATTTTCCCTTCAAACTGAAAGGCCTGTTCCGAAAGTCCATTTTTCTTCTCCATAGTATGGTTCTCCTTGTCTTTTCTCTTGAATTATGAAAATGGAAACAAATACTCCCATATTATAGAGGAGGCAAATGAATTTTGCAATCACTATATTATATTTTCTCGACCTGCTTTGACAATAAAGCCTTTCTAAATTACAGCGCACCGTATTTTTCATAAACACTGCTCAGACTATTTCCTTCAAGTAATTCTTTCCGAGATAGATTTTCTTTTGAGACTTTAATGCTAGCCAGTTCCAGGACCTGATTCTCTATTTCAGTTGGAACTACTACTATACCGTCAAAATCAGCAAAAATCAAATCGCCTTTGCGTACTAATACATCACCACAACGAACCGGAACATCATAAGCCACAACTAACCCTCGTCCTTTGCTATCCAAAGGACGGATTCCAGTATAAAAAACCGGAAACTTCATTTCCTTAATTCTAAGACAATCCCGTATCTGACTATCACAAATACACCCCGCTACTCCACGCATTTTAGCTGCCGTAGACATTAATTCCCCCCAGGGTGCATTGGTTCCTCCACTATCTGTCGAATGTATAGCTACATCATCTTGCATCAAACTATCCATAGCCTCAATTTCTTTGCCATACGGATTATTTTCTACTACATAATCTGTTTCCAGCCAGCGAAAAGTTCTGGCGCGTCCCACTATGACACAGCAATTTTCATCTAAAGGACGAAGTCTCTGATGCATAGCTTGATTTCTATAACCAAGACTATCCAAAATATCACAAACTACAGCAACATACAGATTTTTCTTTATCCAAGCAAATTTTTCTTTATCTGTCATTACAAATTCTCCGTTCTTCTATATTTTCTATATCCTAAAGTCTTTTCCAATCACCATTCAAAAAGTTCCATCACCGAAAGGATACGACATATTCCCTCTAATCCTTTCTTCTGACAATATTGATAGAAAGCCATGGGATCTTCACTGTTTCTCTCCATCATATCGTAATGATGAGGAATTACATATCGAGGCATACAATTGAGAGTCAATTCTACTGCTTGTTTGACGGACAAATTACCAAATTTTCCATTAATACAGGGAAGAAGAATATCTGCTTTCGGGGCTGCCTGAAGCAAAAGCTTACAATAACCTGTGTCTGATGTATGATATACACTTTTACCATTTGCAAAAGTAATACAATATCCTGCCGTATCTACCACAGTTTCATCTGTCCCTAAGGCAAATATACCAGATACCTTTACCTCTCTATTTTGAAACCAGTCTCCATGATCCACTATCTGTATCTGATCCCTTGGTACGCCCAACTGAGTCAATTCCTTCGCTGCATGACGGGGCGCAATAAAAATAGTATTTCGTTTATCTCTATACCCTTTGACAGTAACTGGATCCAGATGATCCAAATGACCATGAGTTACTATATAAACATCTGCTTTTAGCTGCTCTGGTAAAATTGGTGCCGGATATAACCTATGATACAAGGGATCTGCCTCTCCTGCACTGTCGCTAAGATATGGATCAACAACAACCGAATAACCTCCACTTTTCAGGTAAAATCCAGATTGTCCCAAAAACCAAAGGGCTGCCTTGTCCTCTTTTTTCCATTGCTCCCATGGACAAGCTGTTAAGTTCTCTGATATCATAACTTTTTCCTTTCAGTAATATAAACAACTTTAACCTATGCAGTATTTCTTTAAAGCCTTTTCATTTATTTCAATTCCAAGCCCTGGGCCTTCCGGAACATTCATCATTCCTTGTTCATCCATTTGTATGGGATTTTGAATAATATCTCTTAGCATAGGACTGGAACTTACATTATATTCCAAAAACAAACTCCTAGGGAGAACGGCGTTAACATGAAGGCTTCCAGCAGTCAGAAGATCTGTCAGCCATGCATGCGGACATACATCAATACCTGCAGCCTCTGCTTCCCACATAATCCTCCTCATATGAGTGAAACCGCCGCATCTTGATATATCTGGTTGAACTATATCAATCCGTCCCTCTTGGATAAGTCTGCGAAATCCCCACCCCGTAGCTTCCTGTTCTCCCGCGGCAATGCGAATGCTGGAACCTGCTTCTTTTACCTTTCGATATCCCTCATAATTTTCTGGATGCAGAAAATCTTCTAACCAGTAAACGTGATAGGGTTCTAATCGCTTCATAAGTTCTACCGCTTGTGCAGCACTTCTGCTTACCTTCCATCCTGCATCTACCATAAGTTCCATGTGGTCTCCTAATTCCTGCCTAGCGGCTTTCACCAGTTCCACATCATGCTGCATATCTTGGCCAAACACTCCCCATCCAAATTTTATAGCTGTAAAGCCTTTTGAACGATAATATTCACATGCTCTTTTCATATCAGACGGTGTCGAACGAAACAACGTAGAAGCATATGCCCTGACCTTACGTCGCCGCGCTCCACCAAGCAACTTATAAATCGGCTTTCCAATAGCCTTACCAATAATATCATAGCAGGCAATATCCACACCCGATATTACCTGGATAGCTACACCCCTTCGACCATAATATGCAGTCCCCAAATAAAGCTTATCCCATATCTTCTCGACGTCAAAGGGATCCTCGCCCACTAAAAGAGCATTAATTCCTTCCATCATATCAGAACCCGTTTCAGGAGCTCCAATAAGCGATTGCGCGATATGAGGAGCGGTTTCTACATCTGACCAGCCAACAATTCCCTCATCAGTAGTCAATTTCAATAAAAAGCAATATGCAACCCCAGACGCTTCTTCACTTCCTGAAGGATTATGATATTTATCTGGAGATTTTAGAATTATTCCCTCTGCTTTTGTAATTTTCATAGATTCATTTCCTCTTCAAAAGTCAATGTTACCTTTAATGCTTCATCTTTTCCTTTCTCCGCCAAAGCAAACGCTCTTTCCCATTGAGGGAAGGGAATCCTGTGGGTAATTAAATTACCTAGATTCAGATTTCGATTACTTAAAAATTCTATTGCCTGATCCAATTGATTTTCATCATTACAGGAACCACAAATATTCAATTCTTTTACATGGACATGAAACAAATCGATTCCTGGCATACCTGGTACAGCTGAAAATACTGACAATGTACCTCGTGGTCTCAAACAAGAAATTGCCAGGTTTACTGCCTCTGATGTCCCCGCGCAGAGGATGGCACAATCCACCCCATTGCCTTCTGTCAGTTCCATTACTTGAGCATTTACATCAGGACATTCCTTTTCATGGATAAGATACACTCCTTTCGCTTTTTTCATTCTAAACCAATGGCGTCCGATTAAAATAATCTGGACAGGGGAAAAGGTTTGCAACAACTGACACGTAATAATTCCAAAAGGCCCATCTCCAATGACCAAAACTCTATTTCCTGATTTTACGTTTCCTCTTTTAACCCCCTCTAAACACACACTAACCGGTTCCATTAAACTTGCTGTCCCATAATCCATAAAAGAAGGAATTTTCCTGACTCGATCAGCTCGAACACAGAAATATTCTGCAAATACTCCTTCCCGATTAATACCTAAATGGTTCATGTTCTGACACAGATGAAACAATCCCCTTTTGCAGCTTTGGCACTCTCCGCAGGCCATTACCGGGTGGGCGGCCACCCGGTCCCCTATCGCAAACCCCTGAACTTTACTGCCGATGGCTGCTACGATTCCTGCTCCCTCATGTCCCATTACCATTGGTGTACATATCCCAAAAGGATTATACTTAATGTCATTAAGATCAGAAGTGCAAATAGTAGCTGCTTCTGTCTTAATTAATAATTCATTATCATCCGGCTGCCTTAAAGGCCATTCTTTATAGACTAGCCTTCCCGGTTCCATAAGAACAAGTGCTTTCATACATTATCTCCTATTCAATCTCGAGTTCTTTTATGGGATTGCTGTATAAAATCAATTGTATCAATTTATCAGATACTTTAGGCAAATTACTTTCCTCAATGATTTTATTTACTCCTAATAGGCCTTTGATGGAATCTGCTGTAGTTGTCGCTGGAAAATCCGATCCAAAAAACACTTTATTGCCTGCCCCATACTCTTCTAACAGTCTCATAGTATTGTAAAACTGCCAAGGACGATAATACAGGGCAGAGATATCTGCATATAAGTTTGGCTGATGTCTGATTGCTGCTATGCATTCTGCTTCCCATGGATGCCCCATATGAGCCATGACAATTTTTAGTTTGGGAAAATCACAAGCCACCTTATCCATATAAAGTGGTCTTGCATATTCAAGCGGAACACCAGAAGAAAAGGTTGTCGCCATATGTGTTATGATCGGAAGTCCGTACTGTTGACAATATTCGTATATCCGATAATATTTTTTATCTAAAGGATGAATTCCTTGATAAATTGGCCCCAGCTTAACACCTTTGCAGTGAAGTTCTTTGTAATCTCTTTCAAGCTGTGCCATATAATCCTCTTCATTTGGATCAATGGAAGTAAAAAATATATATTTTTTTCCGTGACGATTTACAAAATCTGCCACCCTGCTATTGTTCCCTTCCCATCCAGTCTTCTTTCCTTTTAGGCCAAAAACAATAACTCTATCCGCCTCTGCGGTTCCTAAAAGATAATCTCGTTCTGTGTAATCCCATGATTGCTGTAATATTCCGCAGCGCTTCAAGTCTGAGAAAAAAGGCTCTTTGAAATCCGTTGCATATTGAAGATAATGAGTATGTATATCTACAATCATAACTAGCCTCCTATTCTACGGAAGTATAGAATATCCTTTTATCAATCCTCTAGTCATCATGGGTCGAAATGCTTCAGCATGAGAACAGCCACATTGATTTCCTCTATGAGAAGAAGTACGGCTAGTCCATTCCTTTATACCATATTCCTCTCCAAAGCCTGCTTTAAACGCTTCATCTTGGCTTTTGTGCTGCTGTGCAGCCTTCCATTTTTCTTCTACTGTATCGTCAATATCAACCCAATGAGTGGGTTCAAAGTCAAACCCCTCTGCCGGTTCTACCATAAATACAGCTGGAAATCCTTTCGTTGGCGGCGCATCGGTAAGAATCACAGGAAACGCCATTTGCATAGCACACTGTCTGACAAGACGATTCACGATCATATGATCTAAATTATAATCATATTCATTGTGAGTAAATATAACATCCGCCTTAACCCTGCGCAATGCGCCAATTAGAGCAATCCTCGTTTCTTTGTTATCATACAAAAATTCATCCTCAAATCCTAGACACTGATACGTCCCCCCTACTAATGTCACGAGAGCCTCCATCTCTGTCTTCCGGCATTGAGCAGCTTCTTCTTTTGTCATTTCCGGATGATGAATCATACCGGTCTCTCCTCTGGTCAAACAAATGAAATGGAGACTATCCCCCCTCTTTTTCATCTTAAGCATTGTCCCAAGGCACATCAATTCATCATCCTGATGAGCCATAACTGATACTACGTTCATATTCAACCCCTATCCTTTCACGCTTCCTGCCATAACACCTTTGATAAATGATTTCTGCATCAAAAGAAAAAGCATCACCATAGGCAGACATACCAATAAGGCTCCGGCAAATACTAAATCGAAATTTCCAATTCTGGACTGAGCAAATACATACAATCTCTGCTGCAACGTCTGTTTTGTCGAATCATTAATAACAATCAATGGCACTTGGAGATCATTCCATACATAAACACCACGAAGCACCAGTATGATTCCCGTAACAGTCTTCAGCAAAGGCATATAAATATAAACATATATCTTAAAATAACTTCCTCCGTCAATTCTGGCAGATTCCATAAGTTCTCTTGGAAGGGACCTTATAAAGCCCGAGTAAAGAAATACTACAAAAGGCATAAACATAGCCGAATATATAAGCGCCAGTCCCAGGAAATGGTCTGACAGATGCAATGTTCGTAAGAGACTAACCAAAGGAACCATAGCTGCTTGAAATGGAAAAGCAATCAACGACACAAACATCACATAGAGCATTTGAAATCCCTTATGATTAGCAATGTAAATTCCGTAGGCCGCCATCGATCCTACTATTATAAATATACTGCAGGAAAGAATTAATACCATAAAGCTATTTAAAAAGGTAGACAGATAATCCATTTTTTCAAAAGCAGAATGTATATTTTCTAGCGTAAATATCTCCGGTGTAATCGTAAATGGAGTTAATGAGATATAAGATTTTTCCTTAAAAGCATTGTTCACTACATACCAAAAAGGGAGAAGATAAAATATCATAATTAGCATCATAAATCCGTTTTTTATTAGGATTCTCAAAGTTCTTTTACTTTTTTGATTCCATTTCATAAATCAATCTCCTTCTTGTTAAGGAAAAATAACTCTGCAATGGCAAATATCACTGTGACTAGGGTCAACATTACAGCCATGGCCATTCCCTTCCCCTGAGACATTGCTTTAAACGCATACTGATATGACATAAGAGCCATCGTTTGTGATGCATATCCGGGACCTCCTTGTGTCAGTACGTATGGGAGATCAAACAGTGTAAGAATTGCAATCGTAGAAACAATCACATTGATAGTTATAGACTGAGCAATCAAAGGCAGGGTTATATAAAATAACTTTTGCCACCAATTGATTCCATCTACTGCAGCCGCTTCATAAAGTTCCTCAGGTACAGTTGACAGGCCTCCAAGGTAAATCAACACATAAAAGCCTACGGCAAACCAAATAATTGCAATGCTCAACGCCGGCATTACAGTCTGTTTCTGTCCAATCCAATCCTGTATCCATCCTTCTTGCCCTATTTTTTCTAATATATAAACCAAAGGCCCCGTCGATGGATTGTATATCGTCCGCCAAATAAAACCCACTACTACCATCGATACAATATTAGGAAGAAATAAAACTACTTTATAAAAGTTAGCAAATCTCCCAATATCATAGATCGTCACCGCGAAAAAAATGGCCATCACATTTAGCACAGGCACGTATAAAATAATGAGATAAAACGTATTAAAAAACAAAGTTTTAAACTCCGGCGATTGTATTACACTCCGATAATTCTCCATTCCCACAAAATGATACTCTGGAGAAATGCCATTCCAATTGGTCACGCTATAACGGAAGGAGAGGAGAATCGGAACAATCAGAAACACTGTCACAAGGATTATTGCCGGAAGGGTAAAAAGCACTCCGTTGACGTATTTAGGATTTATAGGTTTCCGTTTCATCGGGACAATTTTCTGACTTTCTTTCAACATCTTCTCTCCTTCCAATATATTTTCTATTGAGCTGTGTATAAATCCTGGAGCACTTGGGCAGCTTCTTCTGGCGTAATCTCATTCGTAGCAACCTGTTGAAAAGTCTGAGGAAGTCTAGCATAGACAGACGGCGGAAGAATCTCAAACCAGTAAGCTCCAGTTATCTCAATATCAAGCAAACGGTTAACATATTCCTTCACATCATCAGTCATTTTTACTTTGCTCTCATCATAATTAATCAGCGAAGGAATGCTCCCTCTTGATTGCTGATATGTGTAAAATCCTTCTTCATTAGCGATATAGTTCACAAATTTAATAGCTGCATCTTGATTTGGACCTGCCGCCACAGCAAAACCAGTTTCCGTACCAAGTACAACCCCTTGCTTCTGACCTTCCATATTCCACGGTGGTACCATCATTCCTACTTCAAAGGGACTCTCCATGAACGATCCCGCCATCCAGATTCCCTGGAAACACATAGCGGCTTTCTCTTGTTTAAAAGAATCAAGTAGCGTAGTAACCATAGCGCTTACAGATCCCGTTAAAAGATAACCCCTATCATTTAAAGTCTTTACCCTTTCAAAGATTCTGGCCTGCTCAGGTGTATCAAATCGGAAGCTACCATCTGCGATTTCACTGATATAATTAGGATTTACTGCTGCCACTTCTACCGCATTACCGGTACTCCAAGCAGTATTGGAAATGGCTCCGTCTCCCATAGCCACAGCAAGCGGCGCATATCCTTTATCCTTCAAAGTCTGACAAACTTCAAGAAATTCTTCCCAGTTTTCAGGCTCTTTAGTAATACCGGCATCCGCAAAAATTTCTTTATTATAATAAATCAATGTTGAGGAAAGGCCTCCTGCTATACCAAAAAGTTTACCACTCTCGGATGTGAACACTGGTTTTAAACTTTCCAACATATTTTGGGCCGCGTCTGTTTCTGAAAGATCAATAATCAAATTATTTTCTGCCAAATCCCCTCCAAAGGACCCTGCATTAATGGACATAACATCTGGCAAAGCTCCTGCCGCTGCTTTAGGTTGTAAATATTCTTCTACCTCTCCAGGCATAGGTGTATACTCAACCTTAATTCCATACTTAGCCGTGAAATCATTGGCAATTTGTTCTGCCGCATCCAACCAGTCATTAGACATTAAGGCCACAGTCAATACTGTATTATCATTTGCTGGCTCTTGAGTTTGTGCTTCCTGATTCTGAGATGAAATTTCAGCTGTTGTCTGTTCTGAAGTTCCAGACCCTGACGAGTTACTTTGACATCCCCCAATGAGAACTGTTGTCATAGCCATCATTAAAAATGCAGCCACCATTTTTCTGATTTTGTTCATATGATTCCTCCTTTTCTCTGATAATAACTTCTCGGAATCTTCAGCCCTGATTCTATAAGGCTTTCGGACCCCTATCTCAAAAAAATCACCCACTTTTTTTCAAAAATCGCTTGACAAATCGCTCAAAATTTGCGGCGAAGCCGATTGATTATATTTTATTTAT
>CANQSK010000069.1 GCA_947626475.1 uncultured Lachnospiraceae bacterium
ACAGGTGTTTATCTAACATGTGTTCGATTAACACCTGTTCTTTTTATCCTTCCCAAATCTCGGAATTTCCTATAAAGATAAAAAATCCCTTCCTGTACAGGACTGTACAAGAAGGGACGATTCACAAAGCAAATCGCGGTTCCACCCTTTTTGAGCGGACGGCCACGGCCGCCCGAACCACTTCATTGGACGATAACGGAGTCACCGGACCCGATTAAGGGCCGCTCAGGGATGGTCTTCCGATATCTTCCCCACAGAAGGCTTCCACCATGTGCCTTCCTCTCTGAGAGGCTCCGATATCCTACTGTTCCCGTCAGCGCGTTCTTTCTTCAATTATAGCATCGGTTTTTCTTTTGTCAAGACGCCTGCCGCGGTTTCATTCCCGTTTCTGCCGCGATGATCAGACGCCGGCCGGTTTCCACCGCTTCGCGATCTCCTCCGCCGCCTTCATCCCGTCCATGGCGGCTGAAGTGATTCCACCTGCGTATCCGGCTCCCTCACCACAGGGAAACAGCCCCTTTACGCTGCTTTCCATTCTGTCGTCCCGGGGAATCCGAACCGGCGATGAGGTTCTGCTCTCCACCCCCGCCAGGATACTGTCGTACCGGGAAAAACCACGGATTTTCCCCTCAAAGGCCTCCACGCCCTCCAGAATAGAATCGGAAAGGCAGGCGGGCAGGATTTCCCGAAGATCGGCAAAGGTGGTGCCGCCGCAAAATTGAGGCTCCACATCGCCCCAATCAGACGAGATTCTCCCGGCTTTGAAATCACCGTACAGCTGCACGGGAATCCGGCCAAAGCCGCGCTGATACGCCAGCCTCTCCAACCTTCTCTGAAACTCCACGCCGGCCAGAGGGGAATCTCCCCCGAAGTCCTCCGGCGTCACTGTCACGATCAGAGCGCTGTTGGCGTTGATGCCGGCTCTGTCGTGATTGCTCATCCCGTTGACGGCCAGATATCCCGGTTCTGATGACGCGTTGACCACATAACCGCCCGGGCACATGCAGAACGAATAGACGCCCCTGCCGGAAAGGGTCTGATGGGTCAGCTTGTAGTCGGCAGGCCCCAAAAGTCTATGATCGGAGAATCCGTACTGGGACTCGTCGATCATCTTCTGAGGATGCTGGATCCGAAGGCCGACGGCAAAAGCCTTCTGCCGCATAGGCACCCCGCGTCTCAAAAGCATCTCAAAGGTATCTCTGGCGCTGTGGCCCACAGCCAGAACCACCTGACCGGCAGGCATCATATCGGCAATCGGATGCTCTCGGCCTTCTCCGCGGACGAACCGGACTCCCGCAACCCTTCCCTGTTCCAGGATCAGGTCCGTCACCTTCGCGCCGAACATCACCCTTCCGCCCAATTCGATCATGTGGTTTCTGATATTTTTTACAACCCCGCCCAGCACATCCGTACCGATATGAGGCTTGTTCACATACAAAATCGACGAATCCGCCCCGTGTTCGGCCAGAATCCGCAGCACCTCTCGGTTCCGGCCCATGAGGTCCTTCACCATCGTATTCAGTTTTCCGTCGGAAAACGTTCCGGCTCCACCCTCGCCGAACTGTACGTTGGAGCGGATATCCAGCTCCTCCCCGCGCCAGAATCCTTCCACCTTCTTCCGGCGCAGATCCACATCCTCCCCCTGCTCCAGAATCACCGGGCAGAACCCGGCCCGGGCCAGCATATACCCGCAGAACAAGCCTGCCGGCCCGCTGCCTACAATAACCGGAGGGTACTTTGCAGGCTCACGGCCTTTCTCACCTGCGGGGAAACGGTAAACCTTCTCCTCAGCGATCGCAATCTGAGGATTTCCGGCCCGCTTCACCACCTGCCTCTCGTTGTCCACTTCCACGTCCAGGGTATAGATATACTGAATCTGATTCTTTTTTCGCGCGTCAATGGACTGCTTCACAATATGGAAAGAGCGGATGCTGTCGTCGGAAACCCGCAGCAGCTTGGCTGCCCGGATGACCAGATCCTGCTTCTCATGGGTAATGGGAAGCTTCAGCTGTGTGATTCTTATCATACCGTTACCATCCCCGTCTGAGTCAATCCTTTATCCTCTGCCTTCTTCATCTGTTCTTCTCATCCTCATTCGTCCTCTTCGCCAGTCCTTCTCATCCTCATCCGGCCTCTTCCTCTGTCCTTCTCATCCTCATCCGGCCTTCTCCTCTTCCTTTGTCTCTTCATCTGCCGCTTCCGGCCGCCCTTCCCGCCGCAGCTCCGCTGGACCATGCCCACTGGAGATTATATCCGCCGCAGATTCCGTCCACATCCAGTATCTCACCTGCGAAATAAAGTCCCGGCACTTTTTTCGATTCCATAGTCCCGGGATCCACTTCCCTTGTATCCACGCCGCCGCGGCACACCTGAGCCTGCTCAAAAGGATTGGCGGACACGACACGGCTCTCAAAGGACTTGATCTGTCGCAGAAGCGCCATCCATTTTTCCTCCGGCACATTCTCCGTCATCGCGCCAGGCTCGATCCGGGCGCGCTTCAGCAGGCAGAGCCCCAGCTTTTTGTTGAGAAGTCCGGTCATAAACTGTTCGCAGGTCCAGCCGGAGCAGCCTTTTCGGCGCCGCGCAAGCATTTCTTCCGTCTCCTCCTCCGTCATGCGGGGGAGAAAATCGAGCACCGCCTTTACATCTCTGTGATTATGTAGGGCAACGGAAGCATAGCGGCTGACCTGAAACACAGGAATCCCGGAAATCCCGTAATCCGTCAGCTGAATCTCTCCCGCATCCTCCGCCAGGAAAATCCAATTGGCCGCCCTGCGCTTTGCTCCGCTCTTTTCCGCCGGACTTTCTCCGGCCATATACAGCTTTACCCGGCCTTCTGTCCGGATTCCGCCCAGCTGCCGGTAATCCTTTTCTTCGCAGCGAAGCTGCACCAGGGCCGGCAGAGGCGTGATGATATGATGCCCCAGACTGCGGGCCAGCTCATATCCGCTGCCGTCGGAACCGGTGGCGGGAGCTGCTTTGGAACCGGCAGCCAGAATCAGGGCGTCGCCCCGAAACTCGCCCCGGTCTGTCTTTACCAGGAACCGGCAGCCCGGCGCGGCTTCCCCGGCATGACCATCTGACATATGGCCCTTCCTCACACGATTATCTGACGCTTTAATTTCCTCCACGTGAATTTCCTCCGCGTGACAGTCCGACTCCACCCGGACGCCGGACCGCTCCAGCTCAAACCTCAGAGCGTCGAGCACCGAGGACGCCTGATCCGAGTTAGGATAGAAATACCCGTTTCTTTCTTTCGGAAGGATTCCCAAGCCACGGAAAAACTCCAGCGTGTCCTCCAGAGAGAAATTCTGAATCACGCGCCAGGGAAAGTCCGGCTGTTCAGACCGGTAGCATTCCGGCCTCTGGTCCCGGTTGGTAAAATTGCACCGGCCGTTGCCGGTAGACAGAAGCTTCTTTCCCACCCGGTCCTTATGCTCCAAAACAGTAACCGAGACCCCTGCCCTGGCCGCGAAAATCCCCGCCGTCATACCGGAAGCCCCTCCGCCTATAATCAAGACATGTCTGCCCATGTCCCCCTCCTTATCCAATCCGTCGCCGGTTTCAGTCATCCCTATTTTACCCGGTTTTTCCGCTGTTTTCAACTCCATTTTGCCTCAGCAGGAAAAGGGCCTAGCTGGTGAAGGATTCCAGATAGCACAGTACCTCCATCATGGACTCAAACCAGATACCCTCTCGAAGCTTGTCCTGCTCTTCTGTGGGAAAATCTGTCAGGGGAATATGGGTCTGCATGCACTCCCGGGCTTCCCCGCCGGAAACCACCAGCAGATACCCGGTTTCCGACACCAGGAGATACCTGTCCAGACTGACTGTCTCCGTGTCAGGCTCCTTATATTCCTGATTGATCACGACACGGTTCTCCGGCACCGTCTCCGTCTCGTACACTGTGTTGGGAATCGGGGCCGCGCTCTCATACCGGGAGGACCGGTCAAGAGTGACGGCGTAGCCCGCCAGGACGCAGGCAAGAATAATGGCTGCAAGAATCAAAAAGCAGATGCCATACCTTTTCATGGAAATTAGCCTCCTTACAGGTATAGTATCTGCCGTTCCTGTCATTTTTAAACATTCCTACATAAGATGCAGCAGCCGGGCAAACCGCAGCAGACGAGTCCCCATAGGCATCCTCCGCAGCTCCTCCGCCGTAACCCCCTTCAAGAGAATCAACAGCAGGAAATAGATCAGAACCGCCGCCAGGACAGAAATCCCCGTACTCAGCAGATTGCCAAAGTGGGCAGCGCAGACGCGGTAGATTCCGAAGGCCGCCCCGCCCATAACCATGGATGCCGCCAGCGGGATCAAAAATGTCCTGATAATCTCCTGCCGGTACCGGACGTATCTGGCAATGGAGACGGCATTGAGGACGCATACAAGAAACGCGAAGAAAATATTGGCATACAGCACGCCGTAAATCCCCATATGGAACACTGCCAGCATCACATACAGCACGATCACGTGGGCCACCATGGCGATGGAGGCGTTGATGATCGGCGCGCGCATACGGTTGATCCCCTGAAGCACTCCGTTGGTCACAGTGGACAGGGAGAACACCACCACAGCCGCCGAGCCGTACAGAAGCATCCGTATCAAAACCGTGTTGTCCATGCTGGAAAACAGCAGGTTGGAAATAGGCGCCGCCAGCACCGTCATACCCACTGCGGAGGGTATGGCGATGATCATGGAAAACCGGACCGCCATGGATATCCTGGACAGAACCAGCCGCCGGTTCCTCTCCGACATAGCCATGGACAGGGACGGTATCAGGGAGGACGACAAAGCGTTGGCTATAGCTACGGGAATATTGAACAGCAGGTGATACCGGCCGGAATAGACGCCCCACATAGGCGCGATCTCCGCCTGGGCGCCGGAACCGGCCATCACCTGACCGAACACAATATTGTCAATGACCGTCCCGCTGTTGTAGATGGTGCTGCTGATCAGAATCGGCAGGATGGTCATGGCCATAATATAAGAAATGGTTCCGTAGCTCTCCAGTCTTCCGCTCTGGTCCCTGGCGATCTGCCTGCGGACCGCGGGCCTGTGCCGGATCATCAGCACCAGCAGCACGAAAAAGGCGGCAAAGGCACCGGCACCGGTTCCCATGGTCCCTCCCGCCGCGCCGAAGGCGTAGGAGTATTCCGTGGAACCGTAAACCAGATTGGATTTCAGTCCCACGCCAAACAGGACGCTGGCCGCCAGAAGGCTGACTACCGCGTTGACTACCTGCTCAATGATCTGGGAAAACGCCGTGGGCACCATGGTGGAATGTCCCTGAAAATATCCCCGCAGCACCCCCAGATAAGCCATGACCCAGATAGTAGGGGCCAAAGTCTTAAGGGCGTAGGAGCTGTAGGGCATCTCCAGAACCTGCTCCGCGAAAAAATCCGCCCCGAACCACATCAGGCAGAAACAGAATCCTCCGGCAATGGTGGCGTACATCAGAGACGCCCTCAGGATCCGGCTGACATTCCGGTACTGCTTTACGGCAATCCTTGAGGCCACCATCTTGGAAACCGCCACCGGAAGGCTGTAGGACGACATGATCAGCAGGGTGGAATAAATATTAAATGCCGCCCCGTAATACCCGTTTCCCTCGTCCCCGATAAAATTCGACAGGGGAATCCGGTAGAGCATGCCGATTAACCGGACAATGATTCCGGCTATGGCCAGGATGCTGCCCTGCACCAGGAAATTGGAACCGGCGCTTTTGGCTGGCTGCCGGTCAGGGCCGCCCTGCCTTACGGGAGGCTGCGCCCCTCTTCCGCGTCCATATTTAGCTCTGCTTCGTCCTCTTTCATTCTTTTCCATGTATCTCCGTTTTTGAGAAATCCGACGTCGGGATGATGCAGACCCAGGTCTTTCCCTGATTCAGCGTGATCTCTTCATGATTCGTATTATAGTAATGGGTTACCCCGAATTCCCCGTCCTTCTCCCAGGTAAGGGGGATAGCTTGTCCGTTGGTGATATAGTATCCGTACTGGCCGCCGTGAACATTGATATCCCGGTAGGGCGTCGTGGCATAGTAGCCTGCGGCGCAGTACTGGAAAATAATATTCTTTACGGCGATAGGGCCTTCGCTTCCCTCATGGGGCGCCCCGTACTGATACCGGTAATAAAGCCCGTCATCCTCATTATACACAAAATACGGTTTATTATAAACGTATCCCGGCACAACCTGATAGGCCTCCATCGCGTTGTCCAGATAAATCTGATCCCCGTTTCTGGCAAACTTATAATGGCCCTCGTAGTCCTCAGGGTACTCCTGCGAATATCCCAGAGCCTCAATGGCCTTCTGAATCCCCTGAAAGCTGGCGTAGGCGTTGTGGGGCGCTTTCCTGTCCTTTGACCGGAAATAGGCGCTGCTTCCCGCACCCTTAAGTCCGTTGATATTGTCTATGTACTTCAGGTAAGGCTCCGCGAAGGTGCTCTGTCCGAAATGGGCGTAGATCGCCTCAAACTCCCTGGCAAAATAAATATAATACGTGCGGCAGCTGCGGACGGAACCAATCCTGTCCAGATCGTCATAATCCTCCATAATGGCCAGATACCGGTTCATGGAGCCCTCTACCGGCGCCTCATAGACCACTCCCGCCCGGTTGATCCCATAGTTGGGCATGGCCTCCTTATCGTTGCTCATCATGATCGCCAGGGGACGGCGGTTGGCCTTCGCCACATCCACCATCTCTCCCGTAAGATAGCTTCTGATCTTGCCGTCCACCTCTACCCGCTCAACAGGCTCGGTCTCCGGTTCTGTCTCAGGCTCCGTTTCCGGTTCTGTCTCAGGCGGTGTCGTCACAGGCACCTCTTCCGTCGTTGACTCAGCCTCTGAGGATGTTTCCGCCGGGGCGGACGCTTCCTTAGCGCCGCAGCCTGACAGCACCGCGGCCGTCAGCGCCGCGGCCAGAACATACCGGAACATTTCTTTGCACATTGCTTTCTTTTTCATCTTATGTACCCTCTGCTGTTTAATATCTCCCTCTGCTTCTCCTCCATCACGGCCCGTTCCCCGTCGTCCATGTGGTCATAGCCGCACAGGTGAAGCATGCTGTGAGCCGTGAGAAATGCCAGCTCCCTTTCCCTGGAATGGCCGTACTGCTCCGCCTGCTCCTCTACCTTGTCCACCGATATCATGATATCCCCCAGCATCAGCTGGCCGGTCTCCGGGTTGAAGCAGTCGGCATACATTTCCTCCGCACGGCTGAAATCTGACGGAGTCTCAAATTCCAGTCCGGGAAAAGAGAGAACGTCCGTGGGCCTGTCCACGTTCCGGTACTCCAGGTTCACCTGATGGATCCGCCGGTTGTCCGTCAGCACCACGTTCACTTCCGCCTCATAGGGACATTTCTCGTAATCCAGGCTGGCCTCCGCCACATCCCGAATGATCGCCTCCCAGGGAATGTCCAGTTTCTTTTCCGCCTCGTACTCAATGGTGACCGTCATATCTCGCTCCCTTTTTTGTCTTCTCGTTTTTCCTGGCCTCGTAGTCGTCATAGGCCTGAACGATCTTCTGTACCAGAGGATGGCGGACCACATCGGTGCTGGTAAGATAACAGAAGCCGATGTCGTCAATCTTCTTCAGGACCCTCACCGCCACATCCAGGCCGGAGACGGCGCCGGCAGGCAGGTCCTTCTGGGTCTGGTCGCCTGTGACGATGACCTTGGAGCCGAAGCCGATTCTGGTCAGAAACATCTTCATCTGGGCAGGTGTCGTGTTCTGGGCCTCATCCAGGATAATGTAGGCGTTGTCCAGGGTACGACCGCGCATGTAGGCCAGAGGCGCTACCTCGATCAGTCCCTTTTCCGCGTTGTGCTGGTAAACCTCCGCCCCCATGATCTGGTAAAGAGCGTCATAGAGAGGGCGCAGATAGGGATCGATCTTGCTCTGCAGGTCCCCGGGGAGGAATCCCAGCTTCTCGCCTGCCTCAATGGCCGGCCGGGTCAGTATGATCCTTCCCACTTCACCGTCCTTGAAGGCCTGGATGGCCATAGCCATGGCAAGGTAAGTCTTGCCGGTTCCGGCCGGGCCGATGCCAAAGACGATCATCTTCCTGCGGATGGCGTCCACATACTCCTTCTGGCCTATGGTCTTGGGCTTTACCGGACGCCCGTTTATGGTCCGGCAGATAATATCCCGGTCGATCTCCAGAATCTGGCTGTCCTTCTCCTCAAAGGACAGGGACAGGGCGTAGTCCACATTCTGGGAGGTGATGGCATTGCCCCGCCTGGACAGCTCAAGCAGGTTGCTGAAAACACTTTTGGCCCTCTGCACGGTTCCCTCCGAGCCGATGATCTTCAGCGTCCCGTCTCTGGATATCATAGTCACATGAAGAGTCTTCTCAATCTTCTTAAGATACTCGTCAAACTGTCCGCAGACGTTGCGCTCATGCTCCACAGGGATATCAATGATGGTCTCGATTACGCTCATGTACTTCTCTTTCACTCCTTACTGGCCGGTACCTCCACTGTCCTGGCCTCCGTAATCTCCTCCTCGCAGTCAGCTGTGCCCTCGACAATGAACGATAAACCGTCCCTATGTATTTTAACATCATTTTCTATAATGTGAACACCTTTTTCCATTAAATTTTCAAGATATTGGCTGTGAATGGGCTCAGACAGGGCCTTCGCCTCCATTTCCGTACAGAATTTCCCGTATAATTCATATTCCTCCCCCACAATCCAGGCGCCGTAAACCGGGAGATAAAAATCCTGAAACAGGCAAAGCTGCCGGCTCTCCGACAGATAGTCCCAGCTTCCTTTCCCGGAGGAGGGCGTCAGCAGGCGGATACGGAAAGGCCCTGCCTGCAGAAAAAAGCCGTACCGCTTCCTTCCCGTAAAAGATTTTGCCTCCCGTATGACCGGCAGTATCTTCCGGTAGGTGTAGCGGGTCCTGGCATAGACGTCGCCGTCACCGCGGACATACATGGTGCGCACCACCTGTCCGCTGTCATCCGTCACCGAAAGCTCAGAAGAGATCAGAAGCTGTCCCTTCTCCACCTGATCCCCGGCGGAAACCGCGGCTCTTCCCCGGCGCACCACCATTCTGGTGACGGTGCCCGCCCTTCCGGCTACCAGGTCTCTGGGGCTGTCGTCCTGTTCCGGTATGACGGAGAGGGCCTCATTCTCCTTCACCCGGACGAACAGCCGTGTCCCGGACACGCTGGCCGACACCCAGGTGATCTCAGGGAACGCGCTCCGTATGGATTCCTCCAGATCTTCACAGGAAATCCCGCTTTTGCGCATCCCATAGCGGACGCCCAGGGTATCCAGATAATCCAGAAGCGTATCTCTGCTGTAACGGCTGTTTCCCTCAAAGGTAATATTCCACACAAACAGGGATAATATATACAGGATCAGAAAAAAAGCCGCTCCCCCCGCGAACAGTCCCTGCCTTTTCCGGTTTCCGGCTATAAAAAAAGGAACCCCGTACCTGCCGAGGATCCGGACCTTCACGCCGGATTTCCTGACAAGGGGTTTTAACCTCCGAAACACGGGAACAGTCATGGAACAGACCACCGCGTCCTGTTCCGGAGACAGCTCCCATATGTCCATCTCGTTGGCACTGCACAGATTCAGAAACCGTTCCGTCGAATAACCGGAGATCCGGACGCGAAGATACCCCGTCCGGTTCCGGGACCATGCCTTCTGCAATCGATTACGCCCCTTCCGCTTAAGTCTCCATGCACACAGAGCTGATCTGACCTGCGATCAGCATATCTTCGCTGGTGTAATAGGCAATCTTAAGCCGCCTGCCGCGCACGACTATACGGCAGGTCTTTGCCTGAAGCCGGATCTCCTCCTCCTTAAAGGTGACGATCCTGCGGTAATTCTCAATATAGACTCTCTGTCTTCCGGTTACGGTGATCACCGGTTCACCCGGAATCACGTCCTGAGGAATGTGCAGCGCGGACGCCGCCTGCAGACCGATTCTCCCAAACATCTTCCGGCCGCTTCCTATCGTGGTTATTCCAGTCTATGCGGCGGGGAAGAAAGATAGAAGCCGGACAGGACGTATCTTTTGTCTTTCGCGGACGCCCTGCGGAAAAGAAGAGGCAGACTCCCGCAGGGCGATAAAAAGTCCTCAGTGACGACACTGAGGACCTGTACGCGATCATTAATTATACTTTCTTTTTCTTGCAGCTTCAGACTTCTTTTTGCGTCTAACGCTGGGTTTCTCGTAATGTTCTCTTTTGCGGATTTCCTGCTGGATACCGGCTTTCGCACAGTTTCTCTTGAATCTGCGTAAAGCGCTGTCCAGAGACTCATTATCCTTCACAATCACATTCGACATACCTTACACCTACCTCCCTCCAGTTGTGTATTGTGCAAAATACAACTGTATGGGTATTTCCTAGCACTGAATTGATTATACCACAAAATCAATATTCGTCAATATTTTTTTAAAATACTGAAAAAATTATTCTTGTATTTTTTCCAGTACATTTTACTTTATCTGGCCGCCAAGAACCTCTGCCGCTTTCTCCAGTGCGCCGTCAATACCCGCCGGATTTTTGCCTCCGGCCTGAGCCATATTGGGACGGCCTCCGCCGCCTCCGCCTACCAGTCCGGCAATGGCCTTGATCAGGTTGCCCGCGTGGACGCCCTTCTTCTGGGCGCCGTCCGTGGCAGTCGCCATCAGGTTGACCTTTCCGTCCTGAACAGAGGCCAGCACAACTACGCCCTCGCCCAGTTTATCCTTCAGCTGGTCTCCCAGATTCCGAAGACCGTTCATATCCACATCGGCCACTCTGGCGATCAGGGCATTGACGCCGCCGATCTCCTTCACCTGACTCATGACATCGCCCATGGCGCTGTTGGCCAGCCTGCTCTTCAGCTTCTCGTTCTCCGAATGAAGGGCCTTGATCTCATCAAGGAGGGATTCGATCTTTCTGGTCAGCTCGGCTGGGGTGGTCTTGGCCGCCTTCACCGCCTGGTGAAGCTCATTCTCCACCTCTTTGTAATAGGCGATCAGGCCGTCGCCCGTAAGGGCCTCGATCCTGCGGACGCCGGCGGCAATGCCGGTCTCGGACAGAATCTTGAAATTGGAGATCACGCCGGTGTTGGAGATATGGGTTCCGCCGCAAAGCTCTGTGGAGAAATCTCCCATCTTCACCACACGGACCACCTCTCCGTACTTTTCACCGAACAGAGCCATGGCTCCCGATTTCTTGGCTTCCTCCAGACCCATCTCCTGGGTCACCACGGGAAGATTCTCGCGGATTTCCTGATTTACCAGATCCTCCACCTTCTGAAGCTCCTCTGCCGTCATGGCGGAGAAATGGGTAAAGTCGAAACGAAGCCGGGCCGCGTCCACGTAGGAGCCGGCCTGCTCCACATGCTCGCCCAGCACGGTTCTTAAAGCCTTCTGAAGCAGATGAGTCGCGCTGTGATTCTTGCCTGTGGACAGACGGTTGGCCTCGTCCACCTTCAGAGTCACTGTGTCGCCCACCTTGAACATTCCCCTGGTCATGGTTCCCACATGGCCTACCTTGCCGCCCTGGAGATGAATGGTGTCCTTCACCTGGAAGGAACCGCTCTCATTCTCGATCACGCCAATATCCGCCTGCTGTCCGCCCATGGTGCCGTAGAAAGGCGTCTCATCCACAATGATGGTGCCGTTCTCACCGTCCGTCAGGGCCTCCACCAGCTCGTCCTCCGTGGTCAGGACCGTGATCCTGGAATCATAGACCAGATGGTCATAGCCTACAAACTTCGTGGTGATCTCCGCTGGGATAGACTGGTACACAGTCACGTCGGCGCCCATGTAGTTGGTGGTCTTGCGGGCGGCGCGGGCTTTCTCGCGCTGCTCCTTCATGGCGGCCTCAAAGCCTTCCTCATCCACCTTAAAATTCTTTTCCTCCAGAATCTCCAGCGTCAGA
Organism: uncultured Lachnospiraceae bacterium; assembly: GCA_947626475.1. Lineage (GTDB taxonomy): Bacteria > Bacillota > Clostridia > Lachnospirales > Lachnospiraceae > UBA3402. Next base: position 11,895 of record CANQSK010000069.1, read on the forward strand.
TCCAGGGGGAAGCCGTAAGTATCGTACAGCTTGAAAGCGTCCGCTCCGGACAGCACTGTCCGGCCCTCCGCCACCATCTTCTGCTCCATCTCGCCCAGAATGGCAAGGCCCTGGTCGATGGTCCTGTTGAACTTCTCCTCCTCCTCAGACAGCACCTTGAGAATCATGGCCTTCTTCTCTTCCAGCTCCGGATAGCCGTCCTTTGACAAAGAGATGACCGTTCTGGCCAGCTCCGCCATAAAGCGGCCCTCGATGCCCAGAATCCTTCCGTGGCGGGCGGCGCGGCGGAGAAGCCTTCTCAGCACATAGCCTCTGCCCTCGTTGGAAGGCATGATGCCGTCAGAGATCATAAACGTGCAGGATTTGACATGGTCGGCGATAATACGCAGAGACACGTCCTTCTTCTCGTCCGCCTGATAAGCGGTATGGGCCATCTGGCACACCTCGTCCAGCAGGGCTCTGTTGGTATCCACCGTAAAGAGGGAATCTACGTCCTGCACCACCACGGCCAGACGCTCCAGACCCATGCCCGTATCAATGTTCTTCTGCTTCAGCTCCGTATAGTTGCCGTGCCCGTCGTTGTCAAACTGAGTAAACACATTGTTCCATACTTCAATGTACCGGTCGCAGTCGCAGCCTACGGTGCAGGTCGGCTTGCCGCAGCCGTACTTCTCTCCCCGGTCATAATAGATCTCGGAACAGGGACCGCAGGGGCCTGCCCCGTGCTCCCAGAAGTTGTCCTCCTTGCCGAAGCGGAAGATCTTCTCCTTGGGAATGCCGATCTTCTTGTTCCAGATATCGTAAGCCTCATCGTCGTCCTGGTAGACGGAGGGATACAGCCGGTCCGGATCCAGCCCCACCACCTGGGTCAGAAACTCCCATGACCAGGCGATGGCCTCGTTCTTGAAATAATCTCCGAAGGAAAAATTCCCCAGCATCTCAAAGAACGTGCCGTGGCGGGCAGTCTTTCCGATATTCTCAATGTCGCCGGTGCGGATACACTTCTGGCAGGTGGTCACTCTCCTGCGGGGAGGAATCTCCTGACCGGTAAAATAAGGCTTCAAGGGAGCCATGCCGGAGTTGATCAGCAGCAGGCTGTTATCGTTATGGGGCACCAGGGAAAAGCTCTTCATCGCCAGATGTCCCTTGCTTTCAAAAAACTCCAAAAACATTCTTCTCAGTTCATTTACACCGTACTTCTGCAACGTTCTCATCCTCCAAAGCTACTTAGTCTCTTTCTTTTTGGCGTCATTGCGGTCCCGCAGTTTTTTACCTCCGATAATGCCGGCAAACGCCACAGCGGCGAGAAAAGCAGCTGTCAGAACATTTGTAACTATACTTCCTAAAATGGCGGACATGCGCAATTCCTCCTTCTCATGCAAATCATATCAACCCTTATCCTATCACAAGACCCGCTATTTATCAAGAGACCAATCCAAGAAACTTTTAAGGGGATTTTTAAGGCGGAGCCGCCGAAAGCAGCCCCGCCCCTCTGAATCGGAACCTGATTAATCAGTCAGAACATTCTCATAAAGCGTCACCAGTTCATAGGCCCTGGCCCTGGCGGAAACCGCGAGAGACGACGTATACTCCACGCTCTCCTGGGAACCGCCGGAGGAACTCTGGGCGGCCGCCACCGCCTCCGCGTCCCTGCTTTTGTACCATTCCCGCTGGGAGGCCACCAGGGCTTCCGCCTGATCGCCGCCAAGACGGTCCAGCAGTTCATTGTAAATCGTCTGAAGCTCGTTATTCCAGAGCCACAGCTCGTCCGAGGCCTGGTTCCCGGCAGACGCCGCTCCCCCGCCGTTTTTCGGCGCGGAGGCTTCCCTGCTCTCCCTGATCTTCTGAATCCGCATGTCCAGCTCCTGAAGCCTGGTGCGGTAAGGATTCTCCCCGGTCCGGTCCTCCGCGGCCACAAGCTGAGGCTCCTTCTGTCCGCCGGACGCCGTCTCTGCCGCTGTCTCCAGGGGAGTGATGGCCACTGTCGTCTCCAGGGGCGTGATCTCCGCCGTCTTCTTCAGGGACGCACTCTCCGCCGCCGTCTCCAGAGGCGTGATCTCTACCCCTGCCTCCAGGGCATCCGCCGCCTCAGCGGCGGCCTCCCCGGCCGGTTCTTCCTCCTTCTCCGCCCCGAAATCCGCCTGCGCATCCGGGCCGGACTCAATCTCCGTCTCAGGCCGGGTCTCCTCCGGTACGGGGACGGAACTATCCGCAGCCGGACTGTCCGCCGTTCTCGGCAAAGGCGATGAGCCTCCGCCCGCCAGAATCTGAACCGTCTCCTCCGGCGTCTCCGCTCCTTCCGCCTCTGCCGTCTGTTCATGGGCGGCTTCGCCTGATCCTGCTCCCACGCCCAGAAGGCGGCTGGTACAGAACGTCACCCCGATTCCCAGAACGGCTGTCAGAACCAGCAGATACAAAATCTTACGTTCTCTCATTCAGTTCCCCTCATGATACATTTTTTTAACAATATCACAAACGAAATTGAAATGGAATAGGAGTTCAAAATTAGTAATATTTTGTAAGATTTTCTTCAAATAATTGAAACAGACGCACTACAGAGCTTCCTCCACGCCCTCGTCGATCAGCAGGCCGTCACCGTCCGCGGCGGCAGTCGCCAGCCGATCGCACCGCTCGTTTTCCGGATGCCCGGCATGTCCCTTCACCCAGATGAAGGTGACCCTGTGGCGGCTCTTGGCGTCCAGAAGCCGCTCCCACAGATCAATGTTCTTCACCGGCCCGCTCTTTCCCCGCCTCCAGTTATTCCGGACCCAGTTGTCGATCCAGTTCTGATTGAAGGCGTCGGTCAGGTAGCGGGAATCGGAATAAAGCTCCACCTCACAGGGGCGATTCAACGCCTCGAGTCCCGCGATGGCCGCCATCAGTTCCATCCGGTTGTTGGTGGTCCGCACATAACCGGCGGAGATGGTCTTCTCATGAAGCACGCCGCTTTTGTCTGTATACTGAAGCAGGGCGCCGTAGCCGCCGGGCCCGTCGGGATTGCCTCTCGCGGCCCCGTCTGTATAGATCAGCACTTTTCCCATACCTGTCTCCTATCTGTCCCACTTGTCGCAGAGCGACTGAATCTGATCCGCAAACCTGGCCAGGTCCTTGTTGGCCCCGCCCTCGTTTCTCTGGATCACCTGCATCAGGCGCTGGCCTGCCGCCACCAGACGGGCAAACACATTGCCGGCCCGCTTCTGGGCAGCCGTCTTCTTCTCGACAGGCACGCCGGCCGTCTCCACAAGCCACTTTCCGGCAGCCAGATCATAGACTGAGCCGGAGAAGGGCGCCGCTGCCGCAAGCTTTTCCTCATGGTTCAGCCGGTCCGTAAACAGATTGCAGACCCCGTCCTCGCCGTGAACCACAAATACCTGGGCAGGTTTTTTCTCAAAGGCCCGGATCCAGGCCAGGAGGCCGCTCCGGTCCGCATGTCCGCTCAATCCGGGCAGTTCCTCGATCCGCGCCTCCACATCTATGGTCTCGCCGAATATCTTTACGGACATGGCCCCGTCCACCAGGCTTCTGCCCAGAGTGGCCTCCGCCTGGTATCCCGCGAACACGACGCAGCATTCCGGCCGCCACAGATTATGCTTCAGATGATGGCGTATCCGGCCGGCATCGCACATGCCGGCGGCGGAGATAATGACCTTGGGTCTGGAATCGAAATTTATGGCCTTGGATTCCTCGCTGGTAACGGAAAGCTTCAGTCCGGGGAACTCGATGGGGTTGATTCCCTGCTCCACCAGATCCCTGGTTTCCTCGTCGTAGCAGCGCAGCAGATTCTGCTTGAACACATGGGTCGCTTCAATGGCCAGCGGACTGTCCACATACACTTCAAAATCGTCATGACCGTGAATCATGTGTTCGGTCTTGATGCACCGGAAAAAGTACAGAAGCTCCTGGGTACGTCCCACTGCGAAGGCGGGAATCACCACGTTGCCTCCCTGATCCAGGGTCTCCTGAACGATCGCCGCCAGCCTCCGGATATGGTCCTCCGTAGTCTGATTTCCCGGTTCCGCCATATGCTCCCGGTTTCCGTAGGTACACTCCATCACCACGTAATCCGCTTCCTTAATATACTGGGGATTGCGGATCAGAGGCTTGTTCTGGTTGCCGATGTCTCCGGAAAATACGATCTTTTTCTCCACTCCCTCTTCCCGGCACCAGATCTCTATGAACGCGGAACCCAGAAGATGGCCCGCGTCTGTAAAACGGATGGTAATATCGTCCGTCAGCTTCACCGTCTCGTCATATTCGTAGACCTCCAGCAGCTCAAGGACGCCCTGGGCGTCCTCCACGGTATAGAGAGGCTCCACTTCCTCCCGGCCTGCCCTTCTGGCCTTCCGGTTCTTCCATTCCGCCTCCATCTCCTGAATGTGGGCGGAGTCTTTGAGCATAATGCCGCACAGATCACCTGTAGCCACCGTAGTCACCAG
>CANQSK010000070.1 GCA_947626475.1 uncultured Lachnospiraceae bacterium
CTCGGAGGCGAGATCCGCCTCCGCCTGCAAAAAGGGAATTTTCCGGCCCGTTAAGTTCCGCTGTCATTCAACAGGCGGCAGAACGGGCAGTTCGGTATCATCGCGGACAAAAGTACTCATATAAACCGGCAGATAAACAAGTTTACCATTCCGGGATACATTGCAGTTTGCAAAGACAATCGCAGTCTGCACAGAATACTCAGGATTATCTGCAGCCTTGGAAATAGCGGAGTGGACATAATAATCTTTCCCGCTTTTGACTTCAATAGGGACGACGGAGAGTTCCATCTCAATCAGGAAATCCAGTTCCCCATTTTTGTGACTGTTGTAAAAATAAATGGGGAACCCATGGTTATTGAGTTCCTGCGCCACGGCATTTTCATATACTCCGCCCAGATTAACCGAACTGTCCCCCAATAAAATTTTTGCCCGGATCGCGTTCCCGTATTGACAGGTCAGCAATCCCACATCGGAAGAATAAAGCTTCAATAAACTGCTTTTCGCATTTTGATTCAGAGCAACCCGGGGTTCCGTCGCGTTGTAGACAGGTATCGTTACGCCTGCTGCCGTCAGCCAGAGAAAGCTGTCTTCCAAACGCTCAAACCGCAGTCCCTTCTTTATATCACTGTAGTTAAACCGCCGGTTCTGCTTCATAAGCTGAGACGGAATCTGCTCATACACGGCAATCAGCATCAGTTTCTTTTCCTGATTTTCATATTTTGTAAAATCCAGCTTGTACTGCTCAATAATACTCCGCTGAATGATCGTAACCTGACTGATGTTCCCTGTATCTGCATATTCCTGAACCGCGGCAGGCATTCCTCCCACAACAAGATACCTCTGAAAATGCTGCATCATCTTCCTGTGAATCAATTCCGAAACCGGATCCCTGTCATGATAACACCGTCTCAGATAATCCAGAACATCTGAAGTCACGCCGGACGCAGTAAGAAATTCCTCGAAATCCATGGGATACATCTTTATTTCCGTCAGGTAACCTACCGGAGCCGACCGGAGACTGCGAAGCTCTACGCCAAGGAGGGAACCGCTCAAAACATACCGGAAACTCCCCTCATCCACCCAAAACTTAATCTGAGTCAGAATATCCGTCATCTCCTGAATCTCATCGATGAAAAGAACAGTCTCCCCTCTTTTGAAGGTGTGGTTTTTGACTGCAGATAAATTGATGACAAGGTCTTCTACATTTTTGCATACAGACAGCACCGGTATTAACTCCGGCTCCTGAATCAGATTAAGCTCCAGATAATCAACTTTTTTTTCCTGAAGACACTGCCGGATCAGCCATGTCTTACCCACCTGCCTCGCTCCGCTTACCAGCAAAGCAGTTTTTGACGTTTCCATCCAGGTCAGAATATTCTTTTTTGCTCTGCGCTTCAACACAGCCGACACCTCTGCTTCCGTATTTTTTTCATTATACTATCCTCTATACACTTTTTCAATACGATTTAACCTCTATTTTTACACTTTTTCAACGAAATAACGGCGATAACTTACATTTTTTCAATTTCTGTCGCTTTCCGGCCGGGCAAACTCCCTCACCAGCAGCGTTCCCACCGGCCCCAAAACCACTCCCAGAAGCCCGAACAGCCGCAGCCCCGCGTAGATCGACACAAGGGTTTCCAGGGGCGACAGGCCTATCCTGCCGCCCAGCATTTTGGCTTCAAGAATCTCCCGCAGAACGTAGCAGGCCAGATACATTCCCAGAATCAGAAAACCCCTGAGCCATCTGCGACGGATGAACTGAATGACAGCCCATGGGATCAGCACCGTTCCGGTTCCGAAGATGGGCAGAGCGTCCAGGATCCCAATCCCGATTCCGGCCAGGATGGCGTAGGGGCTCCGAAGCAGAAACAGCCCCGCCGCGCACACCGCCATCGTCAGCAGCACGATCACTCCCTGGGTCCACAGATACGCACGGCACGTAAGCCGCAGCACCTGCCAGGCCCTCCTAAATTCATGCCTGAATACCGACCGGTTTATTTTTTCCCGGATGGAATCCCATTCCTGAATGAACAGCATCGTCCCGATGACAAACAACAGCATAACAACGGCAAAGCCTATGCAGCACTGGGCAGCCAGGAAAGAGTTTCCCATCACATAGGGCATGATTCCCTCTTTCATCCGTCTTCCCAGGCCGGCTATCATATCCCGGGCCAGATATACCATAAAATCCCGGCGCAGATCAAACATTTCCTCCACCTGGCGGCAGGCGCCGGTCAACACCGCGTCAAGCTGCTCCAGCCACAGGGGAAACTGCTCCATCAGAAGGACCGTCTCCTGATACAGCTTCCGGCCGCACTGATAGAGAAACACGCACAGGATGCCCAAAAGCGCCAGAAGCTCCGCTGCTCCCGCCGCGCCGGGACTGAGGCCGAACTTCCTGCTCCTGCCCGTTCTGGTCTTTAACCGGACCTGCATCCGCTCTGACAGCCAGCAGGCCGACGGCCGCAGGGCCGCCGCCGCTCCCCAGGCAAACAGAAAGGGAGCCACCAGAGGCAGGAGATATCGGAATACTCCGTACACCGCCCCGGTCACTCCCAGGATCTTTACAAATTTTTTCCCTTTCTCATTCACCGCGCCGGTCCATCCTTCCCGCTTTTGTAAAAGTATGGACTTTCCGCGGCGTCTTTATTCAGTCTTCTCCAGCTTAAGCCACACGAAATCATAGGGCCGAAGCACAAGGCGCTTCTCCTCGGCCACATCGCCGCCTGTCACCAGATTGATGCCGCCTATGGTCCAGTCCAGGATCTTGACCGCCTGGCTGAAATTGAAGATGCCCAGCAGCTTCTCGTTCTCACTGGTCCGGCTGATATAGAGCAGCGCCGAATCGCAGGAATCGCAGGTCGCTGCCTGAGCTCCTGCTCCGAAGGCCTCATGGGCCTGCCGGATGGTTTCCAGCTGGCGAAGGCCGTTAAACAGCTGATTCTGCACGGTCCCTTCTTTGTCAATGTTGTCTGCCAGATGCCACTGGAACGCCCCCCGGTGAATGTAGCGGGAATCCAGCATCTTATCCGGGTCTTCCTTGTAGGTATAATCGTTGACCTGCCCTACCTCGTCCCCGCTGTAGATCACAGGGATTCCGGCCTGGAACAGCATGAACGCGTGAAGCATCAGATCCAGCCGTATCGCCTGCACCATGCCGCCGTCGTCTCCGCAGTAGCCGGCCTTCTCCACTCCGCACATGGAAGCGGTCGTCCCGCAGAACCTGGCGTCCCGGGTAATCGGGTCATTGTTGTACAGCTCGCCCCGGCTGAAGCTGTCCTGCCAGCTCCCCGTAAAGAAGTTGTTCAAAAACTCCTTATGGGGAATCTGCTGCATGCCCCACTGGGCCAGGGTATCATAATCAAGCCCCCAGCCGATGTCGTCGTGACAGCGGAGGTAATTCAGAAACGTATAGGTGCGGGGCAGGCTGTAGACAGTATCCAGCTGCTTCCTCAGCAGCCTGGTATCCTGAGTCGCCACCGTATGCCAGATAGTCGCCATGGTCGTCACATTGTAGAGCATATGACACTCCGGCTTTTCTACTGTGCCGAAATAGGGCGCCACCTTCACCGGCTCCATGACCACTTCTCCCAGAAGCAGAATGCCCGGGCATACGATCTCTCCAATCATCCGCATCATCCGGACGATAGTATGTACCTGGGGAAGATTCCGGCAGGTGGTCCCCAGCTCTTTCCAGATGTACGGCACCGCGTCAATCCGGATCACGTCGATCCCCAGATTGGCCAGGAACAGAAAGTTCATGATCATCTCATGAAATACCGTGGGGTTCCGGTAATTCAGGTCCCACTGATAGGGATAAAAGGTCGTCATCACATGCTTGCCCAGCTCCGGCAGCCAGGTAAAATTGCCGGGAGCCGTCGTGGGAAATACCTGGGGAACGGTCCGCTCAAACTGCATGGGAATCTCCCAGCTGTCATAGAAGAAATACCGGTCCTGATACTCCTTCTCGCCTGCTCTCGCCCGCCGGGCCCACTCATGGTCCTCGGAAGTATGGTTCATGACAAAATCGAGACAGAGACTGATACCCTGAAGGCGGCACTGGTCAGCCAGGTGCTCCAGATCCTCCACCGTCCCCAGCTCCGGCTGTATTTTTCTGAAATCCGCCACTGCGTAGCCGCCGTCGGAGCGGCCCTTGGGAGATTCCATCAGCGGCATCAGATGCAGATAATTGACGCCGCAGGATCTGATGTAATCCAGATGCTCTTCCACACCTTTAAGCGTCCCGGCAAACTGGCCGGTATACATCATCATGCCCAGCATATCGTGGCCCTTAAACCAGTCAGGATCCGCTTCTCTCTTCAGATCCTGCCTTTTCAGGTCTTTTTTCCTCTGGTCATACATTTCCTCCATGGCGCCGCACAGCCGCTCAAAGTTCTCCATGGAATCATACAGCTCCATATAGAGCCATTTCAGCTCATCGTAATGTCTTTTAAACCTCTTTTGGTACGTCTCTCTCTCCCTGTTCATATCCTGCAGCCACATCCTCCCGCTCTATATTTTCTTACATCTCAAGCTTTTTCATATCATCCAGTATCTGCTTTTCAGACGGATGCTTTTCCGCCCCGTCTTCCTCTTCCGTAAAGTCCTCTTTCTTCTCCAGATAGGGAAGATAAAGCTTCAGAAGCTGGCGGCTGTTGGAAAACGCCAGCAGGGCGAAGCCGAACATACACCACAAAAACGCATACAAAGGAAGCCTGGGGTAATCCAGGTATGTCAAAGCCATAGGTACAACATCAGTCAGCAGAACCATCACCATGGTGACCGGTCTGTGAACGGCAAAATAGATACAGTCGGCCAGCAGCTGGGACAGCGTCACCTTAAAAGCGGCCATGGTCGGAAACATGTAAGACGCCAGCACAATCAGGATCAGCAGAAGGGCCAGCAGCGGATACTGAAACAATGCCACGGGACCCGAAAACTGACGGCACCAGAATACTTCCAGATACAGCACTGCCGCCAGCACAACCACGCCCAGCCAGCATATGGTTGCCTGAACAAAATTTTCCTTCAGCCCCTGCCAGAACACGCGGAAGGGGTTCAGTTCATTCTCCCCACGCAGAAGCCTCAGCATCACATAATGAAGGGCCGCGAAGGACGCTCCGATCGTAACAACAGGTATGGAACAGACAATAAACAGGATGTTGGCCGCGATCAGAATGCCCAGCCGGGTCATGATCTGGCCAAAGGCGCTGTCATTGTCAAAAAAAGCATTTAATGGTCTCATTCTTCCGCCTCCCGGAATAAATACGCAAGGAAACGCTCGGTCTGGTCCATATGAGGCGCCTGAGAGGATATGGCCAGGACGCAGCCGTCCGGATAAGCCTTATGCTCTCCCACCAGCACGGAGCCGGACAGGTCGATGCCTACGGCAACCTGATCCTTGCCGTACTCTTCCGCGCGGTAAGGCGTACAGTACACAAGGCGGTCCTTATACCTCTCATAGACGGCCTCCACCCGGGGATCCTCCAGATCCAGAAGCCTTCCGCTGGCGCCCAGCGCCTGAATCTCCGGCTCTTCCATGACCAGTACATCCAGGACTCCGCCGTCCAGATAGGTGACCAGATTCTGATAATAGACGTCCGTGTACTTTCCCTTGGACGGCTGGCAGTACATCTGAGCGTTGAACACCAGATTCTTCCGGCTCAGATCATATCCGGCATAGCCGGCAAATTCCCGGCAGAAAGCGGAATCGCTGCCTATATCCGCGGAGGTATTGGCAAAGCAGGCATAGAACCAGTTATCGCCGATGGCGCCGCGCGCCGTAGTCCACGCGTACACGGCAAAGCACAGAAGCGCCGCGATGGCGATGATCCAGATCTTATAATAAATCCATATATATTCTATTCTGGCCCTTAGGGGGAGCGGTCCGATCTTTCTGCGCTCCCCGTCAAACCATTTTTTCAATCGTTCCATTCATCTATCTCTCTCGTCCCGCTTCGCGGAACTTTCTTACTCAGACCCGCACAAAATGAATCTGTCCGCTGGGATAGTTCCCGAACAGCATGGGAAGGGTAAACCCTGCGTACATCAGGGCCCTGCCGGAATAGATCCTCTCCTCGCGAACTGCCGGCCGGCCGTTGTACAGCAAATCCCAGGGCAGACGGGTCCCGAAATAATCCTCGCGCGCGATCCGGTATCCGGCGTCAGGTTCCAGGCCCTTCAGGCGCAGATGGATATTGGGGGAATTGGCCTTGGAATGGGTGAGCACCACGTTAAGCAGGGCTTCGCTCCCGTCAGCCGCGGCGAACTCCCAGGCCGTATACCATTCGTTCTGGTTGGGATCCGACAGGCGGTAGTAATCGCCGTCCTGGATCAGCCGGTAATGTTCCTTGAAAAACCGCACCTGTCCGCGGATCTCCTCTTTTTCCTCGTCAGACAGCTTGTTGATGTCCAGCTCATAACCGAAGGTTCCCGACATGGCAACCACGGCTCTGGTTCCCAGAGGCGTACTGCGGTCGGTCTGATGATTGGGGCTGGCGGATACATGAGCCCCCACGGCGGAAACCGGATAGCCGAAGGATGTTCCGTGCTGAATCACCAGACGTTCAATAGCGTCCGTATCATCGCTGCACCAGATCTGGGGCGAATAGGCCAGGATACCGGCGTCAAAACGTCCGCCGCCGCCGGAACAGCCCTCAAACAGCACATGCGGGAACTCCGTGGTCAGCCGGTCCAGGAGACGGTACAGCCCCAGTACGTACCTGTGGGACACCTCGCCCTGCCGCGCGGCCGGAAGGGCATGGCTGTATACGTCCGTCAGGTTGCGGTTCATATCCCATTTAATATATTCGATGTGATTGTTCCTGAGCAGTTCGGAAAACCTCTCATACAGATAATCCACCACCTCTGTCCGGGACATATCAAGAACCAGCTGGTTCCGCGCAAGAGCCGGCTGCCGTCCCGGAAGGGTCAGGGCCCAGTCCGGATGTGCGCGGTACAGATCCGAATCCTCGCTGACCATCTCCGGCTCGATCCAGATGCCGAACTTCATGCCCAGATCGTTGATCCGGCCAATCAGGGGCGCAAGACCTCCCGGCAGCTTTTCCTCATTCACATACCAGTCGCCCAGGGCCCGGTTGTCATCATATCTCCGGCCGAACCAGCCGTCGTCCAGGACCAGCATCTCCACGCCCAGACCGGCGGCCATTTTGGCGATATCGTATACCTTATCCGCGGTAAAATCAAAATAAGTGGCTTCCCAGCTGTTGATCAGCACCGGGCGGCGGGCCGTCTTGTACTGTCCGCGGCACACATTATGACGGATAATATGGTGATACAGACGGCTCAGATGGCCCAGTCCCTGTCCGCTGAAAGCCAGAATCACTTCCGGCATGGCGAAGGCCTCTCCCGAATCCAGGTTCCAGGAAAACAGCTCGTCGCTGATTCCCATGACCACTCGGGTGGAACCCATCTGATCCACTTCCGCGTCCGTTCTGTGATTGCCGGAATATACCAGCATCAGGCCATAGCAGTCTCCCTGCTCCTCCCCTGCGTCCCGGCCGCAGAGGATCACAAAGGGATTGTGATGATGGCTGGACGCGCCTCTCTTGGACTGAACCGTAGTAACCGTCTGAGGGAGAGGAACCCGCTCCATTTGGCGTTCCATGGCATGACGGCCATGGAAATGGATCAGATCCCACTCGCCGAAGGGAATATCCAGGCAGACAGACGCCGCCTTCTCAAGACGCAGCTGCTGCCCCGTGCCGTTCACCAGCCGGGCTGCCCGGGTAATGATATCTTCCTTCTCAAACACGCCGTAATACAGCTCCAGCTGAAGGCCGGTGACAGCGTCCTGCAGATAAATGACCAGTGTCTCAGCCTGTCCTCCTTCATCGTAGGCAGAGGGCATTCCCTCTATCTGATACTTGCCGGGACGGATCTCATGGCGCGCATAGGTAAAATCAGCGGCGTTCATGCCGGCGCCTCCGGAAATTTCCAGACAGCCTATGCGGTAATCTCCCGTATTGTATCCCGTATACTCCTGAGGCACGATTTCCAGGGAGGAGCAGCGCCGGTCCGATTCCTGATGAGGATACGGGGCGAATGCCCGTTCCGTGGCAAAATACTGATAGCTCATATCCTCCTCATCGACCCTCCGGCCATAATAGAGATGCAGAAGATGTCCCAGATGGTCCACCTGCATCTGATAAAGCGTATTAACTGTATTCAAAGAAATCGTTTTGCACGATTCGCGGAAAACAATGCTCATGAAAGAATCCCTCCGTAGATATAAAATGTGCCGGGCCCGACACACGGGTCCGGCACACATTTGTGCTCTGCCACGCACACTAGCGTTGTTATTTTACAACTTTCCGCCGGAAGTTGCAATACCTTCGATAAACTGTTTCTGGAAAATCAGATACAGAATAATCATGGGCAGACATGCCATGCAGGCCGCGGCCATCAGCTGAGGATAGTTGGAGCTGAACTGGCCCTGCATCTTGGCAAGTCCCGCGGAAAGCGTAGTGCTCTGGGCGTTGGAGCAGACAATCATGGGCCACATCAGATCTTTGAAGGCGAACACCGCGGTAAAGATTCCCAGGGAGACCATGGCGGACCGGGTAAGGGGAGCCATGATCAGCAGGAACTGCTGGCCGATGTTGCAGCCGTCGATGCCGGCGGCCTCTTCCAGATCCTTGGGAAGGCTCTGATAACCCTGCTTCAGCAGGAAGGTACCGAAAGCGGTAACCACGCCGGGGAATACCAGCGCAAACATGGTGTTCAGCATTCTCATGTTGGAAACCATGATGTACTGGGGGATGATGTAAATCTGGCTGGGGATCATCATCTGAATCAGGATCAGGGAGAACAGGAAATTCTTCCCCGGGAAATTCAGACGCCCGAAAGCGTAGCCGGCCATGGTGGCCGTAAGCACCGCGCAGACCACGCGCCAGAAGATCATCAGCAGAGTGTTAACGTACAGGTTAAAGAAATTGTAGCTGTTCCATACGGTCACGAAATTGTCAAACTTCCAGCTGCTGGGGAAGATGACAAAGGGGTTCACCGACGTCGCTTCAGACGTGGTCTTAAAGGCCGTCAGGATCATCCAAAGGAAGGGGACCAGCATGGTAATGGACATGAGGATCAGTATGACATGGACGATTACCTTCTGCATCCTTCGTTTTTGCTCTAAGCTTTTCATTTGCGGCACCTCCCCTTATGAATAGAATACCCATTTCTTCTCGGACTTCTGAAGAATCACGGTAATGAGCATGATGAACACCAGCATGCAGCACACGATGGCGGCGCCGTATCCCCGGTTGCCCTGGGTGAAGGCGTAATCATAGAACAGATACACCACCGACTCTACGGAAGACAGAGCCTGGTTGGTCTTATCCATTACCATGAACACCAGATCGAATACCTGCAGAGCGCCGATGATACGGGTCTGAAGCACGAAGAAGATGGACGGTGTCAGAAGCGGGATGGTGATATAGAAGAACTGCCGGATACCGGTAGCTCCGTCAATATCGGCCGCCTCATAGTAATCGTGAGGAATCTCCTGCAATCCGGAGATAAACAGGATCATGTTATAACCAACGATGGACCACACGCCGATCACGCCGATAGAAATCCAGGCGATCTTCGGGTCGGAGATCCAGGCAGTGCTGGTTCCGAATACATGGTTCAGCAGACCGAACTGCTGGTTGTAAAGGAATCTCCAGACCATGGCCACCGCGGCGGGAGCCGCCACCATGGGCAGGAAGAAGATGGTACGGTAGCCGCTCTTGAAGAACAGCTTCTTCTGATTCAGGAACGCCGCCAGCACCAGAGCCAGAGCCACGGAGAAGGGCACCTCGATGATCGCGTACTTGATGGTGTTCCACAGGCTGTTCCAGAATTCGCTGGTTCCAAGAACTCTTTTAAAATTGTCCACGCCTACGAAAATATTCCCTCCGCCGAAATCTCCGGTCCTGAAAAAGGCCTGATAGATGGAGTTAAACAGCGGATAAAAGTTCAGTACGACCAGACCGATCATGGTCGGGGCAACGAATGCCAGCGCCCAGGTGGCCTCGCGCTTTTCCGCTTTCGTCATAGCGTGTTTGGTTTTGTTCGTTTTCGCCATAAAACTTACCTCCTTCTTTATAAAATCTCTGCCCGGGGAGAGGGAAGGGGGGACTTTAACTCTCCCCGGATGCGGAAATTTACTTATTCATTAGCCAGAGTCGTGTTCATATCAGCCGCCAGCTGATCCAGCACGCTGTCCATCTGGCTGGGATCGTTCCAGGCAGTAACCAGGGCCTGAGTAGACGCGTCCTCCCATCTGGTGGTATACTTGGAGTAGGGACGGAATACCAGGGTACCTTCATCCTCTATCTTCTGGAACGCGCTGATGTCCATACCCGGGAACGCGTCGGCAAAAGCATCGGAAGCGCCCTTGTAGCCGGCCATGGTAACGCCCAGCTCCGCCTGCTTCTTCTGGTTCTCCTCAGTGCTGAACCACTGGATCAGATCCCAGCAGGCATCCGGATACTTGGTATCCGCGGAAGCGGCCCAGCCAAGGCCGTTGTAGATGGAGCAGCGCTCTTCCTTGTCCGCCTGGCCATTGCCGTTGGCGTCATAGTAAGGAAGCATAGCCCATGCGTAATCGTCATGATTCTCAGCCTGGTAGAACTGAAGGATCATCCAGGATCCCTGGCAGATCATGGCGGCCACGCCGCTGGTGAACAGAACGTCGGTACCGGTCTCAGACATCATGCTCTGGGACGGGAACACGTCGGAGCAGAGCGTTCCCACATACTCCATGGCCTTCTTGGTGTTGGGATCATCCCAGCCGGAGGTCTTCTTGTCGTCGCTGATCACGTACCCGCCGTAATCGTACACGATGTTGTACCAGCTGTCCTGGTTGTTGCTGGTGTTCATGGCCGCGCCGTAGACGGAGCCGCCGCTGGCTTCGGTGATCTTCTTGCCGGCCTCATAGAAGTCGTCCCAGGTCCAGTCGTCTGACGGATATTCCACGCCGTACTGGTCGAAGATAGCCTTGTTGTACAGAAGAGCGATGGTATCATGGTCCTTGGGGATGGCGTAGTTCTTGCCGTCCTTGGTATACAGCTCCGTGATTCCCTCGTAGTAATTGCTCATGTCAATCTGATCGGAATTGGCTATGTAGTCAGTCAGATCAAGAAGCTTGCCGCCGGACATATACATCTCGGCCGTGTTGGAGTGCATCCAGAACACATCGGGCATCTCTCCGCCGCTGGCGCCTGCCTCCAGCAGAGTCCAGTAGTTGTTCCAGTCCACAACCTGAACGTTCACCTTGATTCCGGACTGCTCCGTCCAGGCATCGGCGATCTGCTGAATACCGGCCAGCTGGTTGTTATCCCAGATCTTTACTTCCAGCTGAGCAGGTTTATCGCCGCTGCCGCCTGCGCTGGCGCCGCCGCCGCTGCTGCCTGCGCCGCTGTCACCGCTGCTTGCACTGCCGCCACCGCCGCCGCAGGCGCAGAGCATCATGCTGGCTGCCAGTGTTAATGCCAGAACTTTCTTGAAATTTCTCATTTCGATTCCTCCTTTAAAAATTTACATATCTTGTGCTATTTGCACAAAAAGTGCTTCGTGTTTCTGTATTATATCATTGTGATTTTGTGGAAAAAATATTTTGATTTGAGGAATATTATGCCAAAATGTGTTTTTCTTATTTATATCTTGATATTGGCTCACATTTTGGTATATAATGAGTCAAAGCGTTTGCACTGTAATAAACATTCACAATCCGGCGGGGAATTTTTTAGCGATTTTATGTACATAATTTCAAATTAAAGAGAAAGGCGACTTGTTTTATGAGCAATGTTTTATATCATATCTTTCCAAACGAGCCTTTTGTCGACCTGACTTTATATCAATATGGGTGGGAAAAGTGCGACCCGCTTCATTCTTTCGGTCCTTCTGTGAGAAATCACTATCTGTTTCACTACGTCATATCCGGCACCGGGACCCTGTCCGCCACGGATTTCGGCGGCGCGACCCATGAATACCGGGTGCGAAGCGGCGACGGCTTTATGATCTTTCCCAAACAGGTATGCACCTATTACGCCGATGAGACCCATCCCTGGGAATACACCTGGCTGGAGTTTGACGGGCTGAAAGTGAAGGAAACCCTGGAACTGGCAGGCATATCCGTAACCTCTCCCATCTACCATCCCAATGTAAAGGAGCTGGGACTTCAGCTTAGGGATACCATGCTGCATATCACCCAGAATAACGATCTGTCCCCCTTCCAGCTGATCGGACAGCTGTACCTGTTTGTGGATTACCTGACCCGGTCTTCCTCCAGGCGCCATCTGGCCCGGACCGGCAGACTCCAGGATTTCTACGTGCGGGAAGCGCTGACCTTTGTGGAACAGAATTTTCAGAACGATATCACCGTGGAGGATATCGCCGCTTTCTGCAACTTGAACCGCAGCTACTTCAGCAAGATCTTCCGCGACGCCGTGGGACAGCCCCCCCAGGAGTTTCTGATCAACTACAGAATGACCAAGGCCGCGGAGCTTCTGAAAATAACCAACCTGCCCATAGGCACCATCAGCAGTGCGGTGGGCTATCCCAGCCAGCTTCATTTTTCAAGAGCTTTCAAGAACACTTACGGAATCTCGCCGAAAGAATGGCGGAACGAACACAAGATCATCGAACCGAAATAGGGGGCTTTCGCCCCCTTCTCTCTACCTGCTGTGAAACTTCTCAAAAATCCGGCCCTCCGGTTCCATGGAAAATGTCATTTCCCTGCCTGTGACCGGATGCCGGAAGGTCAGGCCGCAGGCGCACAGCGCCAGCTCATCCCCTGACGTTCCGGGATTGTACCTTCTGTCCCCGTAGAGAGGCAGCCCGTGGCCGGCGAACTGAACGCGGATCTGGTGATGCCGGCCGGTCAGAAGCTCAATCTCCACCAGGGTCAGTTCCCCCGGATACTCCGGGCGTCCGTCCACAGTTTTCGACACCCGGTACCTTAATTCGGCCCGTTTCGCCCCCGGCGTCCCTTTATCCACAATCTCCGACAGGTTTTTCCCCGGGCACTTCAACAAATAATCCACAAAATTATCCACATTATCCACAGGTCTGCCGCATACGACGGCTTTGTATGTTTTTTTCATCTTTCCGTCCCGAACCTGGGCGCTCAAGGCGGCGGACACTTTCTTCTCCTTGCCGTAAACCATGATCCCGGCCACAGGCCTGTCCAAACGGTGGATAACTCCCACATAAGGTTCTCCCCCGCCGGCCGCTGCGCTGTGAATGTGGCCGCGAATCCGGCTGACCATATCCGGCTCAAAGCTTCTCCCGGCCTGGGACTCAATCCCGGCCGGTTTTTTCACTACCAGAAGGTACGGATCCTCATAAAATACATCCAGCATAATTTCTCCTGTCCTGCTAAAAATTTCCTCGTCATACCCCTTGCAATTTCCCCGGAAATCGTGTATAGTATAGAAAAACATTGCACATAGTTTTTAAAACTATATGTCAAAATACGGAGGTGCGATATGGCTAAACTGCATATTAAAGACCCTGGCAGCGCCATCACTCACTTTATCGCCATGGTGCTGGCCATATTGGCGGCGACGCCTCTTCTGGTGAAGGCCTACAGGGACACCGGCTGGCTGACCGCCGCTGCCCTGGCGGTGTTTATCGTCAGCATGATCCTTCTGTACGCGGCGAGCACGATTTACCACTGGCTGGATATCTCTCCTGCTGTCAACCGGATCCTCCGGAAGATCGACCATATGATGATCTTTATCCTGATTGCCGGAACCTACACTCCCGTGTGCCTGGTGAGCCTGGGAGACCGGACCGGCTGGATGCTCCTCATTCTGGTATGGTCCATCGCCTTAGCCGGGATTCTCATCAAGGCCTGCTGGATCACCTGTCCCAAATGGTTCTCTTCCATGCTTTATATTTCCATGGGGTGGGTCTGTGTCCTGGCTTTCTCCAGGATCGTCCAGGCTCTTCCCAAAGCAGCCTTTGTCTGGCTGCTGGCTGGCGGCCTGATCTACACAGCAGGCGGCGTGATCTACGCTCTTAAGCTGCCGATCTTCAATTCCCGCCACCGCAATTTCGGCTCCCACGAGATCTTCCATCTCTTCGTCATGGCCGGGAGCTTCTGCCATTACGTGATGATGTATCAGTTTGTAGCATAGCAAAATGCCTTCCGGTCCCGGGCCGGAAGGCATTCTTTTCTCAGGATTCCTGCGGACTTTCTTCCTTCCCTTCTTCCTTCCCTTCTTCCTTCCCATCCTCCGAAGCTTCGCCGTCTTCCGCAAAAATGGGGCGCATCTCATGAATATCCCGCTCTTCCTTGGGGGTATATTTCTTAAAGATCCTGTTTATAAAGAAGGAATTCACGTAGGCGATCAGCGCCACGCCGAACACTATCAGCATCGGCAGGAATCTAAAGGTTATGAAGACCAGCAGGATATCGATAACGATGACTCCCACCGTGCTCAGAATATGCCGCACGGACATAAACAGCGCGTTGAAAATGATCCGTCTCACCGAGCCGTAAAACCTGGCCAGAACCGCGAACACGTAGGTAACCGTCGCCAGCCAGATGATCGTCAGACCGATAAATACGGACGCAAGGGCAGTCTGAACGCTGCCCGGAGCGACTGCCCCGGAGCGGAGCACAAACCAAAGATCGACGGCCAGCACGCCTCCGCTGACCAGTACCAGAAGCCATATGATCGTAGCCTGCTTAAAATTCTCCTTAAAGGAATGAAAAAACGAACGAACCGTATAGCCGTCCTCATCCCGCACCAGCTTCAGTGTCACATAATAGAGGGCCGTGGTAGACGCGCCTATGGTAATGATCGGGATGCTGCAGATGACCCACAGAATATGCACGATCAGAACATCCCAGAATTTGCCGATGCCTCTCCACACAGGATTGTCATAATTAAAAAGTCCTCCAAACATGAAAACCCCTCTTTTCCAAAATGTAATCTACCGTTCATTATATCGAAACTTGGGACAAAAATCAATTTTTTAACAGAATTCATAGAAAATTTATAAATTTCGGGATAAAAGTGTGCTATACTGGTCAGTAAGAAAATCGCTGTGAACGGAGAAACGCCATGTCATACAAAGAGGAAATTAAGGATTATATAAAGACTGAGACGAAACAGGAGGCCAAAAAGCTGAAGGATATGTCCTGGTCCGACCGTTTCTGGTACATCTGGGAATATTACAAGTGGCATATGCTGGGGCTTTTTCTGGCCGGGTGTCTGATTTCCGTAATCGCCACATCCATATACAACAGCACCCTGACAACGCAGTTTTACTGTGTCGTCATCAATAACCCCATGGTCATGCGCGAGAATATGGATCCCATCACTGTGGGCTTTAAAGACTACATGCAGTTCGGAAAGAAAGACCAGATCTTTGCCGAGTCCCTGACTCTTCCTACCGACGGATCCTTCGACGACCTGGCTCTCGCGTCACAGGGCAAGCTGGCGGCGATCATCGCGTCCGGCGACCTGGACGTCATGATCAGCGACCAGGTGATATTCCAGCGGTACGCGGAGATGGACAGTTATCTGGATCTGGAGACGGTTCTTCCTCCGGACCTGCTGGAGATTGTCAGGGACAGGCTCCTCTATGTCAAAAACGAGTCCGGCCAGAGCCTTGCCTGCGGCATCGACGTGTCCGGCAACTGGCTGATGCAGAGCACCGGCATAGTCACAGAACCGGCCTGCTTCGCCATTATGCTCAATACCGGGAACCTGGACAACTGCATCGCCATGCTGCGCTTTATGTTTGAATCCCAATAAGCTCCAGGCCGCACAAACGGCCGACCTTCACAGACGCCGTGTTGCCGGCGTCTGTTTTCGCGCAGACCCGATAGGGCCCCAGACTGCCATACTCCTCTTCAAGATACGCCAGAATCCCCCGGCACGCTTCCGTGGCATACCCTCTTCTCCGGTAGGGCATAAAGATATGATAGCCCAGTTCTATCCAAAGAACCCCGTTTTCATCCTGCTCCATGCCGCTGACGCCGGCTTTTCCCACCAGCTTTCCGTCCGGCTTTTCCGTCACCGCCCAGATGCCGTACTCATAGAACCGGTACTGGCAGCGGATATAGGCGTCCAGCTTCTCTTCCGAGCAGAAGATCTCATCCGCCGGGCTGAAGCGCTCCCCCGCAGGCACATGCCCGGCGTCTTCTCTCCGAAACTCCCGCACGATCAGACGCTCCGTCCCGGCGATCACCCAGGGCAGGCCCAGATGCCTCCGCGCCACCCGCTCCAGGTAGGTCCGGCTGACCCCGTCTGCCGTCTCCGTCAGATACGCGGCCGGCAGGTCCG
>CANQSK010000071.1 GCA_947626475.1 uncultured Lachnospiraceae bacterium
GAGTATACCCGGATGAGTGAAGCAAGTAATCCTTATGGAGACGGATTTGCCAGCAAAAGAATTGCAGATATTTTAGAAGGTATAACGCCGAAGGCGGAGTATTGAAAAAATAAGTTGTTATTTAATATTCTTTTAAATATTGCCGCCCCAGTCCCTGTCGCCAGGGTCTGGGGTGTTTTGCTTACCGGCAGCCTTTCGTCTGCCGCTGTGGGGGGATGCTTATGGATTGCAGCTGTCAGTCTTCCGGATCCAGGTTGTCAAAGAGCTCGGAGTCGTAGAATTCTCTTGTGGTAATGCCGAGGCCCTCAATGATGCGCTGGATGTTGACGATTCCCGGGTTCCGGCTTTTATGGTGAAGGATGCTTTTTACGGTGGAAGGCGGCATCCCGCTGAAGTAGATGAGTGCGTACACAGACAGGTTCTTCTGTTTGCGAAGCTGCTGAATTCTGATAATGGTTGCTTCTTGTATTTTCATATATAATCCATCCTTTCTTTCTTAACAGTGTATCTTAAAATGAGGGGAACGTTAGGCGATATACTACACCATTTTAAATAAAAAATATATAGCTTCAGCCAAAGGCAGAAAAATTGTACAAAAAATCGTAAAGAACATTTAATTCTTGAATACTTGCTTTCTAGACTGGGCTATGTTAGAATCAATAAACGACAGTAATTATGCGAACGACATGAGGAGAGATACGATGAATGTGGATAACACGTATGAACAGGAGATTGACCTGAAGGACCTGCTTTTTGCGGTTTTGTATAGATGGCGTCTGATTCTGGTGATCGCGGTGCTTTTTGCGGTGCTGCTGGGCGGTTACCGCCTGGTGACGACCTACCGCGCGCAGACGAATCCCCAGGTGCTGGCTGAGGCTCAGGAGGAGTATCAGAAGGCTCTGGAGATCTATGAGAATGACGCCGCTATCATTGACAGAGACATGCAGACTCTGATGTCTGATGTGGAGGAACAGATGGATTATATGGATCATTCTGTTCTGATGAATATGAATCCCTATAATGTGTGGGAGGCTAAGACAGCGTTTTTTGTGAGACCGGAGATTGAGAATGCGCCGGATATGATGTATCAGAGTTTCGGATACGCGGATACGATTCTCCAGACTTACGCGTTGTCTTTGTCAGGTTCGGATTTTCGGCAGGAGGTGGCTGATCAGGCGGGGATAGAGCTTCCGTATCTGAATGAGCTGATTGCCATCACGTCGGAGAATAACCTCCTGACGCTGCAGGTGCGGTATGAGGATGAGGAAGGCGCCCGGGTGATCATGGACTATCTGGTTGACGGAGTGAAGCAGTTCCGGCATGAGATCGCGGACAGCGTCGGTGACCATGTGATTACGAAGGTAAGCAGCAGTATTGATTCTGTGGTGGATTTGGATTTGATTGAAGCGCAGGAAGGCCAGCAGCAGCGGCTGACGCTTTTAAACAACAATCTGAAACAGAAGCAGACAGCGCTGGATGGCCTGACAGAGCCGGAAGATATGAGCGCGCCTGCAGCCTCCGCCCTGAAAAACGGCGTCAAGTACGGCGTCCTCGGCGGTGTTCTTGGCGCTTTCATGGTAGTATTCTTTGTTTGTGTAGTATTCCTGATGAGCGACAAGCTGTATTCGGCCAAGCAGCTGAAGAACTGCTGCGGAGTGAAGATCCTAGGAATTCTGCCGCTGCCATCCGGCAGGAAGGGCGCGGTTGACCGGTGGCTGAACCGGCTGGAAGGACGTGCGGTTCCCGGAGCAGAGGAGAATGAATATGCACTGGCTGCCGTCAACATCCTTAACTATGCGGGGGATGTGAAGATGCTGTTGGTGGCAGGTACCGCAGAGTCAGAGAAGGTGTCCGGCGTGGCGGAGCAGCTTAGCAGCCGGCTGCCTGGGATTCTGGTGGTGCCCGCAGGCAACATGCTGCAGGATTCGGAGACTCTGAAGAAGCTTCCGGAGTGCGACGGCGTGGTTCTGGTGGAGCAGTGCAGGCGCTCGGCTTATGGCCAGGTCAAGGCGGAAGTGGAGAAGGCTACGGATTTGCGGAAACCTGTGATTGGCTGTGTGGTATTTGAATAAGTAAATGAGTATGCAAGGCCGGAATCTGTCGCAGGTTCTGGCCTTTTTCTTTTTCCGGTCCTCGGCTGCGGGACAGCGAATAGAGAAGGCGGTGGCAAGGGCAGCGGAAAACTTGGAAGCAGAAAATCGGAAGCGGGAAGCAGGGAGACAGAGATCATGCTGGAACGGGATTTTTATCTGCGGGACGCCCGGGTTGTGGCGGAGGAATTGCTGGGAAAATGTTTGGTTCACCGGACCGGCGAAGGCGTTGCTGCCGGGATGATCGTGGAGACGGAAGCCTATGTGGGGCCGGAGGACAAGGGGGCCCATTCCTACGGCGGCCGCCGCACCGTGCGGACGGAAGCCATGTTCGGGGAAGGCGGTCACGCCTATATTTATCTGATTTACGGCATGTACCATTGTTTCAATGTGGTGGCAGGCGCGGCAGGCAGGCCGGAGGCCGTGCTGGTGCGGGCGCTGGAGCCGGTGGATGGCATCGAATTGATGTTTAAGCGGCAGGCCACGGCGCGAAAGAAGGCCGGCGATATCTCTGCTCTCTGCCGCGGGCCCGGAAAGCTGTGCCTGTCCATGGGACTTACGAAGGAGAACTATGGGCAGGATCTGTGCGGAGATACGCTGTATATTCAGGAGTATAAATCCGTTGAGCGGCCCCTGATCTGCGTATCGCCGCGGATCAATATTGACTACGCGGAGGAATACCGGGATGTGCCCTGGCGTTATTATATCAAAGGGAATCCCAGTGTGTCCAGGGTGCCCCGGCGTTATAGAGGGACAGCTTTAGCTGACAACCCCGCCGATGATGCCGCCGCCGGCGCAGAAGGCCAGTGCCGTGAGTAATTCACGGGTGTTGGAGGTCAGTCCCCGGTTGATGAGGCAGGAGACGGCCAGAAGCACCAAAAAGTACAGAACCCCTGCGGCCAGACCGCAGAAGAAGCGGCTTTTTTTGATGCCCTTTCCGGCCAGGAATCCTGCCAGGATACAGGACAGGATGTAGACCAGGCTGACGGCGGTCTGAACCTGGCTTTCCTTCAGGCGAAAATGATACAGAGCAAATGAGATGGCCAGCAGCAGGAGGCCGGACAGTACATAAGAGAAGAGCAGGGAGCGCATGAAAACTTTGGGCGCGGAATGTTCCATCAATAGTTCCTCGATTCACGTTGGTTGGTCTAATATATTCGTGAAAAACCGCAGTTAGTACAAGAACGGAAAAAACAAGTTGCAACCTGTAAAAACTTATGTTATCATATTAGCCGAGGAGGGGAGAATACCATGAAGAAAGTAAAAACATTGAGCAACAGTACCCTGAAAGAATCCATGAAGAAGGGCGGCTGCGGCGAGTGCCAGACTTCCTGTCAGTCTGCCTGCAAGACTTCCTGCACCGTTGGCAATCAGAGCTGTGAGAATGCAAACCGCTGATTGCGCGGATTCGTAACAGACATAGACAAGACGAGAGGAACCCCTACGGTCCTTGGATTGTAGGGGCGTTTTGCTTGTGCGGCAGTCGGCCGCAACTGATGCGGCCGCAATCGATGCGGCGCCGGCCGGCAAGACGGCGGTCCCTGCGGTAAGGAGAGATTTTGTGATTCATCAGTACAAGAATAATGGATATGATATTGTTATGGACGTCAACAGCGGCGCGGTTCATGTGGTGGAAGACGTGGTGTATGACGCCATCGCCCTGCTGAAGGAAGAGATGCCGGATATGGACGAGCCCGGGCCGGTTCCGGCAGAGCTTGCGGAGCGCGTCCGGAGACAGCTGGCTGACGGCTGCGGCTACGGCGCTCAGGATATTGACGACGCCATGTCGGATATTCAGGAGCTGATCGACGCCGGAGAGCTGTTTGCCGGTGACGTGTACCGGGATTATGTGATCGATTTTAAGAAGAGGAAAACAGTGGTGAAGGCCCTGTGCCTTCATATCGCCCACGACTGCAACCTGGCCTGCCGGTACTGTTTTGCCGAGGAAGGCGAGTACCATGGGAGACGGGCTCTGATGAGCTTTGAGGTGGGCAAGAAAGCCCTGGATTTCCTGATTGCCAATTCGGGGCAGCGGCGGCATCTGGAGGTGGATTTCTTCGGCGGAGAGCCCCTCATGAACTGGGATGTGGTGAAGCGTCTTGTGGAGTACGGCCGTTCCCAGGAAGAGGCCCACAACAAGAAGTTTCGGTTTACCCTGACTACCAACGGCGTCCTTTTGAATGACGAGATCATGGAATTCTGCAACCGGGAGATGAGCAACGTAGTGCTCAGCCTGGACGGCCGGAAGGAAGTGAATGACCGGATGCGTCCCTTCCGCGGCGGCGCGGGGAGCTATGACCTGATCGTTCCCAAGTTCCAGAAGTTTGCCGAGAGCCGGGGGCAGATGAATTATTATGTCCGCGGGACTTTTACCAGGAACAACCTGGATTTCGCCAGCGACGTGCTCCACTTCGCGGATCTGGGATTTAAGCAGATGTCCATCGAGCCGGTGGTCGCTTCTCCCGAGGAGCCCTATGCGATCCAGAAGGAAGATATTCCTCAGATACTGGAAGAATATGACCGGCTGGCGGTAGAGTATATTAGGCGGAAAAAAGAAGGAAGAGGCTTTAATTTCTTCCATTTTATGATAGATTTGGACCAGGGGCCCTGCGTGGCCAAGCGGCTTTCCGGCTGCGGCTCGGGCACGGAATACCTGGCGGTGACGCCCTGGGGGGATCTGTATCCCTGTCACCAGTTTGTGGGACAGGAACAGTTTCTGCTGGGCAATGTGGACGAAGGCATTACCAACGACAGGCTCAGGGATGAGTTCAAGCTGTGCAATGTCTACGCCAAAGAGAAATGCAGAGACTGTTTCGCACGGTTTTACTGCAGCGGCGGATGCGCCGCCAACGCGTTTCACTATGACGGTTCCATCACGGGAGCCTACGATATCGGCTGTGAGATGCAGAAGAAGCGCATTGAGTGTTCTATCATGATAAAGGCTGCTCTGGCGGAGTGAGCGCCGGCCCGGTGAGGGCAGGCGGCGGCGACGGACGCCGCGGCGGCATTTAGATAAGAAATCTAAGATAAGGAGACAAGGGACATGAAAGGTAACAAAGGTAAAGGCCTTCTGGGCCTGCTGGCAGTTGTGGCCTGTATCGTTTTGTTCGGCTGGTTCGGATACGATACGGCGGACGACATCAAGCTGGGTCTGGATCTGGCCGGAGGTGTCAGCATCACGTACAGGACTGTCATTGACAATCCTTCGGCGGAGGATATGTCAGATACCATATACAAGCTGCAGCAGAGGGTGCAGAACTACAGCACAGAGGCTGCGGTTTATCAGGAAGGCAACAACCGGATCAATATTGATATTCCCGGCGTATCCGACGCCAACGAGATTCTGGAGGAGCTGGGCAAGCCCGGTTCGTTAAGTTTCCTGGATCCGGAGGGCAATGAGATTCTGACCGGCGACCAGGTGGTCCGTGCCGAGGCCGGCATCATGGAAGATAAGACTACCGGGCAGGATCAGTATATCGTCAGCCTGAACTTTAATGAGGAAGGAACGAAGGCCTTCGCGGACGCGACTTCCGCTCATGTAGGCGAGATCATCTATATCATCTATGATAATCAGGTTGTCTCCGCGCCCACTGTGCAGACGGCCATCACCGGCGGCGAGTGCTACATTGAGGGCATGAGCGATTACGAGGAGGCCCAGAACCTGGCGGCGACCATCCGTATCGGTTCCCTTTCCCTGGAACTGGAAGAGCTTCGTTCCCAGGTGGTAGGAGCCCGTCTCGGTCAGGACGCTATCGCCACCAGCCTGAAAGCGGCCCTGATCGGTTTTATTATCATCGCGGTCTTTATGATAGCCGTATACCGGATTCCCGGCGTGGCCTCCGTGCTGGCTCTGGGACTGTATGTCGGCCTGGAGATGATTCTTCTGTCTGCCTTTGAGGTGACGCTGACTCTTCCCGGCATCGCGGGTATCATTCTTTCCATCGGTATGGCGGTGGACGCCAACGTGATCATCTTCACCCGTATCATGGAAGAGATCGGCGTGGGCAAGACGGTGCGTTCCGCCATCAAGACCGGTTTCAGCAAGGCGACATCCGCTATTGTGGACGGCAACATCACCACTCTGATCGCGGCTGCGGTGCTGTTCCTCAGAGGCTCCGGAACGGTCAAGGGTTTCGCGACCACTCTGGCGATCGGTATTGTTCTGTCCATGATTACCGCGCTGTTCGTGACCAGAGGCGCTCTGTATGCCCTGTATAATCTGGGACTTCAGGACGCCAAGCTGTACGGAGTCAAGAAGAGCCGCACTCCGGTGGATTTCCTGGGCCGGAAGAAGATTTTCTTCGCGATCTCTATCGCGGCCATTGTTATCGGCTGGGCCGCAATGGCCGTGGGAGCCGGAAGCGGCCGCGGCGCTCTGAATTACGGTATGGATTTCAAGGGCGGAACCTCCACCAATGTTGTATTTAATGAAGATATGAGCCTGGAGGAGATTGACAGCCAGGTGATTCCGGTGATCCGGGAGGCGACGGGAGTCGCGGACGTTCAGCAGCAGAAGGTTGCCGGAACCAACGAGGTGATCTTCAGAACCCAGACCTTGACTGTGGACCAGAGACAGGCCATGGAGGACGCTCTGGTAGAGAATTTCGGCGTGGATGACGAGACCATCACGGCGGAGAGCATTTCCGGCGCGGTCAGCGACGAGATGAAGCAGGACGCCATTGTGGCGGTTATCATCTCCACCATATTGATGCTTCTGTATATCTGGCTGCGGTTTAAGGATATTCATTTCGCGACCAGCGCTGTGGCGGCTCTGGTGCACGACGTGCTGGTGGTGCTGACCTTCTACGCGGTGGCCAGGTGGTCTGTGGGTTCTACCTTTATCGCCTGCATGCTGACGATCGTTGGTTACTCCATCAATGCGACCATTGTTATCTTTGACCGTATCCGTGAGAACCTGCGCACCAAGACCAACAAGGAGAGTCTGGCGGACCTGGTGAACAACAGTATTACCCAGACCTTTACCAGAAGCGTCAATACTTCCCTGACAACCTTTGTTATGGTGTTTGTCCTGTTCCTTCTGGGTGTAAGCTCCATTCGTGAGTTCGCCCTGCCGCTGATGGTAGGTATCGTCTGCGGAACCTATTCCTCCGTCTGCATTACCGGCGCTCTGTGGTACGTCATGACTACACACAAGAAAGCGGTTAAAGCGGAGAGCGGAAACGCTCCGGCTGCGGGAGGCGAAGGAACCGGAAAGAAGAAAAAATCCGGGAAGAAGTCAAAGTAAGGCAGCGTTTGTGATACAGCAGGGACAGATTATATGAAATATGAATTGATAACCGCGGACGGCCGGGCCAAGCGAGGGCAGGTGACGACCGTCCACGGCACGATCCAGACGCCGGTTTTTATGAACGTGGGAACGGTGGGCGCCATCAAGGGAGCCGTATCTACAGACGATCTTCGGGAGATCGGCACCCAGGTGGAGCTTTCCAATACTTACCACCTTCATGTGCGGCCGGGCGACAGGCTGATTCGCGAGCTGGGCGGCCTGCATAAGTTCATGAACTGGGACCGGCCCATACTTACCGATTCCGGCGGCTTCCAGGTGTTCTCCCTGGCGGGGATGCGCAGGATCAAGGAAGAGGGAGTCTATTTTAACTCCCATATCGACGGACGGAAGATCTTTATGGGACCGGAGGAGAGCATGCAGATCCAGTCCAATCTGGGCTCTACCATAGCCATGGCGCTTGACGAATGTCCGCCCCATCCGGCTTCCAGAGAGTATATGCAGAGCTCGGTTGATCGGACGACCAGATGGCTGGAGCGGTGCCGGAAAGAGATGGAGCGGCTGAACCGGCTGCCGGATACCGTGAATCCCGGCCAGCTTCTGTTCGGGATCAACCAGGGGGGAACCTTTGAGGATATCAGGATCGCCCACGCAGACGCCATATCCGCCATGAATCTGGACGGCTACGCCATCGGCGGACTTGCCGTCGGAGAGAGCCATGAGGAGATGTATCATATCCTGGATGTGACGGTGCCGCATCTGCCCCTTGAGAAACCCACCTACCTGATGGGCGTGGGGACGCCGGCCAATATCCTGGAATCGGTGGATCGGGGCGTTGACTTCTTCGACTGCGTGTATCCCACCCGCAACGGCCGTCACGGTCATGTGTATACCAACCAGGGCAAGAGGAATCTGTTCAATCAGAAATATGAGAAGGATTCCCGCCCGATCGAGGAAGGCTGCGGCTGTCCGGCCTGCCGTTCTTACAGCAGGGCCTATATCCGGCATCTGCTGAAAGCGAAAGAAATGCTGGGTATGAGATTATGCGTATTGCATAATTTGTATTTTTATAATAAAATGATGGAAGAGATTCGAACTGCCATTGAGGAACACCGTTACGCGCAGTACAAGGCCGGCAAACTGGCCGGTATGGCGGCGGGGCAGGACTGATCGGATGAAGGAGGAAGAATTATGTTAGTAGCGACAGGCGGCGGCGGAATCGGATTCTGGGTTGTTTACGCGGTATTTTTGATCGGGCTTATGTATTTTATCGCCATTCGTCCCCAGAATAAGGAGAAGAAGAGGATGGCTGAGCTGATGGCGAGCATCGCGGTGGGAGACAATGTGCTGACATCCAGCGGTTTTTACGGCGTGGTGATCGATATGACGGACGACACGGTCATTATCGAGTTTGGCAGCAACAAAAACTGCCGGATTCCCATGCAGAAATCTGCGATCGTGCAGGTGGAGAAACCGGAATAACGCAGGCTTGAGAGAATGATGCCGGGAGACAGAATCGTTTCCCGGCATTCTTTGAGACTGAAAATAACTTTAAAAGATTTTTCAGGTGGATATTGAAATCTTGCGATAAATGATATATTATGTTAGGAAACGGTAAAAAGCCTTATTTGCAGGCGGACCGCAGGAAAGAGGATAAGAGACATGAAGCTTAATATAGTGACCATTCCCGGAGACGGAATCGGGCCGGAGATCGTGCGTGAGGCCTGTAAGGTGCTGGACAGGGTAGGCCGGGTGTACGGCCATACCATGGAATATACGGAGATTCTGATGGGAGGCTGCTCCATTGACAGGTACGGAGTGCCCCTGACGGACGAGGCTCTTGCCGCGGCAAAGGCCGCGGACGCGGTGCTTCTGGGCGCTGTGGGCGGCGATGTGGGCAATTCCAGGTGGTATGACGTGGCGCCCAATCTGAGGCCGGAGGCGGGGCTTCTGGCAATCCGCAAGGGTCTGAACCTGTTTGCCAACATCCGTCCCGCTTACCTCTATAAAGAGCTGGCGGGCGCCTGCCCCCTGAAGAAGGAGATCATCGGCAGCGGCTTTGACATGGTGATCATGAGAGAGCTGACCGGCGGCCTGTACTTCGGGGAGAGATACACCAAAGAGATTGACGGCCTTATGACGGCTGTGGATACGCTGACTTACAATGAGAACGAGATCCGCCGCATTGCCGTGAAGGCTTTTGACATAGCCATGAAGCGGAGAAAGAGCGTTATCAGCGTGGATAAGGCCAATGTGCTGGATTCCTCCCGGCTCTGGAGAAAAGTGGTCGAGGAAGTGGCCGCGGATTATCCGGAGGTCAGCTTAAAGCATATGCTGGTGGACAACTGCGCCATGCAGCTGGTCATGAATCCGGGCCAGTTTGACGTGGTCCTCACAGAGAACATGTTCGGCGACATTCTGTCGGACGAGGCCAGCATGATCACAGGTTCTATCGGAATGCTGTCTTCCGCCAGCCTGAATGAAGGAAAGTTCGGTATGTACGAGCCCAGTCACGGCTCCGCCCCGGATATCGCGGGTCTGGGCGTGGCGAATCCTATCGCTACAATTCTGTCGGCGGCCATGATGCTCCGCTACTCCTTTGATCTGGACAGGGAGGCGGATGCCATTGAGAAGGCTGTGCAGCAGGTTCTGACGGAAGGTTACCGCACCGGAGACATTTACTCCGAGGGCTGCCAGAAGGTAGGAACCGTAAAAATGGGAGATCTGATCGTTGAGAGAATTTCATAAAGATTGAGATTATATTTCCGAAGGAGGAGTCGTCATGAGAAGTGATAATGCAAAATCCGGTATGCAGCAGGCGCCGGCCCGTTCGCTGTTCCGGGCGCTGGGCCTGACTGAGGAGGAACTGGCCCGTCCGCTGATCGGCGTGGTCAGCTCTTATAATGAGATCGTTCCGGGTCACATGAACCTGGATAAGATTGTGGAGGCGGTCAAGCAGGGTGTCGCCATGGCGGGAGGAACTCCCATTGTATTTCCGGCCATCGCCGTCTGCGACGGCATTGCCATGGGACATGTGGGTATGAAGTATTCTCTGGTCACCAGGGATCTGATCGCGGATTCTACCGAATGTATGGCTCTGGCCCATCAGTTTGACGGCCTGGTCATGATTCCCAACTGTGACAAGAACGTGCCGGGCCTTCTGATGGCGGCGGCCCGTCTGAATATTCCCACGGTGTTTGTCAGCGGCGGCCCCATGCTGGCCGGTCACGTAAAGGGCCAGAAGAGAAGCCTTTCCAGCATGTTTGAGGCTGTGGGAGCTTACGCGGCCGGAACCATGACCGCGGATGACGTGGAAGATTTTGCCAATAAGGTCTGTCCCACCTGCGGGTCCTGCTCCGGCATGTATACGGCCAACAGCATGAACTGCCTGACTGAGGTTCTGGGCATGGGCCTTCAGGGCAACGGCACGATTCCCGCTGTTTATTCCGAGCGCATCCGCCTGGCCAAGCACGCGGGCATGGCTGTGATGGATATGCTTAAGAAAAACATCTGTCCCCGTGATATTATGACGGAGGCGGCTTTCCGAAACGCTCTGACCATGGATATGGCTCTGGGCTGCAGCACCAACAGTATGCTGCATCTGCCGGCCATTGCTCATGAGGCGGGTGTGGAGATCAATGTTGACATTGCTAATGAGATCAGCGCGAAGACGCCCAATCTGTGTCATCTGGCGCCGGCAGGCCCCACTTATATGGAAGATCTGAACGAGGCCGGCGGCATTTACGCGGTTATGAAGGAGATCAGCAAGCTGGGTCTTCTGAACCTGGATTGTATGACAGTTACGGGCAAGACCGTAGGAGAGAACATCGCCGGCGCGGTGAACAGGAATACGGACGTCATCCGCACGGTGGAGAATCCTTATTCCAGGACCGGCGGAATCGCCGTTCTGAGAGGTAATCTGGCGCCTGACTCCTGCGTGGTGAAGCGCTCCGCGGTTCTGCCGGAGATGCTGAAGCATGAGGGCCCGGCCCGTGTGTTTGACTGTGAGGAGGACGCCATTGACGCCATCAAGGGCGGTAAGATCGTTCCCGGCGACGTGGTGGTCATCCGTTATGAGGGCCCCAAGGGAGGCCCCGGCATGAGAGAGATGCTGAATCCCACCTCCGCCATCGCGGGAATGGGTCTGGGCGATTCCGTGGCGCTGATAACGGACGGACGTTTCAGCGGAGCGTCCAGAGGCGCTTCCATCGGCCATGTATGTCCGGAGGCGGCTGTGGGCGGTCCCATCGGCCTGGTTCAGGAGGGCGACATCATTTCCATTGATATCAACGCCAATACCATCAATGTGCTGGTATCTGACGAGGAACTGGCGAAGCGCCGGGAAGGCTGGACGCCGAAGATGAAGGACGTGGACGGATATCTGAAACGGTACCGCAGGCAGGTAACTTCCGCAGACAAAGGTGCGGTTTTGGCAGATTAATAGTAAGGAGAAGGATACTGAATGAGATTAAATGGTTCGGAAATCGTAATTGAGTGTTTGAAGGAGCAGGGAGTTGACACGATTTTTGGATATCCGGGAGGCGCGATCCTGAATATCTATGATGCTCTTTACAAGCATCAGGACGAGATCACCCATATACTGACTTCCCATGAGCAGGGGGCGGCTCACGCGGCCGACGGCTATGCCAGAGCCACCGGCAAGGTAGGCGTTTGCATGGCGACCTCCGGCCCGGGAGCCACCAATCTGGTCACCGGCATTGCGACGGCCTACATGGATTCCATTCCCGTGGTTGCTATCACCTGCAACGTAGGCGTGAGCCTGCTGGGCAAGGACAGCTTCCAGGAGATTGATATTGCCGGCGTGACCATGCCCATTACCAAGTACAATTTCATCGTCAAGGATGTGACTAAGCTGGCCGATGTGATGCGCCGCGCCTTTAAGATCGCCAAATCCGGACGTCCCGGCCCGGTTCTGGTGGATATCACCAAGGATGTGACTGCCGCGGAGTGCGAGTATGAGCCTCAGGTTCCCAGAGAGGTGCCCCGCCAGGCGGAGACTATCACGGAAAATGATATAGAACAGGCCATTCTGATGATCAAGGCTTCTGAGAAGCCATTTATCCTGGTGGGCGGCGGAGCCAATCTGTCTGACGCTTCCGAGGAGGTCCGCCAGTTTGCCCACAAGATCCAGGCGCCGGTCGCCGATACCCTGATGGGAAAGGGAGCTTTTGACGGCACGGATGAGCTGTATACCGGCATGGCCGGAATGCACGGAACCAAGACGTCCAACTTCGGCATTACGGAGTGCGACCTTCTGATCGTCATCGGAGCCCGGTTCAGCGACCGTGTAATAGGAAACGCGTCCAAATTTGCCAGCAACGCCAAGATCCTTCAGCTGGATATTGACGCGGCGGAGATCAATAAGAACGTCCGTACCCACGCCAGCATCGTGGGAGACGTGAAGATCATCCTGCGGAAGCTGAACGCCCGTCTGGACCCGCAGAATCATGATGAGTGGATCGCTCATATTGAGCGTCTGAAATATATGTACCCGCTCCGCTACAACAAGGAGCTTCTGACAGGCCCCGGCGTAGTGGAGGATATCTATGATGTGACCGGCGGAGACGCCCTGATCGTCACCGAGGTGGGCCAGCATCAGATGTGGGCGGCCCAGTATTATAAGTATAAGAATCCTCATACCCTGCTGACCTCCGGCGGACTGGGAACCATGGGCTACGGCCTGGGAGCCGCCATCGGAGCCAAGATGGGGCGTAAGGACAAGATTGTTATCAACATTGCGGGAGACGGCTGTTTCCGTATGAACATGAACGAGATCGCCACCGCCACCCGCTACAATATTCCGGTCATCGAGATCGTCATCAACAACCATGTGCTGGGTATGGTCCGCCAGTGGCAGACCCTGTTCTACGGCAAACGGTACTCGCATACGGTGTTAAATGACCATGTGGATTTCGCGAAGGTGGCTGAGGCCATGGGGGCCAAGGCGTACCGGGTAACGAAGAAGGAGGAGTTCAAATCGGTGCTGCGGGAGGCTATTGACCTGAACATTCCGGTGCTGATCGATTGCCAGATCCACTGCGATGACAAAGTATTTCCAATGGTATCGCCAGGTGCGCCGATTTCGGACGCATTTGATGATTCAGATTTAAAACTATAAATTTGTTATTGTTTTGACGTGGCATTCGTAATTTGGCGGTTGTCCATGACGTGGCATTCGTAATTTGACTGTTGGCCATGACGTGCCATTCGTAATTTGACTGTCGTCAAATTACTCATGTCGGGCGTCCCGCCCTATAAAATATTTTGTCTGTACAGTGCTTTGTGAGCAAGCTCCCGCGCACTGTACAACCAAAATATTTTGCACGTCAAAACGGTAGCGCAAATCAGAGGAGAGTGGGGAGAGAAGACCATGAGCAGAGTTTACAATTTCTCAGCAGGTCCGGCCGTATTGCCGGAGGAAGTATTGAAAGAAGCGGCAGCAGAAATGCTGGATTACAATGGCACCGGAATGTCAGTGATGGAGATGTCACATCGCTCCAAGGCATTCGAGACCATCATCAATGAGGCGGAGGCGGACCTTCGGGAACTGATGAACATCCCCGATAATTATAAAGTCCTGTTCCTCCAGGGAGGAGCCAATCTTCAGTTTGCCATGATTCCCATGAATCTGATGAAGCATGGCGTGGCGGATTATATTATCACGGGCCAGTGGGCCAAGAAGGCGTGGAAGGAAGCCCAGAAGTACGGCAAGGCCAATGCCATCGCTTCCAGCGAAGACAAGACCTTCAGCTATATCCCGGACTGCTCTGACCTGCCGATCGACGAAGATGCGGACTATGTCTACATCTGCGAAAACAACACTATTTACGGAACCAAATATAAGACCCTTCCCAACACCAAGGGCAAGACCCTGGTGGCGGATGTGTCCTCCTGTTTCCTGTCTGAGCCGGTGGATGTGACCAAGTACGGCGTGATCTACGGCGGTGTTCAGAAAAATGTGGGACCGGCCGGAGTGGTGATCGTGATCATACGCGAGGATCTGGTTACGGAAGATGTATATCCTGGAACGCCTACCATGTGCCAGTATAAGACGCATGTGGACAACAAGTCCCTGTACAATACTCCGCCCTGCTACGGCATCTACATCTGCGGCAAGGTGTTTAAGTGGCTGAAGGCCATGGGAGGCCTTGAGGTCATGAAGGAGCGCAATGAGAAGAAGGCCAAGATTCTCTACGATTTCCTGGATCAGAGCAAGCTGTTTAAGGGAACTGTGGTGAAGGAAGACCGCTCGATCATGAACGTGCCCTTCGTTACCGGGGACGCCGATCTGGACGCTCAGTTTATCAAGGAAGCGACAGCCGCAGGCTTTGTGAACCTGAAAGGCCACAGAACCGTAGGCGGCATGAGAGCCAGCATCTATAACGCCATGCCGGTTGAGGGCGTGGAGAAGCTGGTGGAGTTTATGAAAGCATTTGAGGAGGCGCACAAGGGATGAAGAAGATACATTGTTTAAATGCGATTTCCAAGTACGGCACCAATCTTCTGACGGAAGATTATGCCCTGACTGACAATATGGCTGAGGCTGACGGCGTTCTGGTCCGCAGCGCGGCCATGCATGATATGGAACTGGGCGATAATCTTCTGGCGATTGCCAGGGCCGGAGCCGGTGTAAACAATATCCCGCTGGAGAAATGCGCGGATAAAGGTATCGTGGTGTTCAATACGCCCGGCGCCAACGCCAACGGCGTGAAGGAGCTGGTCATTGCGGGGATGCTGCTTGCTTCCCGTGATATCGTAGGCGGAATCCAGTGGTGTAAGGACAATAAGGACGACGCCAACATCAACAAGACTGTGGAGAAGAGCAAGAAGGCCTTTGCCGGCACCGAGATTCTGGGCAAGAAGCTGGGTGTGATCGGCCTGGGCGCCATCGGCGCGCAGGTGGCCAACGCGGCCGCTTCCCTGGGAATGGACGTTTATGGATACGATCCGTTTATCTCTGTCAACGCGGCCTGGAGCCTGTCCCGCGCAGTCAAGCACATTACCGCTGTGGACACGATCTATCAGGAGTGCGACTACATTACCATTCATGTGCCGCTGATGGATGCCACCAAAAAGATGATCAACGCTGATGTCCTGAATCAGATGAAGGACGGCGTGGTGGTTCTGAACTTTGCCAGAGACCTGCTGGTGGATGACGACGCCATGGCGGAAGCCCTGAAGTCCGGAAAGGTCCGCAAGTATGTGTCCGACTTCCCCAATGCCAAGTCCGCCAACATGGAGGGTGCGATCGTGATCCCCCATCTGGGCGCTTCCACGGAAGAGTCCGAGGACAACTGTGCCAAGATGGCTGTGGAGGAGATCATGGACTACCTGGAGAACGGCAACATCCGCAATTCGGTCAACTATCCGGCCTGCGATATGGGCGTCTGCAAAGTGGCCGGGAGACTGGCGGTGCATCACCTGAATATCCCCAACATGATCGGTCAGGTGACCGGCACGGTAGCGGCCGGCGGCGTGAACATTTCCGACATGACCAATAAGAGCCGGGATAAATACGCCTACACGCTGCTGGATCTGGAGAGCCCAGTAGACGACGCCACTCTTGCGAAGCTGAGAAGCATTGACGGCGTTCTGCGCGTGAGAGTCGTGAAGTTACTGTTCAGAGGTCAGCTTGAATAAAGAAAACCGATGGAGTAGACTTATTTCAG
>CANQSK010000072.1 GCA_947626475.1 uncultured Lachnospiraceae bacterium
CCTTTTTTCAGGCCTTCCTTACAGAGGCCCGTGTCTGCATTACGAGTTCCATTATACTTCCTATAATGGAAATTATCGTAACTTCGGGGGAAAACCAGGACTTTATTTGCAGATTGAAGAGTGTTTTCGCAGGCGGCTTATTTCTTATATAATCCGGATATTTTTGATTATATCATAAAAACAGCCAAAATAAAACAGGACTACAGCAAATTATACCCTTCTTCTTATGCCGCAGTCCTGTTTATCTCTTTTTATTTTTAGTAGCTTCGTATCTTATCTCCGCTCTCGTCCGTCGTGTTGGAGATGGAGCGGATTACTACATAATATCCGAAATCGTCATTTACTTTCACATAGACCCGGTCTCCCACCTTGTGCCTGAAAATAGCCTTGCCGAGAGGCGATTCCGGACTGATCAGGTTCTCAAGAGAATTGCTGCGGATGGCTGTGACAAGCCGGTAGGTCTCAATAACATCTTCATCCTCCACATACAATTCCACCGTGTTATTCAGGCCTACCTCATCATCCGCGGAATCGGTGGAAACAACCTGGGCCGTTTTCAGCATTCTCTCCAGATAGCGAATACGGCTCTCATTCTGATTCTTGTCCCGTTTGGCGGCGTAATATTCAAAATTCTCGCTCAAATCTCCCTGAGCTCTGGCTTCCTTCAGAGCCTCCAGCGCCTCCTTGCGGACCACCAGCGTTCGATAGCGGATTTCTTCCTTAATCTTTTCAACATCACTTTTTGTCAGCTTTTCCGCCATGATAATCCCCTTCCTTTCCCAATCTCATTTCTTCCAGATATTCCCTCAGATCGTCCTCCGCGTGATTCAGCAGATAATTTCCGCTGCGAACCGGAAACTTCTGCAGATGTTCCGTCCTGATCTGATGATTGACATACTCTACCATTTCCCGCAGATCCTGCGCGGACAGCAGGCGGCAGCCCTGACCGCGGATGATCAGCTGCTCCAGGCCGTCGGAGGTGGCCACCGTAACATTGTGGCTCCGCCCCATCTGATGGGCTAATTTTTCAATATACTGGTCTGCCGTTTCCGCCTCTTTCGTGTAGACCACATGGATATTATGATATTTAATCGCCTGTCCCAGGTTTCCTTCCACTTTATAGGCGTCAAATACAAGAATCAGAATACAGCCTGTATAGCCCTGATAATTGCACATGATATCCATCAGTCTGTGGCGCGCGCCGTCAATGGTGGACTCCGCCAGCTCTCTCAATTCCTCCCAGGCATAGATAATATTATATCCGTCAACCAGAAGATATTCTTCCACCGGAGAATCTTCCTTCTTTTTCACCGGCCGTTCCGGAGTGTAGGTCACCCGTCTGGCTCCGGTTTCATAATTTTTTCTTTCTTTCCTTTCCCCGTAAGTACGGGTAAATATTGCCTCCAGCTCTTTGTCCTCCGCGCCCCAGGAGGTACCGGCTGAACCCTTTCCTGAGCTGACGGATTCCGGCCTTTGGTCAACTTCTAAACTCCGACCGGTTTCCGGCCCCCGCTCAGTTCCCGGAATATCCGAACCGATCGTCACCGGACGGGCGCGGCGGATAGCCAGCTGCAGGGGACTTCCCACGTGCATGTAGTCTTTTACCAGATTCCACGGTACCAGATAACCGGCGCCGTGAGAACAGAATACGGAATCGCAGGGATTGTCCACATCGAAATCCGGATCATACCCGCAGGTTTCCAGCACCTCAGTCTCATTGTGACAGGGCTCATAGCCCTTCAGACTGCAGCTGAGCCGGCCCCGCCCTTTGGTGTACGCGGTTACCTCCGCCTGATAATTGACCATGGACGCGGCAGGGGCCTTGCCCATGATGACAGTCATATCTCCCTCCAGAACCGGCGCGTCAAAGGTTCCATGCATACGCTCCAGATCTGCCAGCGCGCGTCCGGTTGACTCTGCGGGAACCTCCAGCCGGAACCGGTAAACCGGCTCCAGCAGGCGGCATTTCCCAAAATGTCCGGCCTCCCGAAGCCCCTGGCGTACCGCCCGGTAGGTAGCCTGGCGAAAATCTCCGCCTTCCGTGTGCTTCAGGTGGGCCCGGCCCGCAATCAGCGTAATCTTCATGTCCGTGATCTCAGAGCCGGTCAGCACTCCCAAGTGACGCTTTTCCTCAAGATGCGTCAGGATCAGACGCTGCCAGTTGACATCTAGCACGTCACTGCTGCAGGCGCTGGAAAAGGTCAGGCCGCTTCCCGGCTCCGCCGGTTCCATCAAAAGATGGACCTCAGCGTAATGTCGCAGCGGCTCAAAATGCCCTACGCCCTCCACCGGTTCCAGAATCGTTTCCTTATATACAATGCGGCCCGCTCCGAATTTAACTTCAATGCCAAACCGCTCCTGAATCAATGTTCTCAGAATCTCAATCTGCACTTCTCCCATGACCTGGGCCTGAATCTCTCCTATATCTTCCCTCCAGGCGATGCGGAGCATAGGCTCCTCCTCTTCCAGCTGCCGCAGCTTCATCAGCGTCCCATGAACATCGCTGCCCGGCGGCAAAATTACCTGGTAAGTAAGAACCGGCTCCAGAACCGGCATTTCTGACTGAGATTCCACTCCGAGACCCTGCCCCGCCCAGGTGGACAATAGTCCCGTCACCTCACAGATCATCCCTGGCTCTGCCTGGGCTGCCGCCTCATATTTGGCGCCGGAATATACGCGGATCTGGTTGACCTTTTCTTCCTCGCTTCCGGTCAGAACCGCGTCCTTCACTTTCAGACAGCCGGATGTGACCTTCAAATGGGTCAGCCGGTTGCCCTGGTCGTCTCTGGAGATCTTAAACACCCTGGCGCCAAAGGGCTTTCCGGCCGACAGCGTATCCTCCGCCCCTTGTCCGAAGATCCGGATTCCGTCCAGAAGCTCTTCCACCCCCCACAGCCTCAGAGCAGAACCGAAATAACAGGGGAAAATTTTCCGTTCGGCAATCATGCGGCAGAGCATCCGGCAGTCCAGAGTGCCGTTTTCCAGGTAGTCTTCCATCAGCTGCTCGCCGCACATGGCCAGCTCTTCCATAAATTCACTGCCGCAGGCGGCAATCTCCGCCAGCACTGTATCTTTTCCCTGCTTATTAACATTTTCAGAGGCGCCAATGCGTCCGCCCGCTGCCTCCAGACCAAGAAAAGGCACGCAGTTTTCATCGAGACGTTTCCGCAGATTCTCAAGAAGCCGTCTCCAATCCGTACCGTTCTGGTCCATCTTATTCACAAACAAAAATGTGGGGACTCCGTACCGTCTCAGCAGCCGCCACAGGGTCTCCGTATGTCCCTGGACGCCGTCCGCTCCGCTGACCACCAGCACCGCATAGTCCAGCACCTGAAGCGTCCTCTCCATCTCCGCTGAGAAATCTACATGGCCCGGCGTATCCAAAAGCGTTACCTGAGTATCTCCCAGCTCAAACACCGCCTGTTTGGAGAAAATGGTAATCCCTCTGGCCCGTTCCAGTTCATAGGTGTCCAGAAACGCGTCGCGGTTATCCACCCGGCCCAGGCGGCGTATCGTTCCTGTCTGATAAAGGATTCCCTCTGATAATGTGGTTTTTCCGGCATCAACATGGGCAAGGATGCCGATACAAATGCGTTTCTTCGGCTTCTTCCCTTCTTCCTGTCCGCCCACAAAGATACCTCCTCTCGTGACTGCATACTTTTGTAAGTATACCACAAGAGGAGGCGTTCGTCGAGATATTATGTTCTTAGCCTGCAAAAGTCCTATTGTTCAGGCTGTCATCCGGAGATTTGTATTTACATCTTAATTCACAGGCAGCTGCTTATCTCTTTGAAAACTGGGGAGCACCTTCCGAGTACACGATACATAGCCGCCGGACCGATGTAGAAAATGCACTCTTTTAGATGTTAAAAACAATTTAATCATATCCCAAGAAAAATCCTAAACCATCGAAAATTGCCGTGTTTCAATATACATACTGATGTCATCCACGATATACTGTCTGCCGGTAGTATGCAATGCTTCATAATAATCGCAGATATAATCAATCACACAATAGCGGTTGAACAGGTCAATTACGCTTTTCCCATTCATTCCTTTCGCATTTTTATATTCCTCAATACAATATACAATGAAATTGGTTTTCTCTTCCATTGTTTTAAGCCTCCTCTGGATAAGTGATATGGCCGGTTTCCTTTTCTTCCATCCACAAATCGTATAATGTGGGAACACTCAAATGCCAGAGCTTCGTTTCTTCTCGTTCTAATTGCCGGTACAATTCGGAACTATACAGTTGTGTCAGAGCTTCCTTTTCTGTCAGTGACTGCTTTTCCATCAGCATCCGAATCAGACGAGGAATGATAAACTCCAGCATTGCTTTGATACTCGTTTCACCCATTCTGATTCCTCCCTGCATCAAATTGTCCAATGTACTTAAGCTCTTTCAAAGCCAACTCCGTGGTAAAAGTCATTTGATCAAACAGTTTTTTTACCTTAAGCCTGGCAATCGTTTCGTCCCTGGTTAAAATACCTTCTTCATAGGCAACAAATGTCCGATAAATTGCATCATTCGCAACAGGGCCAAAGACAATATCGTAATACACTCCGTTGTAACTTCCGTTTCGGTTGGCGAATACAAAATCCAGCCATTCCCCATCAGGCTCCGAAAATATCAGAACCTTATATTTGCTTTTCAGTTCGTCTAATTCCGGCACGTCATACATACTGACACAGGGAGAACCACTTTCTCTCCGATCTGTCACTTTGCCGGCAAAGTTAACTGCCTGGTTCTGGTTGGTTGTCGTATAGAATCCATATCCAAAGTCCAGCGTTCTGTTCTGATGAACCAGCCTTGGCTGATCCACAATCATATTACTGCCATGATATACTATCATACCCGAATCTCCATCATTTTCTGTGCTTTAGCATATTCTTCATGAAGCGCTTTCAGCATTGCCTGGATATAATTGAAAAAATGATTTCTTCTTAATAAATTACAGTGCATAAAAAGAACTCCTCGAGTAAACTCTAGAGTTCTTTTTATGCACTGCAATTCGCAATAACCCTTATCTCTTTGAAAACTGGGGAGCTCTACGTGCTGCCTTAAGTCCGTACTTCTTTCTCTCCTTCATTCTCGGATCTCTGGTCAGGTAGCCGGCCTTCTTCAGGATCGGGCGGTACTCCGCATCCGCCTGAAGCAGCGCGCGGGCGATTCCGTGACGGATTGCGCCGGCCTGGCCGGTGAAACCGCCGCCGCGAACATTCACCAGAACGTCGAACTTATCAACATTATCCGTAGCTACCAGCGGCTGACGAACGACCAGCTTCAGGGTCTCAAGGCCCAGATACTCGTCGATATCTCTTTTATTGATGGTGATCTTGCCAGTGCCGGGCATCAAATATACTCTCGCGATGGATTTTTTCCTTCTGCCTGTTCCGTAATAT
Source organism: uncultured Lachnospiraceae bacterium (assembly GCA_947626475.1). Classification (GTDB taxonomy): domain Bacteria; phylum Bacillota; class Clostridia; order Lachnospirales; family Lachnospiraceae; genus UBA3402. Next base: position 5,404 of record CANQSK010000072.1, read on the forward strand.
CTTGTAGTAGCCATGTCCTCTTCCTCCTTTCAGACCTTAAAACTTCAGAACTTCCGGTTTCTGCGCTGCCTGCTCATGGTCAGGTCCCGCATAAACGTGGAGCTTTCTATACATGTCATGTCCTAAGGAGCCCTTGGGGAGCATTCCCTTGACTGCCAGCTCAACCACCCGCTCCGGCTTCTTCGCCATCATCTCGCGCAGGGTGGTCTCTTTCATGCCGCCTACATAATCGGAGTGATGATAGTAAACCTTCTGATCCAGCTTCCTTCCGGTCACTTTCACCTTGGCCGCGTTCACAATGATCACATAATCGCCGCAGTCCATGTGAGGCGTGAAGATAGGTTTGTTCTTTCCTCTCAGCACACTTGCAACTTCTGAAGCCAAACGTCCTAATGTATATCCGGTAGCATCAACTACATACCATTTTCTGTCAATCGTCGCTGGACTAGCCATAAAACTCTTCATTGGTTGACCTCCTGTCATATCCCTTCAAATCATTACTTTCACTAACATCTATACGCAAAATGCCATCTCCGGGGCTTTGGTTAAAGCATTTTCGTCAAACGTCACGTTTATACATTATATAACACTAAGCCGGGTGTGTCAACCTCTTTTTTCCACAAAAATCAAGCAAAATCAAGGGCTGCATCCAGGTGTTCAGATCTGGAACAGGCCGCTGAATTCCTTCAGGGCGCCGTCTGTTTCATGGGCAAGCACACGTTTGGCCAGCACCTTGCCCAGCTGCACTCCCTCCTGGTCGAAACTGTTCACATTCCACACAAATCCCTGGAACATAACCTTATTCTCAAAATGAGCCAGGAGCGCGCCCACGGAACCGGGATTTACCTGTTCGCCGATGATAATGCTGGACGGACGCCCGCCCTCAAAGTTCTTGTTGCAGTTCTCATCCGGCTTGCCGCAGGCAAAGGCCACGATCTGAGCCGCCACGTTGGCGCACAGCTTCTTCTGGCTCGTGCTTCCCTGAATCACGACATCGGTGTCCATCTGGCTGTTCTTAAAGCCGATAAACTGAAGAGGCACAATATCCGTGCCCTGATGGAGCAGCTGATAGAAAGAATGCTGCCCGTTAGTTCCCGGTTCGCCAAAGATAACCGGACCGGTCTGATAATGAACCGGCTCGCCGAAGCGGTTGACGCTCTTGCCGTTGGACTCCATATCCAGCTGCTGCAGATGCGCCGGGAAGCGGCTGAGAGCCTGGGAATAAGGAAGAACCGCCGTGCACATATGGCCAAGCACGTTGCGCTCATAGACGCCGATCAGGGCGTCCAGCATCGCGGGGTTCTCCAGCAGGTTTTTATTCTGAGACAGCCTGTCCTCTTCCGCCGCGCCTTCCAGGAACCGGGCAAATACCTCAGGGCCAAAGGCCAGCGACAGTACAGCGCCGCCTACTGCGGAGGTGGAGGAATAGCGGCCTCCAATGTAGTCATCCATAAAGAACGCCGCAAGATAATCGTCGCTCTTTGCCAGGGGAGACGTCTCGCTGGTAACAGCGATCATATGCTTGGAAGCGTCCAGACCGGCGTTTCTCAGCGCGTCCTTCACGAAAGACTCGTTGGTCAGAGTCTCCAGCGTGGTGCCGGACTTGGAAACGAGGATGAAAAGGGAATGGGCCACGTCAATGGAATCCAGCACTGCCGCCGCGTCGTCCGGATCCACATTGCTGATGAATCTGGCCTGCATCTTAAGGGTATTCTGCTTCTTCGCCCAGTTTTCAAGGGCCAGATAAATCGCCCGGGGACCCAGGTCGCTTCCGCCGATGCCGATCTGCACGACCGTCGTAAATTTCTCACCGGCTCCGTTGGCAATCTTTCCCTCATGCACTTTGTCGGCAAACTCGGCAATCTTCTTCTGCTGCTCCACGTAGAAGGCGCGTTTGTCAACGCCGTCCGCCTGCACAGTCTCGCCCAGCTGCCCGCGGGTCAGGTGATGGAGCACCAGACGCTTCTCGCCGGTATTTACGACCGCGCCATTGTAAAGAACCTGGTATTTATCCACAAGCTGAGCCTCTTCGGCCAGTTTGGCAAGCACGGCCAGGATCTCATCGTCCACCTGCTTCGCGGCATAATTGTAAACGAAGCCTTCCGCCATGGGAACACTGTACTTTCTGACGCGCTCCGCGCCGCTCTCCCCCGACATCACTTCGGGAAGACTGACTTTTTTTGTCTTTAAAAGCTCTTCGTAGGAAGCAAGCGTATCTAAGTTTTTCCAGTTCACCATAATCGATTCCCCCTTATTGAAATTGAAATTAAAGTAATTATACTATTAAATTCACGATTCTTCAAGCGTCCCCTGCGGGAAATCCCGATTCTTTCGTCCCGGCCAGTCCGCCCGGGCCATATACCAGCCCCGGCGCTTCCCCTCCGTCACCTTCCAGAACACATAATGGCCGTAGGGGCTGCCTTCCCGGATCCGGCCCTCCGCCTCCTCGTCATACACATAGATCTCCTCCGCGCCGTTGCGCGCCGCCTGGTGGGTAACCCGCAGAAGCAGCCTGTCAAAGTCCTGCTCCCTGCACCGGTGGATGGTGAGATAGGCCTTTCCGTTTTCCGGAATTTCCTTTTGATCCAGCAGGTAGGACCAGTCCTGGTTCTCACCGCTTAACTGCTTTCGCAGTTCCTTCTCGTATTCCAGGCTGACGAGAGTAAGCCCCTTGGCAGGAGCCGTCGGTCCCGCCGCTTTGCGGTCCCTGGCAGCCAGTATCTCCTCCATATGCTCCGGCGGATAGATTCCCATCCCCACCTTCATAAGCGTTCCGGCGATGATGCGGACCATATTATAGAGGAAGCCGCTGCCGCTGACGCGGAGCGTGATCATATCTCCCTCTTTTTCCACGTCCAGGCTGTAAATCGTCCTCACCGTCTCCTCCGCCTGCCCCCGCGGGCTGCAGAAGCTTCTGAAATCATGCTCTCCCACCAGATAAGCCGCCGCCTGCCTCATCTTATCCGGATCAAGATGGAAATAACAGAAATAAGAGTACAGCCTTAAGGTGGGCATATTGATCTTTCGGTTCAGGATCCGGTATTCATAGGTCTTAACACAGTTCTGCTTCCGTGGATGCCAGTCCGGGGACACCTCCTCCGAACTGAGGACCCGGATATCCTCCGGCAGTCTCTGGTTCAGCGCCAAGCAGATCTTGTCGGGGGCCATCCGGTTGTCCGTATCGAACACCGCCACATTCTGCAGGGCGTGAACGCCGGCGTCGGTCCGGCTGGCGCCGGTCACGGCAATCTTCTCACCCAGAAGCCCGCACAGAGCCTGATTCAGCACTTCCTCAATCGTCACTCCGTTATTCTGATACTGCCATCCGCAGTAATTGGTCCCGTCATAGGCCAGAACAAGTTTGATCCGCTTCAATCTTCTCCCGCTCCGTTTCAGCTTTCCTCTATATCGCCACTTTGGTCGCCGCAATCAGGCACAGATACGCCCCGTAGATCAGATAGGCCGTATAATCTCTCACCGCATACCGGAGAGGCTTCATCTTCGTCCGCCCCTCGCCGCCGTGATAGCAGCGGGCTTCCATGGCCATAGCCAGATCCGTCGCCCGCCGGAAGGCGGATATAAACAGGGGCACCAGAATCGGCACCATACTCCGGGCCCTCTGAATCAGATTTCCGCTCTCAAAATCCGCCCCCCTCGCCATCTGCGCCTTCATGATCTTATCGGTCTCTTCCACCAGTATGGGAATGAACCGCAGCGCGATGGACATCATCATGGAGATCTCATGGATGGGAACCCCCACTCTTTTCAGAAAGCCTAGGCTTTTTTCCAGTCCGTCCGTCAGCTGGTTCGGCGTAGTCGTAAGAGTCATAATGGAAGAACCGACTACCAGATAGATCAGCCTCACAGCCATAAATCCTGCCATTCGCAGGCCTTCCCTGGTAACCTTCAGAAATCCCAGCCGAAACAGCTCCTGACCGTCTGTCAGAAACAGGTTAAAGCTGACGCTGATAAGCAGCAGAAACAAAATCGCCCTAAGGCCCCTCACCATAAAACTGAACGGCACCCTGGAAGTTCGGATCGCTACGGCCAGAAACAGCGTGGCAATCAGGTATCCCCAGATATTATCCGCCAGAAACAGGGAGATAATAAAAACCATAGTCCCAAACAGCTTGGTCCTGGGGTCCATCCGGTGCAGAACCGAATCCACCGGATAATATTGTCCTATCGTAATCTCTCTTATCATGCCGTTCCTTTCTCAAACACGGAATCTCATTGATCAGCCGCTCCCTCAGGAGAAAGCTGTTTTCCCGCCAGCCTCAGAATCGCGTCGCGGGCTTCTTCTACCGTGGTAATATCATTTCCGATCTCAATTCCCTGCTCCCTGAGCCGGTTGGCGATATAAGTCACCTGGGGGGCCGCCAGGCCCATGGCCTCCAGCTCCCTGTAATGCTCAAATACCTCCTTGGGAGGCCCGTCGAAGGCCTTCCGCCCATGGTTCATCACGATCAAACGGTCCGCGTACCTGGCCATGTCCTCCATACTGTGGGACACCAGAATAACCGTAAGTCCCTTCTCCCGATGCAGCTTCCAGACCTCATCCAATATCTCGTCCCTGCCTCGGGGGTCCAGTCCCGCCGTGGGCTCATCCAGAATCAGCACCTCCGGCTTCATGGCCAGCACTCCCGCAATGGCCACACGCCGTTTCTGACCGCCGGACAGTTCAAAGGGGGACTGTTCCCAGTACTTCTCCTTCATCCCCACTGCCAACAGCGCTTCTTTGGCCCTCTCCATAACCTCTTCCTGAGAAAGGCCCAGATTTCTCGGCCCGTAACATACGTCGGACAGCACATCCACCTCAAACAGCTGGTGTTCCGGGTACTGAAACACCAGTCCCACCCTGCCCCGCAGCTGCCTCAGGCTGTATCCCTCGCCGTGGATATCTTCTTCATTATAATAAATAACTCCGCTGGTTGGCTTCACCAGACCGTTCAGATGCTGGATCAGTGTGGATTTGCCGGAACCGGTATGCCCTATCAGCCCGACAAACTGGCCGTCCGGGATCTCAAAGCTCACGGCGTCCAGGGCCTTCTGCTCCAGTGCCGTTCCCGGATTATAAATATAAGTCAAATGTTCTGCTCTAATCGCCATCGTATTCTCCCTGCGTCCCGGAAAGCTTCGTCTCAGCCTCGTCCGCCCTTCAAAAGCGGCACCAGATGCTCCAGAAGCTCTTCCTGGGACAAAATTCCCTCCGGAAGGTCCAGACCGGCCTTCCGAAGCTCATAAGCCAGCTCCGTCACCTGGGGCACATCCAGCCGGCAGGCCTTCAGCTCTTCCACCCTGGAAAAGATCTCCCGGGGCGTTCCGTCCATAACAATCTTCCCGTCATCCATCACGATCACCCTGTCCGCGTGGACAACCTCTTCCATATAATGGGTGATCAGAAGCACCGTAATCCCTTCCTGCCGGTTCAGCTGACGGACCGTCTTTATCACTTCCCTACGCCCGTTTGGATCCAGCATGGCCGTAGGTTCGTCCAGCACGATGCATTCCGGCCGCATGGCCATGACGCCCGCTATGGCCACTCTCTGCTTCTGACCGCCGGACAGCTTGTTCGGCGATTTATAACGATAGGCGGTCATCCCCACCGCCTCAAGGCTCTCGTTTACACGGGTCCAGATATCCTCCGTAGGCACTCCGATGTTCTCCGGGCCGAACCCGACGTCCTCCTCCACCACATTGGCGATGATCTGATTGTCCGGATTCTGAAACACCATGCCGGTTCTTCTGCGGATCTCCCAGATCTGGTTTTCATCGGAGGTATCCATCCCACAGACCCAGACCGTTCCCTCCGTGGGAACCAGAATCCCGTTGATCTGTTTGGCCAGAGTCGATTTGCCGGAGCCGTTATGACCAAGGATCGCCACAAAGCTGCCCTTCTCCACATCTACACTCAGATCGTCGATAGCCCGGTCCACTTCCTCTATATTCTCATTCTCATCTCTGCGGATATAATCAAAAATCAGCCGGCTGGCCTTAATAATTCCCATACAACCTCCGCCTTTTACTTTTCCTGTTCATACGCTTTTCAATTTTAGATGAAATTACCTTATTAGTCAAGACAAAAAAGGGACACAGCCATTTCTTTGGCTCCATCCCTTTTTCACCTTCAAAACTGATTCAGGAAATCCTCAGGCCGGAAGCATCCAGCCGGAAACCGTCCACAACCGTATCCTTAAGCATCCTGCCGTCCGAACCCAGATAATACCACCTGTCAGGGGCCGTCTGCAGCCAGCCGGTATACATGGAGCCGTCCGCCTGCAGATAGTACCAGGCGCCGTCCAGCTCCTGCCATCCGGTCCGCATGACTCCGTCCTCTCCAAGATAATAATACTTATTGTCGATCAGCTGCCACCCGGTCTGCATATAGCCGCCGGCGTTAAAATAATACCACTGCCCCCGGATCAGGCACCACTGATTCGTCACATACTCACCGGACTCCAGCTGATACTTCTTTCCGTCCAGATAGACCCGGAATCTTCCCTCCGTATAACCGATGCCGGAGGCTTCCAGCTCATCATAGCAGTACACCCATTCTCCGGGACTGTACTTCTTCTCCTGGTTTCCGTTGGGAACTGCCCGTACCTCAAAGGTATAACGATTGCCGTCGGACATATAGGCGGACAGATCCGCCTGGTGGGCAGTGACGGTCACAGTCTGGATATGCCTGTCATTCTCATAAAGCCGAACCTCATATTTTCTGGCGTTCTTCACCGCGTCCCAGGCGGCCTGCCCGGTTCCCTCTCCCCAGTAGGCCCGCTCCGTCTCTCCCAGCGGCTCCGCCGCGGCAGCGGTGCCTGCGAACAGCAGAAGCAAAAGAAACGCCAGCAAAAGCATCGGTCCGATTCTCTTTCTCTCCATGAAAATGTATCATCTCCTTAAATCTGCCTATTGCTTTCTCCAGATACCGTCGGCATCAACCCAGAAGCCGTCAATATAAGTATTGGTAGCCCGGTATCCGTAACCAGGATAAAAATAATACATATTTCCGTCCACCTGACTCCAGCCTTCCGCCATGGAGCCGTCGCTCTTCAGGTAGTAGACCCTGTTGTCCCTGGTCAGCCAGCCCTTCCGCATGGCGCCCTCCACGCCGTCGTCTCCCATCTGGTTCATATAGTACCACATCTCTCCGGCCTTCAGCCAGCCGGTATACATGGCGCCGTTATCCTGAAGGAAATAGGTCAGTCCGTCCTTGGTCTGCCATCCGGTCAGCATCTTTCCGGAGGTGTCAAACAGATACCACACTCCGCCTACCTGAGCCCATCCGTTGGTCAGATAGGAGCCGTCGGGATAACGGTAATACCAGGCTCCGCCGGAAGAAATCCAGCCTACCTGTCCGTTGCTGGTACTGATTCCGTTCCCGTCCGTCTGCCCTCTGCCGTCGGATACATGCTGCGCGTCAATATAAATCTCGTCGGAATCCAGCCATTCGCTCTTCTGTCCGTACTGCTTCTGATCCGCCGTATGGGGTACGGTGCGGACTCTGTAAAAATAAGTGCCCGCTTTCGTCATGTAGGGATAGAAATCGTAGCTGGTCCCCTGAAAGTCCTCCAGCTTCTTTACAAGCGTCTTTCCGCAGTACAGGTAAACATCATAGTAGCCGGAAGAAATAGACCTGGAATACTCGTCGTCCCAGCTGTTTTCCTGGTTCCACTGGGCCTTGCCGTAGCCGGAATTCTTCCAGCCGGCGCTGGCCGGCGTTACGTACTGGCCCTTGACGCCGTTAAGGGCAACCACCAGCTCCAGCTCATCGTAGCTGTTCCTTCTGGCGCTGACCAGGGTTCCGCCCTTCACCGTCACATTGCTGGAACTGTAGCTTCCGCGGAATCCATAATCGGAATCGTCCGCCCAGAGATAAATCTTCATCCTGGGCCTGTCTCCGACGTTCAGGACCTTGTTGGTGCTTGTCACCCAGTCCGCGTCTCTGGCGGAATACTTCGTGCTGTTGGTGGCCACGTACGCTTCCGTGTCTGACTGGGTCGCCGTGGAGTTGTAGGTACTGGTATCAATACTGGAGGGCAGATAGTCACCGGCCTCCAGATTCATACCGACACGAACAGACACCGATGAAATCACTTTCGTCGCGCCGAATGCTGTTCCCGGAACAAGGGATGCCAGCAAACCTGCCGTCAATGACATAAGCAAAAGCTTCTTCACGCCTGGTTTCATTATTTTCCCTCCCAATCCAAATTTACGAAATCCTCTCTGCAATTTTATTATAAACATCCGGCGCTCTATCGTCAACTTAAGATATTATTTCTTTTTTCATACGGGAAATGAACACAAAAAGCTCTCTGCCGGTACCGGCAGAGAGCCCTCTTCACAGCATATTAAACTAACTCAAGCAGAACCATCATGGCGCCGTCGCCCTTGCGCTGGCCAATCTTTACGATCCTGGTATAGCCGCCGTTGCGGTTTACATACTTGGGAGCGATCTCATCAAACATCTTCGCCACAATGTCGGCCTGTTTGGTGTTTCTCTTTCTCCCGGCGGGAGCGGCGGGAACCTCAGTCACCGGATAGAGCACCTTCAGCATCTGCCTTCTGGCGTGAAGTCTGGAGGGCAGATCCTTCTTGATCTCCTTCTCCACCTCGTCGTACACGGTCACTTTCTTGCCGTCCTTCACTTCCTTGACTCTCTTGCCGTCCTTGTCCTTGCGGGGAACCTTGGCGGTCACCTTGACAGTCTCAAAGTTGTCTTTCTCTTTGACCGCCTTGGCGATCAGGCCTTCCGCGATCTTGCGGACTTCCTTCGCTCTGGCTTCTGTGGTAATGATCTTGCCGTTATACAGAAGAGCGGTCACCTGGTTTCTAAGCAATGCTTTTCTCTGGCTGGAAGTTTTTCCCAGCTTGCGATATCCTGCCATATCTTTCTTCCTCCATATGATTCCTGGAGAGCAGCATCATGCCCTTCGGTCTTACTGACGCCGCGTCATCCTGATAATTGTTCTGCCGGCCCTCTGCTTCATCGGACTTATGAGGGATGGACTTATTCATCTCCGGGGCTAAGCTGCAGCCCCAGTTCTTTCAGCTTGGCCAGTACCTCTTCCAGGGACTTGCGCCCCAGGTTGCGGACCTTCATCATGTCCTCGGACGTCTTATTGCACAGCTCTTCCACTGTGTTGATGCCGGCCCTCTTCAGGCAGTTGTAAGAACGGACGGAAAGTTCAAGCTCGTCGATATTCATCTCCAGAACCTTCTCTTTCTCGTTGTCTTCCTTCTCCACCATAACCTCAGCCGTTCTGGCGTTCTCAGACAGATCAATAAACAGATTCAAATGCTCGCTCAGCACCTTGGCAGCCAGGCTGACCGCCTCGTCAGGCGCCAGAGTTCCGTTGGTCCAGACATCCAGAGTCAGCTTGTCATAGTCCGTCATCTGACCCACGCGGGTATTCTCAACCGTCATGTTGACCCGCTCTACGGGAGTGTAGATGGAATCCACCGCGATGGTCCCGATCGGAAGATCCTCTTTCTTGTTCTTGTCAGCGCTGACATAACCACGCCCTTTGGTAATGGTAAGCTCCATATAAAACTTGCTGTCCGTGCCGCCGCTCAAGGTTGCAATGACCTGGTCCGGATTCAGTATCTCAATATCCGGATCTGCCTGAATATCTGCCCCGGTAATGGTACCCGCGCCCTCATACTCGATATGCGCGGTCACAACATCGCTGCTCTCGCTGTTGTTCTTGATCGCCAGGCTCTTGACATTCATGACAATCTCAGTCACATCTTCCTTCACTCCGGGGATGGAACTGAACTCATGCAAAACGCCGTCGATTTTTATCTGACTCACTGCAGCACCCGGCAAGGATGAAAGCATGATTCTTCTCAGGGAATTGCCCAGTGTGGTGCCGTAGCCTCTCTCAAGAGGTTCCACTACAAACCTGCCATATCTCCTGTCTTCAGAGATCTCAGCGATCTCGATGTTTGGTTTCTCAAACTCGAACACTCTTGCCCCTCCTTTTTGGGTTCGCCCTACGGGTTATTTGGAGTACAACTCGACGATAAGCATCTCATTCACCGGAACGTCGATCTCTTCTCTGGTGGGCAGCGCCTTAACAGTGCCCTTCAGATTCTCCTGATCCACATCCAGCCAAGCGGGAATCAGCCGGCCGCCGGTTACTTCCAGAATATCTTTGTATCTCTGGGAGGATTTGCACTTTTCTTTCACTTCGATCACGTCGCCTGCCTTGATCAGGTAAGAGGGAATGTTCACGCTCTTGCCGTTCACCAGCAGCTGCTTGTGATCCACGATCTGACGGGCCTCTCTTCTGGTGCGGGCTAATCCCATACGGAAGATAACGCTGTCCAGTCTTCTCTCCAGAAGGATCATCAGGTTCTCACCTGCCTGACCTTCCATACGCTCTGCCTTCGCATAGTAATTGCGGAAAGGCTTCTCCAGCACGCCGTAGATGAATTTGGCTTTCTGCTTCTCGCGAAGCTGAAGGCCGTACTCACTCATCTTGCGGTTGGCTCTCTTTAACTCTCTGGTTGATTTTTTGTCTATTCCTAAATAAATCGGGTCCAAACCAAGGGATCTGCATCTTTTAAGAACAGGAACTCTATCTACTGCCACTTTTCGTACCTCCTATCAGACTCT
>CANQSK010000073.1 GCA_947626475.1 uncultured Lachnospiraceae bacterium
TATGCGTCAAATGGCAAACCTAAATATAAACGCTGAAGATAATTTAGCATTAGCCGCTTAATTGCGGCCGTCAGCCTTAGCGCACTCACACGTTAAGCAACTGGCGTCGACTATGTGAGAAACGACACGGGCAAAGCTTTGAGCCCGCGGGCGTATGATGAAGCTACCAAAACCGGCAGGATGCCGTTTTCCGGCCGGCAGAGGGAATGTCAAAGAAGCGGCTATGATAGTAGAAGAACAGGGAATTGATTTTTGGACACGGGTTCAAATCCCGTCAGCTCCACTATTTGAGGTAAGGAGGGCCCCGGCGAAGCCGGGAGGATTCCTTATCTCCTGCGCGGACGCCTCCGAAGGAGTTCGGATTTTGGTGCGTCCGCTCTGCTATAAAAGTCCGTATGCCGCGGGCTTTTTCTTTTTCGCAAAGCCGGCGGCGCAGAGATTTTAAAGATTTCAAAAAATAAAAAACTTATGAGACAGCGGGAATGTGTCGCTGGCTTATCTGGAAGGGGAGCAGGATATGGCATTATTTGACGGTTCCAACGTAAAGCTTGATGTGCTGAAAAAGCGGGCATTTAACTACCGCTGGGCGGAGGTGCCGGAGGGCACCATCCCTCTTACGGCCGCGGACCCTGATTATCCGGCGGCGCCGGAGATTCAGCAGGCCATGATGGAATATGTGCGGGACGGATATTTTTCCTATACTCCCAAGCTGGGATACCCGGAATTTTCGGAAAGCATCGCAGCACGGCTGCGGGAGCGCAAGGGCGAGCAGATCGACCCGAAGCTGATCCTTCCCATTGACAGCGCGGCCAGAGGCATGTATATTATCGCGAAAGCCGTTCTGAAGCCGGGTGATGAGATGATCGTGTTCGACCCGGTGGACTACCTCTTCCGGGAATCCTGTCTTTCCGCGGGAGGCACCGTAGTGCTGTTTCCGGCGCATCTAAAGAACGGTTACATCGATCTGTCGGAACTGGAAAGCTGTATCACCCCCAGGACCCGCATGATCGGCCTGTGCAATCCCCACAATCCTTACGGCGTTCTGTACCGGCCGGAGGATCTGGAACGGATCATGTCTCTCTGTGAGAAGCATGACCTGTATATTATGAATGACGAGATATGGTCCGACATCGTGTTTCCGGAAGAGCCTTTCCGCAGCATCTATTCTCTGGGCAATGACCGCTGCGGCCGGGTGATGTCGGTGTTCGGTTTCTCCAAAAGCTTCGGGATCGCGGGGCTTCGGGCCGGATGCGTCTATACCACCAGCGGGGAATTGTTCCGGCGGATCGTGGAAAGCTCCGATGTTTTAAGCACGGCAGGCGGAATCGCGTCCATTTCCCAGATTGCCGGAAAGGCCTGCATGGACCATTGTTATTACTGGGTAGATGAATTTCTGGTCCATCTGAAGAAAAACCGGGATTACGCTGTGGAACGGCTGAACAGGATGCCTCTCCTTAAGGCATACCGTCCCCACGCTACCTATCTGCTCTATGTGGATATCAGCGGTTTCGGGATGACCGCGGAGGCATTTACCGACTATATGAAGGAACGCGTTCAGCTTGCCGTGGTTTCCGGCGGCGAGAAATTCTTCGGGCAGGGCTCTGAGGGACATATCCGCATCTGTTTCGCGACCAGCCGGGAGATCCTGGAAGAAGGACTGAACCGCCTGGAAAGAGGAATCGGCATGCTGATGGAGGAGCGGGGCCTGACGTGATAGGCGGCCTCTGCGTCAATCCTGCGGTTTACAACGGCTGAAGGAAATTCGCTGCCCCAAAAGGCATAAATCATGTATAGAACTTCTCCCTCCTGCATATAATGTCAATATATGGACAAGGAGGAGTTTTATGGAACGCAGGCATAGACGAACAAAAAAAGAGAAGCTGGAAGATGAGCTTTTGAAGGTTACCGAGACCATAGCCCAGTACACGGACGCGCTGGCCGGGCTGGAGGAGAAGAAGCAGAATCTTCTCGATGAGATCGAGCAGGAGAGGATTCATGAAGTAACAAAGCTGATGAAAGAGAGAAATCTGTCCGTGGACCAGCTGAAGGATATGATCGGAAATCTGGAACCGGCGGAGACGGCAGTTTGAACATGGCATGAAAAAGAGGCGGAACGCTTTCACAGACGTTCGGCTTCTTTTTTTGAAACGCAAACCGCAAATACAGCCATCTCTTCTCTGGACAATCCCGTCGGAATCTGATACAATCGACTGATGGGAAATAATTGAAAATGAAAGAAGTCCTGTATGATGAACGAGAGAAAAAATGATTTCTCCCAGGGAAGTATCATAAAAAATATTCTGAGCCTGGCAGTCCCCATGACCCTGGCTCAGCTGATCAACGTTTTGTACAATATTGTAGACCGGATCTATATCGGCAGGATCCCGGAAAACGCCACCTTGTCTTTGACCGGCCTGGGGCTCTGCCTTCCCATCATCTCCATCGTCATGGCCTTTGCCAATCTGTTCGGCATGGGCGGCGCGCCTCTGTGCTCCATCGAGCGGGGACGGGGCAATGACCAGGAGGCGGAAAAGATCATGGGCAACTCCTTTGTCCTTATGGTCATAACCGGGGTGATCCTGACGGCGGCCGGGCTGGCCTTCCGCAGACCGGTGCTCTATCTGTTCGGAGCCAGCGACAGCACTTATCCCTTTGCCGACCGGTACGTCACCATATATCTGCTGGGGAATCTGTTTGTGATGATCGGCCTGGGCATGAACGCCTTTATCAATTCCCAGGGCTTCGGAAAGATCGGAATGCTGACTGTTCTTCTGGGCGCGGTCTCCAATATTATCCTGGATCCCGTTTTTATCTTTCTTTTCAATATGGGAGTGCAGGGGGCGGCCCTTGCCACGGTGATTTCCCAGTTTTTGTCCGCTGTCTGGATCGTGCGGTTCCTGACGGGAAATCAGGCTATCTTAAAGCTTAGGGTTTCCGCCTTCCGGCTGAACGGAAAGCGGGTAATGAAGATCGTGGCTCTGGGCATGAGCGGTTTTGCCATGTCCATCACCAACAGCGTTTCCCAGGTGGTATACAACGCCACCCTTCAGCAGTTTGGCGGCGACCTCTACGTGGGAGTGATGACGATCATCAATTCGGTCCGTGAGATCATTTCCATGCCCGTCAACGGCCTGACCCAGGGCTCTCAGCCGGTCATCGGCTACAACTATGGGGCGGGCAAATATGGGCGCGTGAAAAAGTCCATTGTTTTTATGTCTGTATGCAGCATCCTTTACACTACGGTCATGTGGTTTTTTGTACATACGTTTCCTGAATTTTTCATCCGGATCTTCAATGGAGAGGCGGATGTGATACAGGCGGGAATCCCGGCCATGCAGGTATATTATTTCGGCTTTTTCTTCATGTCCCTGCAATTTGCGGGGCAGGCCGTGTTCGTGGCCCTGGGCAAATCGAAGAACGCCGTGTTCTTTTCCATTTTCCGAAAGATCGTCATCGTCATGCCTCTGGCTCTGATTCTTCCCCATCTGTTCGGACTTGGAACCAGGGGAATCTTTATGGCGGAACCGATCTCCAATTTTATCGGCGGCATGGCCTGTTACATCACCATGCTGGTCACGGTGTGGCCGGAGCTGAGAGAGGAGAAAAAGGGATGCTAAGACGCTTAAATATCTGTACAGCCGCCGTTATGGCGGTGTCGCTGGCTCTGTGGGGCTGCGGAACCGGAGCAGGACCGAAGGAGGATTCTTCTGTTTCCATCTCTTCCGAATCGTCTGAGCGCTCCGGGAGCAGGATTGAGAGCGGAAAGAAGCTGCCCCGGGAGAGTGAGACAAAACAGGAGGCGGAGCCTGCGCCGGAGATTTCAGTGACAGAGAAAAAGCTGAGTGTGGGAGGCAGGAGCTTTAAGTTTGCGGAAGAGGATTCTAATCCGGAATGGGATCCAAAGGATTCCGTGATTGTACACCTGGCGGACAGCGGCTGCATGGTGGATGACGAAGGCGGCGGAGATTCCGGGGGGATCACTCTGTCTGAGGACGGTACGGTCTCCATCACAGAGGAGGGAACCTATGTGTTTGACGGCGCTCTGTCTGACGGAAAGATCCTGGTCGATGTAAAGAAAAGCGAGACGGTACGGCTTGTTTTCCGGGGCGTGGATATCCGGAGCGCCTCGTCCGCGCCGGTCGATGGGGCAAGCGGCAAGGTTATCCTGATTCTGGAGGGCGGCACGGAAAACCGGCTGAGCGACAATCCGAACCAGATATACCGCGACAAGGAGGAAGAGGAGCCGAACGGAACCCTGTTCTGCAAGGACGATCTGACCATCACGGGAGGCGGCTCCCTGACTGTTGACGCAGCGTTCAACAATGCCGTCATATCCAAGGACGAGCTGCGGATCATGGACGGTATTTTTCATATAAATTCCGCCAACCACGGCCTGAAGGGGAATGACGCCCTTCTGATCCGGGGCGGAACCATTACGGTGAACAGCAGGGGAAACGGACTGAAATCTGACCTGGTCACCGCTGTCCTGGGCGGAGATATTCTTGTGGAAAACAGTGAAGAGGGGATTGAGGGAGAGACCGTCCTGTTTGACGGGGGAACTGTCCGCATTACTTCCGGCGACGACGGGATCAATGCCTCCGCGGACAAAACGGCTGTCCCGGCCATCTGCATCACCGGAGGCGACGTGACGGTGGACGCGGAGGGGGACGGCATTGACTCCAACGGAAACATCTATATGACCGGCGGACGGCTTATGGTTTTCGGTCCCCAAAAGGGCGGGAACGGAGCCTTGGATTACGACGTTTCCTTCCAGATAAGCGGCGGAACTCTGGCGGCCTTCGGCCCGGGAGACATGGACCAGCAGGTAAGTCCTTCCTCCCCCCAGCCGGCCGTTCAGATGCGGTACGGATCGGTGATGCCGGCCGGCACTAAGGTGAGCCTGAAAAATGAGGCCGGAGAGGAGATCTGTCAGGCTGAATCCGCCAAACCCTTCCGGACCGTGGTCCTGTCGGCGCCGGAGCTGGTTTTGGGTGAGACTTACACACTGGAGACCGGAACGGATTCGTTGACCTTTGTGCCGGAGAATACAGTTGGATATCTTGATAAGGACGGGATTCACTATGGCGGCAGCTGAGAGAAAAAAGCTTTGCGATAAAAAAAGAATTGTCATAAAAATCGGTTCTTCCTCTCTGACTCATCCGGAGTCAGGGGATTTAAACCTGCTTAAGATTGAGCGTCTGGTGCGGATCATCAGCGACTTAAAGGGGGCAGGCAGGGAAGTGGTCCTGGTGTCTTCCGGAGCGATCGCGGCAGGCCGGCAAGCCTTCCATTATCAGGGAAAGCCGGACACTTTGGCTCAGAAACAGGCGTTTGCGGCCATCGGCCAGGCCCGCCTTATGATGATCTACCAGAAGCTGTTTGCGGAATACAACCAGGTGGCGGCCCAGGTGCTTCTGACCAAGGATACCATGGTCAACGACAGCTCCCGCTACAACGCTCAGAATACCTTTGAGGAACTGCTGAACCTGGGAACGGTTCCCGTTGTCAATGAGAACGACACCGTATCCACGTCGGAGATTCCTTTTGTGGATAATTTCGGCGACAATGACCGGCTTTCGGCGGTGGTCGCGGCGCTGATCGGAGCGGACCTGCTGATTCTTCTGTCAGATATCGACGGCCTGTATTCCGACGACCCGAGAATCAACCGGGAGGCCAGATTTATCCGTATCGTTCCGGAGATCACGCCGGAGCTTCTGGCCATGGGCAAGGAGAACGCCGGGAGCAGCGTAGGGACCGGCGGCATGGCCGCCAAGCTTGCCGCGGCAAGGATCGCCACGGACAGCGGTTCCGACATGGTGATCGCCAACGCAGAGGATGTGGAGGTCATCCATTACATTGTATCGGGAGAGGAAATCGGTACGCTTTTTTTGGCCCATGAGAATCTGAATTTTGATCTGATGCACTATCTGAAGAACGAGTATTAGGAAGGAAAACGCCATGATCACTCAGGAAATGCTTGACAGGATCAACGCCCTGTACCATAAATCCCAGGCTGTGGGCCTTACGGAGGAAGAAAAAGCGGAGCAGGCAGAGCTCCGTCAGAAATATATTCAGGCCATCCGCGCCAGCCTGCGGGCCAATCTGAACAATATTTCCATTGTGGAGGAGGACGGGACCATCACGGATTTGGGAAAGAAACACGGAAATGTAAAGGAAGTATGAGAATGGACAGAATGCTTGCGGAAATCGGAAAAAAGGCGAAAGGGGTATCCAGAGTCCTGAATAACCTTGGCTCTTCAGAGAAGAATCAGGTGCTGAAAGCGGCAGCCCGGGCGCTGACGGAAGGGCAGGCTGAGATCTTGGCCGCCAATGAAAGGGATGTGAAGGCCGCTGAGAGGAAAGGCATGAATCCGGGCCTGATAGACCGGCTTGCGCTGAATCCGGCCAGGATTCAGGCAATGGCGGAGGGACTTTTGCAGGTGGCGGCGCTGGAGGACCCGGTGGGAGAAGTCATTTCCATGAAGCCAAGGCCCAACGGCCTTTTGATCGGGCAGAAGCGTGTCCCTCTGGGTGTGGTGGGCATCATCTACGAGGCTCGTCCCAACGTGACGGCGGACGCTTTCGGCCTGTGCTTCAAAGCCGGAAACGCCGTGATCCTAAAGGGCGGAAGCGACGCCCTGGAATCAAACAAGGCGATCGTATCCCTGCTTCAGAGAGGGCTTGCCTCCGCCGGACTGCCTGTCTCCGCGGTTCAGCTGATCGAGAGTACCGACCGGGAAACCACCCGTGAATTTATGTGCATGAAGGAGTACCTGGATGTGCTGATCCCCAGAGGCGGCGCGGGGCTTATTCGGACAGTTGTGGAAAACAGCACGGTTCCGGTTATTGAGACAGGGACAGGAAACTGCCATATCTATGTGGACGAATCGGCTGATTTTTCCATGGCCCTTGATATTATCTTCAATGCCAAGACTCAGAGAATCGGCGTCTGCAACGCCTGCGAATCTCTGCTGGTCCACCGGGCTGTAGCGAAGGAATTTCTGCCTCTTCTGAAGGCGAGGCTGGACGAAAAGAAAGTGGAGATCCGCGCGGACGAGGCGGCCCGGGCCATCACAGACGGTTTTGTGCCTGCCGCGGAGGAGGACTGGGGAAAAGAATATCTTGATTACATTGTTTCCCTGAAGCTGGTAGACTCCGTGGACGAGGCGATCCGGCACATCAACCGGTACAATACGGGCCATTCCGAGGCGATCATCACCTCCAGCTATGAGAATGCCCAGAAATTCCTGAATGAGGTGGACGCGGCGGCGGTCTATGTGAACGCCTCCACCCGGTTCACCGACGGCTTTGAGTTCGGCTTCGGGGCGGAGATCGGGATCAGCACACAGAAGCTTCATGCCAGGGGACCTATGGGCCTTAAGGAGCTTACCACGACCAAGTATATTATTTACGGCAGCGGACAGGTGCGGGAGTGAGAACTCCCGAAAACAGGAACGTTTGCGTGAAAGGGCAAGAATAAATATGATTGAAAATACAGATTTCGCTGAAATAAACCTGGAGCTGCCTCCGCCGGAGGAAGAGTCTGCCAGACAGTATTATTTTATTGAGAAATGCCGCCGGTGGGTGAAGAAGGAATCGGAGGAACTGGGACGTCCTCTTATGGCGTGTACCGTAACCTTCGGTTGTCAGATGAACAGCCGCGATTCCGAAAAGCTCCTGGGGATACTGAAGCAGATCGGCTATGAGGAGACAGACGACGAGCACGCGGATTTTGTGCTGTATAATACCTGCACCGTGCGGGAGAACGCCAACAAGCGGGTCTACGGGCGGCTGGGTTATCTGAACACCCTGAAGAAAAAGAACCCTCACATGATGATCGCCCTGTGCGGCTGCATGATGCAGGAGGCGGAAGTCGTTGAGAAGATCCGAAAAAGCTACCGCTTCGTTGACATTGTGTTCGGAACCCACAACATTTTCAAGCTGGCCGAGCTTCTGTACCGCCGCTTTGAAGAGCGGAGGATGGTGGTGGATGTCTGGAAAGGCGCGGAGCGGATCGTGGAGGATCTGCCGGTGGAGCGGAAGTATCCCTTCAAATCCGGCGTCAACATTATGTTCGGCTGCAATAATTTCTGCAGCTACTGCATCGTCCCTTATGTGAGAGGACGAGAGCGGAGCCGCAGGCCGGAGGACATTATTGGGGAGATCAGGCGTCTGGTGGCCGACGGAGTGGTGGAAGTGATGCTTCTGGGCCAGAATGTGAATTCCTACGGCAAAAACCTGGATGAACCGGTCACCTTCGCCCAGCTTCTTGAGCAGGTCAGCCAGATACCGGGGCTGGAGCGGATCCGTTTCATGACCTCCCATCCCAGAGATCTGTCGGACGATTTGATCCGGGTGATGGCGTCCTCACCGAAGATCTGCCGTCATCTCCATCTTCCCGTTCAGTCGGGAAGCAGCCGGATCCTGAAGGAAATGAACCGCCATTATACGAAGGAACAGTATCTGGAGCTGGTGGATAAGATAAGAAAAGCAATCCCGGATATTTCCCTGACGACAGACATTATCGTGGGCTTCCCCGGAGAGACGGAGGAGGATTTCCTGGAGACCATGGACGTGGTGGAAAAGGTACGCTACGACAGCGCCTTTACCTTTATCTACTCCAAACGGACCGGGACTCCGGCTGCCGGTATGGAGAACCAGGTGCCGGAGGATGTGGTGAAGGACCGGTTTGACCGGCTGCTCCGCCGCGTCCAGGAGATATCCGCGGAGGTCTGCGGCCGCGATGTCCATACGGTTCAGGAGGTTCTGGCGGAGGAGCCGGACAGCCATCTGGAGGGCTATCTGACCGGCCGAATGGACAATAATACTATCGTGCATTTCCCGGGCGATATATCGCTCATCGGGAAAATCGCGGACGTGTATCTGGAGGAAAGCAGGGGCTTTTACTATATGGGCAGGCTGGCCCGGACAAACTAACCGCAAACAAAGAAAAGTGAGGATACCAACGTGGCCGGATTATCACCTATGATGGCACATTACATGGAAACAAAAAAGCAGTATCCGGACTGCATTCTGTTCTACCGTCTCGGGGATTTTTATGAGATGTTCTTTGATGACGCCCTGACGGCGTCCAAGGTGCTGGATATCACCCTGACGGGTAAGGAATGCGGGCTGGAGGAACGGGCCCCCATGTGCGGAGTCCCCTATCACGCCGTGGATTCCTACCTGTATAAACTGGTTCAGGCCGGCTACAAGGTGGCGATCGCGGAGCAGATGGAGGACCCCAAGCTGGCCAAGGGGCTGGTAAAGCGGGAGGTCATCCGGGTGGTGACGCCCGGAACCATCACAGCCAGCCAGGCCCTGGATGAATCGCGGAACAATTATCTCATGGGAATCGTCTGCCTGGATGAGGTCTACGGCATCTCCATCTGCGACATCAGCACCGGCGATTACCTGGTGACTGAGGTGGGCAGCGTCCGGGAGCTTCTGGATGAGATTCACAAGTTCGCTCCGTCCGAGATCATCTGCAACGACGCCCTGACCATGTCCGGCATCGACCTGGATGAGCTGAAAAACCGCTATCAGGTGGCCGTGTCCTCTCTGGAGAACCGGTATTTTGCTGACGACCGGTGCCGACGGATCCTGCGGGACCATTTCCATGTTCAGAATCTGGACGGGTTGGGACTGGGCGACTATGACGCCGGCGTGATCGCCGCCGGAGCCGTCATGGAGTATCTGTATGAGACCCAGAAAAGCTCTTTGGAGCACATCACAGCCATCCTTCCCTACACCACAGGGGAGTTTATGGTCATTGACACATCGACCAGGCGGAATCTTGAGCTGACGGAGACTCTGCGGGAGAAGCAGCGGAGAGGCTCCCTTCTGTGGGTTCTGGACAAGACCAGGACGGCCATGGGTGCCCGGCTGATGAGGAACTTTATCGAGCAGCCCCTGATTCACAGGGAGGCCATCCTTGACCGGCAGAACGCCATAGAAGAACTGAATTTAAGCTACATTTCCAGGGAGGAGATCCGGGAATACTTAAATCCGGTCTACGATCTGGAACGGCTGATCGGGCGGATCAGCTACAAATCCGCCAATCCGAGAGACCTGATTGCTTTCAAAAATTCCCTGAAAATGCTTCCCTACATACGGGACCTGCTGAAGGAGTTTCAGAGTCCTCTTCTGAAAAATATACTGGAGGATCTGGATCCCCTGGAAGATCTGTACCAGATGATCGACGCGGCTGTCGAGGAGGACCCGCCCCTCACGGCCAGAGAAGGAGGAATCATCAAGGACGGCTACAGCGAGGAGGCGGACCGGCTTCGTCACGCCAAGACCGAGGGAAAAAGCTGGCTGGCCAACCTGGAGGCGGAAGAGCGGGACAAGACGGGGATCAAGAATCTGAGGATCAAATTCAATAAGGTCTTCGGCTATTATTTTGAAGTGACCAACTCCTTTAAGAGCATGGTGCCGGACTATTTCATCCGGAAACAGACCCTGACCAACGCGGAGCGGTACACCACCGACAAGCTGAAGGAGATGGAGGACGTGATCCTGGGGGCGGAGGACAAGCTGTTTACCCTGGAGTATGAGCTGTTCTGCGACGTCCGCGACCGGATCGCCTCACAGGTGACCAGGATCCAGAAAACTGCCAAGGCCATTGCCGGTCTGGATGTGTTCTGTTCCCTGTCTCTGGTCGCCACAAGAAATGACTACGTAAAGCCCGGCATCAATGAGAAGGGCACGATCAAGATCAAAAACGGCCGCCACCCTGTGGTGGAGCTGATGCTGAAGGACGAGCTTTTTGTGGCCAACGATACGTACCTGGATAACGGAAAGAACCGTATCTCCATTATCACCGGACCCAATATGGCGGGCAAATCCACCTACATGCGCCAGACAGCCCTAATCGTGCTGATGGCCCAGATGGGCAGCTTTGTGCCGGCGTCGGAGGCGGATATCGGCATCTGCGACCGGATCTTTACCAGAGTGGGCGCTTCGGACGATCTGGCTTCCGGGCAGAGCACCTTTATGGTGGAGATGACGGAGGTCGCCAATATTCTGAGAAACGCCACGAGAAGGAGCCTGATCATCCTTGACGAGATCGGCCGCGGCACCAGCACCTTCGACGGCCTCAGCATTGCCTGGGCGGTGGTGGAGCATATCAGCAACACCAGGCTTCTGGGCGCCAAGACGCTGTTTGCCACCCACTATCATGAGCTGACAGAGCTTGAGGGAACCATGGCCGGCGTCAACAATTACTGCATTGCCGTGAAGGAACAGGGGGACGATATCGTCTTCCTCAGAAAGATCATCAAGGGCGGAGCGGACAAAAGCTACGGAATCCAGGTGGCCAAGCTGGCCGGAGTTCCGGAGCAGGTGATCGCCAGGGCCAGGGAGCTGGTGGAGGAGTTAAGCAGCGCCGATATCGCCACCAGGGCCAGAGAGATCGCGGAGGCGGGAGCCAACATTTCCCAGCACAAGCCGGTGACCAGGCCGGATGAAGTGGATCTGAATCAGATGACGATTTCCGACACGGTGAAGAATGAGGATATCATCCGGGAGCTGGAGCAGATCCAGATCAATGAGATTACGCCTGTGGAGGCTTTAAACCTGCTGAGCCGACTTCAGAGCAAGCTGAAAAACAGGTGGTAACCGTTTAGCAAAGGAGACGAAAAAATGCCCAGGATAACGGTGCTGGACCAGAGTACCATAGACAAGATAGCAGCGGGAGAGGTGATCGAGCGCCCGGCTTCGGTGGTGAAGGAGCTTCTGGAGAATGCCATTGACGCCCAGGCTACTGCAGTAACCATCGAGATACGGGACGGAGGCACCACCTTCATCCGCGTGACCGACAACGGATGCGGAATCCCAAAGGATCAGGTGTCTCTGGCTTTTCTGCGCCATTCCACCAGCAAGATCAAATCGGCGGAGGATCTGTTTACCGTATCCTCCCTGGGCTTCCGGGGCGAGGCGTTGTCCAGCATCGCGGCGGTGTCCCAGGTGGAACTGATCACCAAGACTCCGGAACAGCTGACCGGTATCCGCTATGTGATCGAAGGCGGCACGGAGCGTTCCGCGGAGGAGATCGGAGCGCCGGAAGGAACCACATTTCTTGTGCGGAACCTGTTTTACAATACGCCCGCCAGGCAGAAATTCCTGAAGACTGCCCAGACGGAGGGAAGCCATGTGGCCGCGCTGGTGGAAAAGATCGCCATGTCCCATCCCGACATTTCCATCCGGTTCATTCAGAACAATCAAAACCGGCTGCATACTTCCGGGAACCACAATCTGAAGGATATTATTTATACTGTATTCGGCAGAGACATCGCCGCAAACCTCCTTCCCGTGGAATATGAGCAGGAGATCCTGCAGATTCACGGCTTTGCCGGAAAGCCGGTCATCGCCAGAAGCAACCGGAATTTTGAAAATTATTACATTAACGGCCGCTACGTGAAAAGCTCCATTGTGGCCAAAGCCATCGAGGAGGCCTATAAGCCTTTTATGATGCAGCATAAGTATCCTTTCGTCCTGCTGCACATCCGCATCGAACCGGAGTATCTGGACGTTAATGTCCATCCCACCAAGATGGAGCTGCGGTTTCGGGACGCCGAGCAGATTTACCAGATGATCTACCAGGCGGTGAGCGGCGCCCTGGCTCAGAAGGAGCTGATCCCCCAGGTAAGCCTGGAGAAGAAAGAGAAGACGGCCGAAGAAAGGAAGACGGAGAAGCTTCTGGAGCCCAGGCCGGAGCCC
The DNA here is from genome assembly GCA_947626475.1 of uncultured Lachnospiraceae bacterium. Taxonomy (GTDB): domain Bacteria; phylum Bacillota; class Clostridia; order Lachnospirales; family Lachnospiraceae; genus UBA3402. Next base: position 12,721 of record CANQSK010000073.1, read on the forward strand.
TTTGAGGTAAAAAGAAAGAGCGGACTGTCCGCGCGTTACGGCGAGGAAAGCCGTCCGGTTTATCAGACAGTTGCGGAGAGGCAGTCGGAGTACGGTGAAAGCTCTCAGAGAGAACCTGCCGGGAAAACCGCGGCGAAGCCGAATCTAATGGCCAGAATACCGGTGGATTCGGCGAATCAGAATCCTGCGGTCAGAACGCCTGCGACAGAAATGAAGCAGAGTCCGGCGGTCAGGACACCGGAAGAGCCGGCGAAGCAGCCGGTTCCCCGGCAGCTGGACCTCTTTGAGGAGAAGCTTCTGGAGCCTGAGAGCAGAAAGCGCCACAAGCTGATCGGGCAGCTGTTCGATACTTACTGGCTGGTGGAATTCAGCGATCATCTTTATATCATCGACCAGCATGCCGCTCATGAAAAAGTGCTGTATGAGCATACTATGAAAACACTGAAGAACCGGGAATATACTTCGCAGATGGTGAATCCGCCCATCGTCCTGACTCTGGGAAGCGAAGAGCAGGTGCTTCTGAACAAATATAAAAGTTATTTTACGGATATCGGATTTGAGATCGAACATTTCGGCGGCAAAGAATATGCGGTCCGCGCGGTGCCGGACAACCTGTTCTCCGTCGCCAAAAAAGACCTTCTCATGGAAATGCTGGACAATCTGTCCGACGATATGTTCCGTGGCGGGGCGGAGCTGATCTATGAACGGATCGCCACCATGTCCTGCAAAGCCGCCGTCAAGGGAAACAACCGTCTTTCCCCGGCGGAAGCGGACCATCTGATCGACCAGCTGCTGAAGCTGGATAATCCTTACACCTGCCCTCACGGCAGGCCGACGATCATCTCCATGAGCAAATATGAACTGGAAAAGAAGTTTAAAAGGATCGTGTGATATTATTTTATGAAAACAGAGACTGACGGAAACAGAAAGCCGCCCCTGGTCATACTGACCGGTCCCACGGCAGTGGGCAAAACGGCCGCGTCCGTTATGCTGGCCAGGGCCGCAGGCGGCGAGATCATCAGCGCCGACTCCATGCAGGTGTACCGCCATATGGATATCGGTTCCGCCAAGATAAGGCCGGAGGAAATGGAGGGAGTTCCCCATTACCTGATCGATGTACTGGAACCTACGGAGGAATTTAATGTAGTCACCTTCCAGCAGATGGCGAAGGCGGCCCTCCGGGACATCTACGGGCGGGGACGGCTGCCCATCGTGGCCGGAGGGACGGGATTTTATATCCAGGCCCTTCTCTATGATATTGATTTCACAGAGCATGACAGCGACGGCAATCTGCGCCGCAGGCTGGAAAAGATGGCGGAAGAGGAGGGGGCGGAGGCCCTTCACCGGATGCTTTCGGAAATCGATCCGGAGTCGGCAGCGGCGATCCACGCCAACAATATCAAGCGCACCATACGGGCCATCGAGTTTTACAGGCAGACGGGCCGCCCCATCTCCGCCCACAATCAGGAGCAGCGAGAGAGGCAGTCCCCCTACCGGTTTTATTATTATGTGCTGAACACGGACCGCTCGACTCTGTATCAGCGTATTGACAGGCGGGTGGACCTTATGATACAACAGGGACTTGTAGACGAGGTGCGCAGGCTGGCCGCCATGGGGTGCAGCCGCGGCATGGTCTCCATGCAGGGCCTCGGCTACAAGGAAATACTGGAATATCTGGACGGTACGTATTCTCTGGAGGAGGCAGTGAGGATCATCAAGAGGGATACTCGGCACTTCGCTAAGCGGCAGCTCACCTGGTTTAAGAGGGAGCGGGATGTGCGGTGGCTGAACCTGCCGGACTATGGTGATCAGCCGGAGAAGATCGTCCGTCATATTCTGGAAGAAATCAGCGAGGACAGAACAGGAGACGAAATAATATGATTCAGGAACAGTTATCCCGGATGTACGAATCACTGGGAATCAGTAAAAAGACGGCGGAGTTCGGGGCGGAAGTGGAATCCGCCCTGAGCCTGCGTTTTCAGGAAATTGACCGGAGAGCGGAATACAACCAGCTGAAGGTGATCAGGGCCATGCAGGAGAGCCGGGTCAGCGATATCCATTTCGCGGCGACCACCGGTTACGGCTACAACGACCTGGGAAGAGATACTCTGGAGCAGGTTTACGCCCGGTGCTTTCACGGCGAGGACGCCCTTGTGCGCCCTCAGCTGATGAGCGGCACCCACGCCCTTCACGTGGCTCTGGCCGGCAACCTGCGCCCGGGAGACGAGCTTTTGTCCCCCGTGGGAAAGCCCTACGACACCCTGGAAGAGGTCATCGGGATCCGGCCGTCCGCAGGTTCCCTGAAGGAGTACGGCGTTTCCTACCGGCAGGTGGACCTGCTTCCCGACGGTTCCTTCGACTATAAGAATATTGAAAGAGCCCTGAACGAAAAGACAAAACTGGTGACAATTCAGCGTTCCAAGGGCTACGCGACCCGTCCCACCCTGTCTGTGGAGCAGATCGGACGTTTGATCGCCTTTATAAAATCTGTCAAACCGGACGTTATCTGTATGGTGGATAACTGTTACGGAGAATTTGTGGAGACCGAGGAGCCCACGGACGTGGGAGCGGATATGATCGTCGGCTCCCTCATCAAGAATCCCGGCGGCGGCCTGGCTCCCGTAGGCGGCTATATCGTAGGGAAAAAGGAATGTGTGGATAAGGCTTCTTATCGCCTCAGCGCTCCGGGTCTGGGGAAGGAAGTGGGCGCCAGCCTGGGCCTGAACCAGTCTCTGTACCAGGGGCTTTTCCTGGCCCCGACGGTGGTGGCGGGAGCGCTGAAGGGCGCCATATTCGCAGCCAACGTTTATGAGCGGCTGGGCTTTGCTGTTCATCCCAACGGCTCCGAGGAACGCCACGACATCATACAGGCCATCACCATGGGAAGCGCCGGCGCCGTCATCGCCTTCTGTCAGGGCATCCAGTCAGCAGCCCCGGTGG
>CANQSK010000074.1 GCA_947626475.1 uncultured Lachnospiraceae bacterium
CCGAGCCCTCCTGCTGGGCGATGATCTCCACCCCGGCCCGGTGGGCCCACTCGGTCAGCTGCTCGATGGCCGCCGCACGGAAGGTATCGGCCGCGGCCAGGATCACTTTCTTTCCCTGGTCCTTCAGCTGCCCGGCCAGCTTTCCCACGGAGGTGGTCTTGCCCACGCCGTTGACCCCGATAACCAGCACTACCGACCTGCGGTTCTCAAACTCGTAGGCATTCTCCCCCAGATCCATCTGCCGCTTCAGGCTGTCCATGAGAAGCTGCTTGCACTGGGAGGGCTCTTTGATGTGCAGGTCTTTTACCTTCTGGCGCAGGTCCTCCATGACGGACATGGTCGTCTGGATTCCCAGATCCCCCATGATCAGCGTTTCCTCCAGCTCCTCGTAAAAATCCTCATCAATGTCGGAAAACCCGCTGAATATGGAATCCATGCCGGATATGATATTGTCTCGCGTTTTCTGAAGGCCTTCCACCAGCCTTCCAAAAAATCCCTTTCTTTCCTCAGCCATTCCATCCTCCTTACTGGTCCAGAGACTCTTCTATCAAATTAACAGATACCAAGGTGGAAATACCCTTCTCCTGCATGGTGATGCCGTAAAGCCGGTCGGCGCTGACCATGGTTCCTCTTCGGTGCGTGATGACGATAAACTGCGTGTTCTTCGTCAGCTTGTGCAGATAGCTGGCAAACCTGCCTACATTGGAGTCGTCCAGAGCCGCCTCGATCTCATCCAGGAGGCAGAAGGGCGACGGCTTCAGATTCTGAATGGCGAACAGAAGCGCGATGGCCGTCAGGGCCTTCTCGCCGCCGGACAGCTGCATCATATTCTGAAGCTTCTTGCCGGGCGGCTGGGCGATGATCTGGATTCCGGCCTCAAGGATATCTTCATCCTCCACCAGCTCCAGGGTCCCGTGTCCTCCCCCGAACAGCTCCTGAAACACCTTGTCAAACTCCTGGCGGATATCCCGGAATTTCTCCGTAAACTGCTTCCGCATGCCGGTGTCCAGCTCTTCCATGATCTGCAGGATCGCGGCCTCCGACTGGACCAGGTCCTCATGCTGGGCCTTCTCAAACTCGTACCTCTCGGAAATCTCCCTGTAATCTTCGATGGCATTTACATTTACATTGCCCAGGGAGCGGATATCATTCTTCAGCTGCTCCGCCGTCTTTCTCATCTGCGGTACCGACGACAGCTCCGGATTGCGGAACATCTCGGCCGTGGAGAAGGTCAGCTCATACTCCGACCACATGTAATCGATCTGCCGTTCCAGGCGCTCGTTCAGCTTCTCCTGCTGGCCCTGGAGACGGACCTGTTCCCGGTCCAGCTGGGCCAGGCGGCCGGACAGCTCCTCACGCCTCTCAAAAAGCCCCTTCTGCTGGCCGGATTTTTCTTCCTTCCGGGCTCCATGGCTCTCCAGCTCCTTATCCAGGGCGTCAATATGCTCCTGAGCCGTCTGAATCTGTTTCTGAATGTTTTCGATCTCCTGATTCTTTCCCTCAACCACAGAGTCCGAATCATGGGAGCCGCGGGACAGCTGCTGCTCTTCCTCCTCCAGGCGGCGGATCTCATCACGGACACGGTTCACATTTTCCATGACAAAATCGTACCTCTGCTTCAGGTGAGCCGTATCCATGCGGATCTGAGACAGCTCCTCCGCCATCTTCTCCCGCCTGGCCCTGGCCTCCTCCAGCTCCTGGCTCATCCGGGCAATATCCTGGCTGGCCTGCTGGTTCTGGCTCTCCAGAGCCTCCACGTCCGCGGCAAGGCTTCCCTGCCCCTTGTGAAGCTCCTGAACCTGTTCCTCCAGCTGCTGATTCTCAAGCACCAGATCCCGGGCGGAATCGGCGATTTCCTGAATCCGCTCCTCCTGCTGGCCCAGATTCACCTCTATGGTGTTCCGCTCCAGATAAGCCTGCTGCAATTCTTCCCGGAGCTGTTTCAGCTCCTCCCGCTTCTCCCGCAGAAGGCCGTCGTTCAGCTCCAGCTCCTTCTGAAGCTCCTCCGTCCGTTTCAGGATCTTCCTGCAGCCCTCCTCCAGCTCTTCGATCTCTCTCTTTCTTCCGAGAAGGTTGCTGCTGTTCTTAAAGGCTCCGCCGGTCATGGAGCCTCCCGGGCTCAGAAGCTCTCCCTCCAGCGTCACGATGCGGAGAGAATGCCGGTATTTCCCGGCAAGGGCGATGGCATGGTCCATATTGTCGGCCACCACCACACGGCCCAGAAGATAATCGGCCAGCCCCCGGTACTGAGGCTCTGTCTCCACCAGACGGCTGGCAAGCCCCAGCACTCCCGGCTCTCCCAGAGCCTTTTCCTGAGAAAAGCCTCCGCCCTTTCCCACGCTGTCAAGGGGAAGGAACGTAGCCCTTCCGTACCGGTTCCTCTTCAGGTGTTCGATCAGGCGCTTGGCCGTCGTCTCTGAATCCGTGACAATATTCTGAATGCTGCCGCCGAGAGCCGTCTCAATGGCTGTCTCATACTCTTTTCTGGTCGTAATGATATCGGCAACCACGCCGTGGATGCCCTTCACCCGGTCCCGGACCTCCATGACCCGCCGGATGCTGTTGCCGTAGCCGTCGTAGCGCTCCGCCAGATTGCGGAGGGATTCCAGTCTGGTGTGAGTGGTATGGTAATCCTGCTGGCTGCTGTTGATGCCGCGGTTCAGTCTCCGCTCCTCTTCCTCATAAGCGGCGATCTGCTCCTCACAGGCCGTCTGCCGTCCGGAAAGCTCTTCGATCCGTGCCTCCGTCCGCTCCAGATTCTGCCTGGCCTCCTTCGCCATCTCCTCCTGGACGGACTCATCGCTTTTGGAGCGAAGCAGCTTCTGGGTCACCTCCGAATGACGGACCTGAACCTGCTCCAGCATAGTCTCGTAGTGCTGCTGCCTGGCCGTCAGAGACGCCTTTTCATTCAGATTGTCAATGATACCGGCCTTGGCGTCCTCCACCTTCTGGTCCAGCAGCATGATGGCCTCGTCCTGCCGGCGAAGCGCTTCCTCCGCTTCCTCCTGACGGCGGAGCCCTTCCTGAGTCTGCTCCCGGATGTCCGCGTGGTCCGTCTCGTACCGGGCGATCTGTCCCCGGCGCTCCTCCACATCCTGACGGACAGCCGTTATCCGCTGGCTCACATGCTCCTGGGTCAGCCGCTCCGTCCTGATCTGCTCCAGAAGCACATTGATCTGTCCTTCCAGATTTCCCTTAAGAAGCTGCTCCTGGTTCTTCCGGCTCCGGCTTTCCTCTATCTCCCGGTCGATCTCGCTGATCGCCGCGTCCAGCTGGTCGTAAATATCCCGCAGCCGGTCAGACTGCTCCCTTGTCTCCTGCAGGTCCGCGGAGACGATCTTTTCCTTCTCCGCCACCTCTTTCAGCTGGGCCTTCACTGCCTCGCCCTCATGAAGGAACAGGTTTACCTCCTGTACCTTCAGCTCATCCTTCAGGCGCAGGTACTCTCTGGCCGTCTCTGACTGGCGTTTCAGAGGCCCCACCTGTTTTTCCATCTCCGACAGAATATCTTCCACCCGCTGCCGGTTCAGCTGCTCGTTCTCCAGACGTTTCTGGGCAATGCTCTTCCGCCGCTTGAACTTGACAATACCGGCGGCCTCATCGAACAGCTCTCTCCGGTCCTCCGGCTTGCCGCTTAAGATCCTATCAATCTGACCTTGTCCGATAATGGAGTATCCTTCCTTGCCGATGCCCGTGTCATAGAACAGCTCGTTAATGTCCTTCAGGCGGCAGGCGCTGCCGTTCAGCAGGTATTCGCTTTCGCCGGACCGGTAAATCCTTCTGGCCACCGTCACCTGGTCGAAATCAATGGCCAGCTGATGGTCCGAGTTGTCCAGGGTAATGGCCACATAGGCAAATCCCTGGGGCTTCCTGGACTCTGTTCCGGCAAAGATCACGTCCTGCATGCTTGCCCCGCGGAGCTGCTTGATCCTCTGCTCGCCCAGAACCCACCGGACCGCGTCCGCCACGTTGGACTTGCCGCTGCCGTTGGGCCCCACGATGCCGGTGATCCCGTTGTGAAACTCAAACACGATTTTATTTGCAAAAGACTTGAAACCCTGTACCTCTATACTTTTTAAATACATAAAAACCTCTACATTTTCTTTAGTCTCAGTATGGCGCGGTACGCGGCCACAGCCTCAGCAGCCTTCTTGCTCCTTCCGGTGCCGCGGCCCATCTCCTGTCCGTCTATCATGACACGCACTTCAAATTTCTTATCGTGGTCGGGACCGTTCTCTCCAACAGTCTCATAGGCCAGGGACTTGTCCCCCTCGGACTGAACCATCTCCTGCAAAATAGTCTTGCTATCATAAAAGAGCTGCTTATGCTCCATATCACTCAGTATAAAACGGTAAATAAACTCTTTTGCACTAGCAAAACCACTGTCCAGATAAATTGCCCCGATCAGGGCTTCCATAGCATCCGACACAATGGAACTGCGGCTTCTTCCCCCTGTAAGCTCCTCGCCCTTTCCCAGCAGAAGGTACTGTCCCAGCCTGATCTCCTCGGCGCAGTAAGCCAGAGTCGGCTCACACACGATGCTGGCCCTCAGCTTGGTCATCTCACCCTCAGGTTTGTCCGGATACTGTTCAAAAAGATAATGGCTGCACACCAGCTCCAGAACCGCGTCGCCCAGAAACTCCACTCTCTCATTGCACGCCTGCTTGGGCAGCCGGTGTTCGTTGGCATAGGAGCTGTGGATCATGGCCTGCCTAAGCAGCTCTCTGTCCGCGAACCTGTATCCGATGTTCTTCTCCAGTTCTCTCAATTCTCTGTTCATTTTTCCTCCAAAAATACAGGCGCTGCTTGGGATTCCCGTTTCCGCAGCGCCTGTCTGATCCTGCTTCTTAGTTCAACGCGTTCTTGATCTGCTCTACCGCATCGCCGACTGTCACGATGTCCTCCACGGCATCCTGGGGAATCTCAATATCAAACTCTTCCTCAATCCCCATGATAATCTGGAAAATGTCCAGGGAGTCCGCACCCAGATCATCCACAAACGTTGTCGTCATGGTGATCTCTTCCGCCTCGATGTTCAGAACCTCTGCAATAATCCCCTGCAATTTTTCAAACTCCATACTGTGACTCCTTTCTTCCCTTATTTTTGTTGCCGTTTCTCTGCCGCTCCCCCTGCGGACTCCGCCGCCGACAGACTCTCTTTTATCTTCTCATTAATATTCTGTTCCTTAAATGTAACACACTGGATAATGGAATTGCTGACCTCTCCGGCCTTCGCGCTTCCGTGAGTCTTTACCACCAGGCCGTTCAGCCCCAGCATAGGCGCTCCGCCGTACTGGCTGGCGTCAAACTTCTTCATGGTCTCCTTCAGCGCCGGCTTCACCAGAAGGCCACCTACCTTGCTCCGGAGACTTCCCATCATCCCCTGCTTTACCATGCTGATGAGCGTAGCTCCCACGCCCTCATATAATTTCAGGATCACATTGCCCACAAAGGCCTCGGTGACGATCACGTCCGCTCCCCCGTGGGGAATCTCCCTGGCCTCGATGCTGCCGGTAAAATGAATATCGACGCACTGTTTCAGAAGAGGAAATGTCTCCTTCACAAGGGCGTTGCCCTTCTCCTCCTCCACTCCAATATTCACAATGGCTACCCTGGGCTGTTTGATACCTATGACATGTTCCATGTAGATAGAACCCATCCTGGCAAATTGCACCAGATCCGCCGGCCGGGCGTCTACGTTGGCGCCGCAGTCGATCAGCAGCGATACGCCCTTCTCCGTAGGAATCAGCGGCGCCAGAGGCGGTCTTCTCACTCCCGGTATCCGGCCCACCAGAGTCTGTCCTCCTACCAGTATTGCCCCGGTGCTTCCCGCGGACACAAACGCGTCCGCCTCGCCCCTCTTCACCATCTTCATGGCAACCACAATGGAAGAATCCTTCTTCCGCATAATGGCTGTGGTAGGGACTTCACCGGTCTCAATCACCTGGGCGGCGTTCACCACTGTGATCCGGTTCTGATCATAGGAATACTTTGCCAGCTCGCCACGGACTGCATCCTCCCGGCCTACCAAAAGAACATTGACGCCGCTGTGGCGGCTTACTGCGTCAACGGCGCCCGCCACGATCTCGGAAGGCGCATTGTCGCCCCCCATGGCGTCTACCGCTATCTTAACCATGCAAAATTACTCCCTTCCAATCCTTTCAGACTAACATAACATTAATATAGACCATATTTTTCTATAATGCAACTATATTTTCAACCGAATCTCCGAAAAATATTGTATACTGGTATCAGGGATTTTGAAGGATTCCAACTGACAAAAAAAGGAGAGATATCATATGACATTACGGGAAATCGCCGCCGAAGCAGGAGTTTCGATCTCTACAGTTTCGCGGGTCATCAATCAGACCAGCCCTCACGCAGCCAGCAAGGAGGTCCAGGACCGTATCTGGGAGATTGTAAGGAAAACCGGCTACACCCCTAACCTTTCCGCAAGGAAGCTTCAAAAGGGCGTGTCCGACGAATCGGCCGGCCCCCACAGTTCCCGGGCCATCGCCTGCCTACTGGCCCGTACTCCCAGCGCCCTTACCGACTACTTCTTCTCCAGCCTAGCCCGAGCTATCGAACAGGAAGCCTTCCGGCATGATTATCTGTTAAAATATAATTTAACTGCCATTGATTTTGAACATCCTTCCACCTTCCGCCTGTTGACAGAAAACAATGTGGACGGCGTGGCGGTTCTGGGCCGCTGCGACAAAAACACATTAAAGCTTCTGAAAAAATATTTCCGCTATGTAGCTTACAGCGGTCTGAATGAGCTGAATGCCAAATATGATCAGATTATCTGCAGCGGCTTTCAGGCGGCCTTTGACGCCACGACCCATCTCATCTCACTGGGACACAGACAGATCTCCTACATAGGGGAAACAGCGGAGGAAAACCGGTATGAGGGTTACCGCGCCGCTCTCGCCGCTCATCAGCTGTCTTTCCGGAAGGAATATGTGGTCAGTATCCGGCAAACCTCCGAAGGCGGATATCAAGGCACCCGACAACTGTTCTCGCTTCCGGTCTCCCGGCCAGTCACCGCTGTCTTCTGCCCCTGCGATACGGCGGCCATCGGCGCCATCCATGCCCTCAAGGAACTGGATCTGCCGGTTCCGGAAGCAGTTTCCGTGATCAGTATCGACGACATTGACACCGCCCAGTACCTGTCTCCCATGCTGACTACCATCCACATCCCCGTGGAAGAGATGGGAAAAATGACGGCCAAAATCCTCATTGACCGCATAGAAGGCGGGCATCAGCTTCCTGTCAAGATGAATCTGCCTTTTTATCTGGCAAACAGGGAAAGCTGCGCTCCGCCTCGCAAATGACAACTCTAATAAAAAACTTTATTTGATTACAATCGCCTGAGACAGATGTCTGGGCGTGTCCGCATTCAGTCCCTTCTGCTCCGCGATATAATATCCCATCGTTTGGCCGATAAAGCCGATGATCGCCGCGTTCTGGAGACTGTTGTAGCCGTAGGGCATATCCAGACAGTAGTCCGCGTCCGCGAAATCCGAGGATGCTGAATTGCCGATAGCCAGGATCGTAGCTCCATAACCCTTCATCTCAGTCAGAAGCTTTGCATCCCCGCTGACGGTAGTCTCATTGCCCAGCAGAATGATCATGGTCTTGTCGTCTACCAGACTCATGGGACCGTGACGGTATTCCAGGCTGTAGTAGGCCTCCGAATTACTCAGGCTCATCTCCTTCATCTTATTCATGCACTCGTTGGCAATGCCGTAATTGATCCCTTGCCCCAGGGTAATATACAGATTCAGTTCCGGATGCTCCGTCACAATCTTCCTGGCCATCTCATCGGAAGCCTTAAGAAATTCTTCCGCCTGGGCGGCGTAATCCTTCATAGCCTCGATTTTCTCCTTCTGTCCGCCTGCATAAAACGCCAGAATCACCGACAGATAGATCATACTGGTAAAGGAACGGGTCATAATAACGCTGTCCTCTGCCGTCTCCGGAGACAGAATCATATAGTCATTGTATTTCTCGCTGTTCCTGTCGCAGGTGATTGAAAGTGTTTTGACTCCATCAAAGGTGTGCACCTTGTCAATCGCCATCCGCACCTCCGTGGTATAGCTTTTTCTGGTAATGGGAAGCACAAGAACCTTCCGGCCTCCGCCTACGTAGACCTCCGGAAAATAGTACAGCTCCGAGCAGCACATAGCTCTGACCGGCATCCGGTTGCAGGTACCAAAGGCATGAGCCGCGGCCTGAGCCAGGTACAGGGATGTTCCGCAGCCTGTGAAGATCAGCTCATCATACTTTTCCGCAAACACCTGATCCAGCACCTGGTAAATATCCTCCAGGGTATCGTTGATTGCCTGAAAAGAAGCCGGCTGACCATAGATTTCCTTATAAGTAAGTTCACTGTTTTTCATTGCGCGCCGTCCTTTCTTATTCTGCCTTTCCGTCAGAGCCTGCCAGACGGATAATCTTTTTGACATCCTCTTGGAGCCTTTCATTGGCAAACTGGGAAATCTTCCAGGAATGTCCCTGATGATCCAGGGTCCTTAAGCCTTCTTCATAATGTTCCACATATTTGTAGCGGATCTCCGTGCCGAAATTAATTTTTGCCACGCCCAGCTTGATGGCGTCCTTGATCACCTCTTCCTTCATGCCGGTACAGCCGTGAAGGACCAGGGGGATGTCAGTAAACTTCCTGACGGCCTCCAGGATCTCTAGATGGATATCCGGCTCTCCCTTGTAATATCCGTGGGCGTTGCCGATACCCACAGCCAGGGAATCCGGACGGCACAGAGAAAGAAACCGTCTGACCTCCTCAGGATCCACTATATTTTTGTTTTCCACGATGGCTCCCATATTGTCCAGCCGAAGCAGCTCCCCCACCTCAGCCTCCACGGGAACGCCGAAGCATTTGGCCACCTTAATCACTTCGTTGGTCATCGCCGCGTTTTCCTCGATGGGTCGGGCAGAACCGTCAATCATAAGAGAGGTGAAACCCAGCTTCAAGGCCTGCATACAGGTATCGAAGCTGTCGCCGTGATCCAGATGGATAGCCACCGGAACAGATACCTTGGCCGCACACCACCGGCATACATTGACGAACCAGTCATGACCGGAATACGCGCCGGTGCTGGTATAGTGAGCCAGCATTACGGGAGATCTCAGCTCCTCCGCCGCCCTGCAGATTGCCCAGATAATATCATAACTACCTCCCTGGGTATTGATGGCAGGCACTGCGTACCCATGTTTCGAGGCGTCAGAAAGCATCTGACTGCTTGTTGTCAACATAATTCCTATCCTCCTAACCTTTCACTGCCCCTGCCACCAGGCCCTTGACCATGTGTTTCTGGAAGGCGAAGAACAAAATCATAATGGGAAGTATTCCTACCACAGAGATGGTGTTTACCTTGGACCAGTCATAGGACAGCTCTCCCAGATACCGGAGGGCAACGCCGGCGGACAGTGTCCGCAGATTGTCATTCTGAATCAAGGTGACCGCATGGAGGTAATCGTCCCAGGTCATCAGAAAAGAGTAGATTCCCACTGCTACCATTCCCGGTTTCACAAGAGGCATGATAATGCAGAATAGGGTCTGGATTCTGCCGGCGCCGTCCACAATGGCAGCTTCCTCCAGCTCTCTGGGAATCCCGTCAAAGAAGCTGGACATCAGCGTAACTGCAAAGGGCAGCATGGCGGCAATCAGTGCAAAGATCAGTCCGGTCCGGGTATTGATCAGATGGATTTTTCCCAGTAGCCCATACAGAGAAATCATACGGCTGACGATAGGGAACATCTGAGCCGAAAGAAGGGCCGCCACGATCCATTTGTTCCAGCCGATCTTAAATCGGGACAGGGCATATCCTGACATGACGGCCAGAACCAACGTCACCAGGGCGGTGACCCCGGATACGATAAAATTGTTCTTATAGTAAATAAAGAAGAAATTGTCTACTGTAAACAGAGAGATGTAACTGTCTACGGTAGGCGCCTCCGGTACCATGGTCGGCGGGAACCGGTAGGCCTCCATATTGGTCTTAAAGGAGGTCATAAGCACCCAGTAAAGCGGAAACATCAAAAATATCAATATAACCGCCAGCACCAGATATCGGAACACGGCGCTCAGGATTCGTTTTCCTTTTGCTCCCATACCCTGCCTCCTTAATCCATTTCCACATTCTTAAATATGCGGTTGTAAACAAATACGACGACGATCATCAACAGCATCCATATGGTGGTGACGGCCGCTCCCGACCCCAGGTTGTTGGAAACAAAGGCTTCACGGTAGCTCAGGATTGCCAGCGTTGTCGTCGCGTTGTCCGGGCCTCCTCCGGTCATGGTCCAGAACAAAGGGAACTGCTTGAAATTCTCGATGATGGACATGGATACCGTGATCTTAATCACACTCATAATACTGGGGATCGTAATGTGGAAGAAACGTCCCACGCTGTTTGCTCCGTCAATGGTAGCCGCTTCCAGAAGATCCTCCGACACATTAGCCAGACCAGAGAGCAAAAGAAGGGTCGTCAGCGGAATCTGCTTCCATAAAGCCGCTATGGCAATCCCCAGCATGGCCGTCGCGGGATTGTTCAGCATGGCAAAATCCGTGACCATGCCCCCCGTAACCTGCTGGATCAGAAATTTCAAGAATCCGTACTGAGGCTGATACATCCACATCCAGATCAGACCGGAGATAATGGTCGGCACCACCCAAGGCGCCATCATGATACTCCTGATAAAACGGGTAAATCTGACATTGGAATTCAGGATCAGCGCCAGGGCCATACCCAGGAGAAACTGGGCGACAACCACTCCTACCACAAATATCAGCGTGTGAACGATCGCCATCCCCAGCTTCCCGCTGTTAAACAATTTGATGTAGTTGGCAAAGTGATTCCACGTCCCGGGAACTCCTGATATGATATTTTTTACCTTGTAATCCAAAAAACTTTTGAGTACAGAATCTACTACCGGGACCAGAATAAAAATAACCGTTATCAGAACGGACGGGAGCAATAATGCTCCCGCGAAAATTCTGTCGTTCCGTTCCCTGGCAGTCATATGGATTTTCCTAACACGGGTCTTCTTTTCCATAATTACACCAGTCTTTCCTGATAAACCGATGATCAGTTACTGATTAATCACATTCTCGGCGGCAGTCTCAAATTCCGCGATTGCCGTATCCACATCCTTGCCGCTTAAAGTCACCGCCTGTGCCAGCGTGCAGATCTCCAGATTCAGATCCGACAGCGTGGGGATAAAGGTAACCGGCTTCACATTGCCGACCGAACCTGCCGCGCCTGCCAGGATGGAGGAGTTCTTCACCACATCCAGATCTTCCATGGACTGTCTGGACGGATAAGCCGGAGTTACTTCCTCAAAGTACTGGGAAATCTTCTCCTCGGACATAATGTAGTCAACCAGCTTCGCCGTAGCGGCCTTTCTCAGATCGTCGCCATTGTCCATGACCATCAGGGTTCCTGCCTGCAGAACGGAAGCGCCGTCTCCGCTGCCTCCCTTTAACGGCGGTGCGGAAGCGATGTAATTCTGAGCGTCTTCATTGATGGAGCTTACGCCGTTATAACCCCAGGACTGGTCGTAATACATGGCCAACTGTCCCAGTGCGAACAGGTTCCGCAGATCTTTCAGCTTGCTGTTCTCAGGATTGTATCCTTCCTCATACAGCTTCTTCCACATGGCAACTGCCTCGCGGAAGCCGTCGTCGATGGCCAGATTGCCGTCCGCATCCAGAACGGTTCCGCCAAAGTTGTGAACGGAAGAAGTCAGGCACGCGCCGGATACGGGAACCGATGCGGTGGTCAGACCGAACGCATAGACCTTATTGCCGTCGTCCGTCGTCAGAGCCGCCAGCTTCGGAGCCATCTCAAGCATCTCGTCATAGGTGGTCGGCGGAGCTTCCGGATCCAGTCCTGCCTTCTCAAACAGGTCCTTATTATAGTACAGAAGGAACGGAGACACATACATGGGAACACCGTAGGCTATTCCGTCGATGGAGCAGGCATCCAGAATATTGGGATAAATGTCAGACATCAGTTCCGAGCTCAGAATATCGGCCACAGGAGCTGCCAGTCCGGCCTCTACCAGTCCGGGGATCCAGTCCAGCTCGCCATACATCAGGTCGACCTTATCTCCGCCGCCTGCCATGTTGACCACCGTATTTACGATCTCGCCGTAGGGAGCGGTCACCAGCTCAACCGAGATATTGGGGTTCGCCGCCGCGAACTCATCCAGAAGCTGGTTCCAGTATACGTCATACCCGGCCTCCAAAAGGGCATAGTTGGCAAATTTGATGGTAACCGGCTCCGTAATCTCCGTGTCCGCCGCTACCGGAGCCTCTGCTTCGGTCTCAGCTGCCGCTTCCGTTTCGGTCTTCGCCGCTTCGGTATCCTTGGCGGCTTCCGTAGCCGGAGCTTCCGTAGAAGTCTGTCCGCCTCCGCCTGAGCAGGCGGTTCCGAACACCATAGCCATGGCCAGCACTACTGCTAACGTCCGTTTTTTCATAATAATACCTTCCTCTCTTTATAGATTATAATCACACACAGTTTCCTGTGCAGCTACCGCATTTGGATATACACATGTGTACATGGGTTCATTTTGTGTACACTCGTGTGTATATCAACAAAAGGGAAATGAGCAATTTTCATGCTCATTCACCTGCGAGTACTGTCCCGCTCAATTAACGTTGTATCAAAATCAATGTCCTTTGGCTGCTTTCCGCCGATCATCTGATTCAGCAGCTCCACCGTGGCGCAGGCAATCTCCTCTTTCTTCATGCTGACGGTGGAAAGCTTCGGGGAGCAAAAACGGCTGATGCTGGAATCATCGAATCCAATCACACAGACGTCCTCCGGCACCCGGAATCCAATCTGGGTTGCCGCCGTCATAGCAATGCAGGCAATCATATCATTCCTCCCGAAGATACCGTCCACCTTGGAACCGGTCCGAAGGCGTCTTCGCACCTCCTCCGCCAGTTCCTCCTGGCTACGGCAGCCGCAGACGATACTTTCCGGCCCCACCTGGAAATCATTACTCTCCATCTCATCCACAAAACCGCTGAAACGCAAATCATCCGGTGGGCTGATATGTCCCTTGACGCTGATCCGATCCACATAAATCACATTCCTGCAACCCCGGTCGATCAGATGCCGAACGGCGTTTCGGGCCCCTGTATACAGGCCTGTACCTAAAAGCGCCACCCGTTCTATCTTACGCTGATGCCTGCGCCGTCGGAAAACCACTACCGGGATCCCCGCGCCCGCCAGCTGCTCCACATATTTATCCGGGAAACTGGCGGAACTGACCACAATGCCGTCATACTGCCTGCTGATTACCTGAGAAATGAATTCCGGGGTGTTCCGGTTAGCGCACAGGGAAATCAAATATCCGGAATCATAGGCATACCGATCCATCTCACTGACGATGCTGCTGAAATACTCGTTGGTAATGTGATCGGCAATGAACAGAATCTGGTTACTGCGCTTCCCTTTCAGGGCCCTGGCCATATTGTTCGGACGGTAATTCAGCATCCGGACAGCTTCCTCCACCCGCAGGCGCTTGTCTTTGTCTACGTAACGGTTGTTGTTGATCACGTAGGAGACTATCGTCTCGCTGACACCTGCCAGCTTGGCCACATCAGCTCTGGTGACTCTCTTCCCGGCATCCGACATCTTAAAATCCTCAATCTTTCAATGTACACTCGTATGTACTATTTATATTTTACAATAGGAAGGGCGATTTGTCAATATGATTTCAACATATTTTCAACATAAATTTAACAGGATTCGTCACCCAGCTCTATGACAGGAATCTGAAGCAGGGCGCAGACTTCTTTCATCTCCTCTGCCACATCTGCCCACACCAGGCTGTAGTGATGAGCCACGCCTTCCCCGATGATCCGTTCGACGGCCTTCCGCACCGGATATTCCACCTTCACATTCGCCATGATGCCCCGGGTATAACGGTCCATATCCACTGCCTGGCCCTTCATCAGGAACAGCTTGTAGGCCCCGTCAATGTTGCAGAATCTGGCGATGGTCACCGGTCCCGGCTTCAATGCGCCCCAGAAGGCGGTGCCCTGGCCTGCCAGCGGGTGGTTTCTCATCAGAAGTTCATATTTGGGGTTGGCCAGAGACGGAGCCGCGTTTCCGCAGTGCCAAAAGGTCATCACATTCTTGTCCTCATCAATATTGATCATATCGGTGATAAAGGTGGGAAGCCCAGTCAGATAATGCTGGGCGATCTGTGTCAGTTCCGCGTCCACATCTCCCTCGCAGCCGATATGGACTCCGTCGTCTGCCAGCCGTCCCAGAACCGCGCAGGGCGTGGTATGCAGATTGCCCATCTCCGGCCAGCACTTGATCACGCCGAAATCATAGTTCTGCGCTTTCATGACCTCCTTCAGAGCCAGATACAGCCTAGAGTGATTTTCCAGATGTCCTTCCGGCAGAGTGTCCATGTTATAGGTCTCCTCCATCTTCCTGCTGTCGGCCTTCCACGCCTCCTCCGGAAGCGCCTCCATACGGTCAAAGACGACCTTCAGGTCCGTTTCCTCGATCCGGATACCAAAGGTTCTGCGGATCAGCCCCTCGTCAAAGGCACAGTTGTAGAAAGCGGTGGGCCGATAGCCCAGAAGGCCCAGATTGGTGTCGCTCATGGCTTTCACCGTATGGTAGGCCATGACCAGCGACCGGATCTTATCCGCCGCCCGCTTATCTTCCTTGCTGCCGTAAACGGTATGGTACCTGGCTCCCAGCCGTCTCAGGGCAGCCGCGTTCATGGTCATGGCGCAAAGGGCGTTGGCGTAAAGCCTTGTATTTTTCTCAAAGGGCACCTCATAAGGGGCCCACAGAATAATAGGCACGCCCAGCTTCTCCGTCAGATAAGAGGCCGCGTCGTCTCCGGTAAAGGCGCCGTACACCATCACGATCACATCCACGGCCGCCGCTTTCAATTCCTTTACGATCTCTTCCAGAGCCTCCGCATTGCAGCCGATGCGTCCGGCTCTCACCACTTTCACCTGCGGAAAGGCTTCCTCAAGCCAGTTGCCGTATTCCTGATTTCTCTTTTTCGGCAGCTCATCCGGCCACCGCCTGGAATAGGTTGTTACAAATCCCAGATGTAATGGTTCTTTCATGGTATATTCCTCCTTTTTCTTTCCTTTATGCCAGGATGCCTGCCAGGCCTCCGGCAATCCCAAAAAGCAGGGTAACCGCCGCCAGCCGGTACATGCTCCAGTTCTTTTTTTTGATCAGCCAGAACAGCAGCCCTGTGAAAAGCAGGGGCAGGATCCCGGGCAGAAACTGATCCAGGAAATCCTGGGCACAAAACACGCTTCTTCCGCCCCTCACAAGCTCCCCCTTCAGCCGGATCTCCACACAGGTGACTACCAGACCGGTGATCACCGCCGTCCCGGCCATGCGGGATGCCCGGGAAATCGGCTCCAGACAGTCCCTAAGCTTCTCTGTCAGGGCGGTGCCCACCTGAAATCCCA
>CANQSK010000075.1 GCA_947626475.1 uncultured Lachnospiraceae bacterium
CTGTAGTCCGTTCCATTATCCGAACTACAGTGTTCTATTTATTTCCCCATCCCGTGAAAAGTAACGCTCCGTAATCGGACAATATTTCTTTTTTGCATAACAGTTGCGCGATCACAAAAAACGTGCTATGATAAATTTTACAAGGGGAGCCGTACATGGCTGAGAGGAGGCGCAGGCCTCGACCCGTAACCTGATTTGGATAATGCCAACGTAGGGATATATCGTGAGAAGTAACTGCGGATATGCCTTATTTGGCATATCCGCTTTTTATGAAAGCCGCGGCAGACCGGGGGCACCACTCTCTGCCGCTATACAAAAGTCACGAAAGTTCAAGGAGGAAACATCATGGAAACAATGACCAATGCCGCTTGCGGCACAGGCGCCGCACCACAGAACTACACAACGCAGATGGATGCGGCCAGAAAGGGAATCGTTACCCCGCAGATTCAGACAGTAGCGGAAAAGGAGCATATGCAGTTGGAGCAGCTTATGAAGCTGGTGGCGGAAGGCAAAGTGGCCATTCCCGCCAACAAGCACCACACCTGCCTGAATCCTGAGGGCATCGGCAGCATGCTCCGCACAAAGATCAATGTGAATCTGGGAGTTTCCCGGGACTGCAAGGATTATAATATTGAAATGCAGAAGGTTATGAGCGCCGTCAATCTGGGTGCGGAAGCCATCATGGACCTGTCTAGCCACGGCGACACCCAGCCCTTCCGCCGGAAGCTGACCGGCGAGTGCCCGGCCATGATCGGCACGGTTCCGGTCTATGACAGCGTGATCCACTACCAGCGCGATCTGGCCGACCTTACCGCCAAAGATTTTGTGGACGTCGTCCGCCTTCACGCGGAGGACGGCGTGGATTTCGTCACCCTTCACTGCGGCATTACCCGCAAGACCATTGAACAGATCAGAAAACACAAACGGAAAATGAACATTGTGAGCCGGGGAGGCAGCCTGGTCTTCGCCTGGATGTCAATGACCGGCCAGGAGAATCCTTTCTATGAATATTATGATGAGATCCTGGAGATCTGTGAAGAACACGATGTGACCATTTCTCTGGGCGACGCCTGCCGTCCCGGATGTCTGGCTGACGCCACCGACGTCTGCCAGATCGAGGAGCTGGTGCGCCTGGGCGAGCTGACCAAACGGGCCTGGGATCATAACGTTCAGGTCATGGTGGAGGGCCCGGGACATGTGCCCCTGAATCAGGTGGCCGCCAACATGGAGGTGCAGAAGGGCATCTGCATGGGCGCTCCCTTCTACGTTCTTGGACCCATTGTGACGGATATCGCCCCAGGCTACGACCACATTACGTCCGCCATCGGCGGCGCTGTGGCCGCCATGAGCGGCGCGGCCTTCCTCTGCTACGTGACTCCAGCCGAACATCTGGCTCTGCCCAATGTGGACGACGTGAAACAGGGGATCATCGCTTCCAAGATCGCGGCCCATGCGGCTGACATCGCCAAGGGAATCCCCGGCGCAAGAGACATTGATGACAAAATGGCGGACGCCCGGCGGAACCTGGACTGGGATGCCCAGTTTGCCTGCGCCCTTGACCCGGAGACGGCCAAAGCCATCCGGAATGCCCGTCTCCCGGAGGACGACCACAGCGATACCTGCAGCATGTGCGGCAAATTCTGCGCCGTCCGCAGCATGAACAAGGCTCTGGCCGGAGAATATATTGATATTCTTTAACAGTCCGCTTCTTCCGCAAACACGCCCTGCAGGCTGAATCCGTGATTCATGGGGCCGGAGCCTTTTCCCAGGTCCAGCATGGCGGAAAGGGCTCCGGAGATATAATCTTTCGCCCGTTTCACCGAAGTGGGCAGATCATAGCCTTTGGCCAGATTGGCCGCAATGGCGCTGGACAGGGTGCAGCCGGTTCCGTGGGTATTGGGATTGTCGATCCGCTTCCCGTAAAACCACCGGCAGTCTCCGTCCGCGTACAGCAGGTCGTTGGCGTCGCTGACGCTGTGGCCGCCCTTGCACAGAACCGCGCAGTGATAAGTCCGGCTGATGATTCCGGCGGCGGCTTCCATATCCGCTTCGCACATTATCTTCAGCCCGGACAGCACTTCCGCCTCGGGGATGTTGGGCGTCACCAGCAGAGCGAGGGGCATCAGCTCCCGCTTCAGCGTCTCGACGGCGTCACCGGCCATAAGTCTGGACCCGCTGGTGGCCACCATGACCGGGTCCAGTACGATATTTTCCGCCTGATACTCTCTCAGCTTCTCCCCTATCTTCCGGATCAGCGGTTCGGAGGACACCATTCCGATCTTCACCGCGTCCGGCCTGATGTCTGTAAATACAGCGTCTATCTGCTGCCCCAGAAACTCCGGGGGCACATCCATGATTCCCGTCACTCCCATGGTATTCTGGGCCGTCAGAGCCGTAATGGCGCTCATGGCGAAGACACCGTTCATGGTCATGGTCTTTATGTCTGCCTGAATCCCTGCGCCGCCGCTGGAATCGCTGCCGGCAATGGTCAATGCTGTCTTCATTTTTCTGTTCCTCCTGATCCGGTCCATACCGCCTTCATGCCTCTCTTAGTCCCGCCCCAATCATCTGCTCCGAAAGCTTCCTCAGCTTCCTGCACTGGCTCTCAATATCCTCCGCAGCAAAAACAGCCGAGACCATGGCCGCTCCGTCCACGCCGCAGCCGGACAGGCGGAGTATATTATCCTCGCTGATCCCGCCAATGGCAACCACCGGGATTTTTACGGCCCGGCAGATTCTCCGAACCTCATCATGGGAAATCACATACGTATCCCGTTTTGTGGAGGTGGAAAACATTGCGCCGACTCCCAGATAATCGGCTCCCGCCTGCTCCGCGGCCAGGGCCTGTTCCACCGTCTTTGCCGTCACGCCAAGGATCCGTTCTTTTCCGATCATACGCCGCACATCCGCCGGGTTTCCGTCCTTCTGGCCGATGTGGACGCCGTCCGCCCGGCACCTTACCGCCAGCTCCACCCTGTCGTTGACGATAAACGGCACTCCGTAGGACCGGCACAGTTTTCCGATCTCCACGGCCTCCTCATAAAATGTATCTTCATCCAGATTTTTCTCCCGCAGCTGCAGGCAGGTGATCCCGCCCTTTAAGGCGCTCTCCACCTGCTGATACAGGGTCTGCCGTCCGACCCAGGCCCGGTCCGTCACCGCGTAAAGAAGCATGGTCCTTCTGTCCATCTCTCAGGCTCCCTCTCTTTTTCAGTCCTGTCATCACCGTATCTCAAAACGGGCCCCTGCATCCAGCTCCTCCGGGATCAGCCGGTACACTGCGTCGATCAGATAGTTCCGGTAACTGGCGTTGCCGTCCAGGCTGCTCATCCGCGCCCGGGCCTTCTCCCCGCACAGTCCCATGGCCGCAGCCGCGGCGGCCGCCGCTTCCGGCACAGAATCCGGGTTCGCCGCCAGATAAGCCGTCATCATGGAGGACAGCTGGCAGCCTCCGCCTGTGATGGCGCTCATCATGGAATCGCCGTTGCGGATGCAGAAGGCACGGTCCCCGTCGGTCACAATATCAATCAGGCCCGTCATGGCGATCACAGAGCCGGTATGGCGGGAAAATTTTTTCGCCATGCAGACAGCCTCCTCCAGAGTCTCTTCCGTTATCTGATCTACAGCGTCCGCGTCCACCCCGTGGGAGACTCCCTCTCCGCAGGCCAGGGTCCGGATCTCCGTAACATTTCCGCGGATAACGGAGAAACGGATCTCGTCAAGAAGCCGCAGCACCGTCCCAGTCCGCTGCCTGGAGGAGCCGGCTCCCACCGGGTCCAGAAGTACCGGGCGGCCCAGTTCGTTGGCCCTCCGGCCAGCCTTTATCATAGCCGGAACCGTTCCCTGATGAAGCGTTCCCACGTTGATGTTCAGTCCGCCGCACAGAGAGGTCACATCCTCCACCTCGCCCTCGTCATCCGCCATGACCGGCGAGGCGCCGCACGCCAGGAGAATATTGGCGCAGTCGTTGGCTGTCACATAGTTGGTAATATTATGAATCAGAGGATGGCTTTTTCTCACATTCAAAAGCATTTCTCCAAACATGGCAGTCCTCCGCTTACGCCTGCATGTCCTGGAACATCCTGAGCGCTCCGGTCCTTTCAAGCGCCCCGATCAGGACCGCAGACAGAATGGCTCCTCCCGCGGTGGAAACCAGAAACGGCACCACATAAGCGTAAACCGCCAGCTCCGCGGCGCTCTGGCCCATAAGAAAAATGGCCACGGGATAGGCGCAGAGACCGCCGATCACAGCGGTTCCGAACACCTCGGCGATCAGGGTTGCGGGAATGTTTCTGGTCTTCCAGTAGGCGATTCCGCACAGAAGCGCCCCGAACATGCTTCCGGGAAAGGCCATCAGGCTTCCCAGCCCCAGAATATTGCGGATCAGGCTGGCGCCGAAGGCCACGCACACGCCGTACCAGGGCCCCAGGGTCACGGCGCACAGGATATTGACCATATGCTGGACCGGGGCGCACTTGCTTCCGAACACAGGGACGGAAAACAGGCTTCCCACAACGGCGACCGCGCACAGAATGCCTGCCGCGCATAATTTCTTTGTCTGTATCTTTTCCATAAATTATTTCACCTCGGACTACTCATACAATCTTCTGATAAGACGACAAATGATCGCCCCTTCCATCACCAGAGGCTGGGAATGGGTGAAGAACACTATGCCGTCTGTGGGCGAAAGGATTTGAGTGAGAGTCTCACCCTCACAGGGGTCAATGATCTCCGCAAGCAGGTCGCCTCTTCTTACCTCCTGCCCGGGCTGTATATTTCTCCGGAAAATCCCTGCCTCGCGGCTTCTTACATTCATCAGCTCGTCCTCCCGGATGGTGGTGGCAATATAACCGCCATGGCTGTGATAGCGGATCACGCCCATTCTGGTGAGGAAACGGAGAACAGAGGCTACCGCCTTTTTGGCGGACACCTCGTCAATCTGGTCGGTGGCGTTGGTGTAGACGGAAAAAGCGTTGGTATCCCACACCTGCCAGTTATAATTGAGGGTGGTGGTATCCACCGGCCTGGGTTTTCTGAGCACCACATAGGGCAGGCCGAAGAGATCCGCCAGGCTGGCGTTCTCGAATCCCGTCTCCATCATGCGGACATGGGGAACAAAATCTCCCCTCATGTAGAAGCTGGCGAACTGGATCCCGTAAGAATAATGCTGGGCCACGTCAAAAATGCCGGCGGCGATCCGCTGGGTGGTCTCCCCCAGATTGTATCCCGGGAACATCCGGTTGATATCCGTGTTGTCCACAGGCCAGAACCGTTTGCCGATGTTCATGGCCGAATGGTTGGCGGAGGGAATCACCAGAATCTCATGGTTCGACACGATGGCCTTTCTCTCCTCCAGAAGCTTCAGCTCCTTCACCAGCTGGCTGCATATGTACATCTGCTGAATCTCATTTCCCCGCAGGGCGCCCACGATGCAGGCCGATTTTTCACCTTTTCCGAAATGGTAGCCGTAAATGTTCAGGCCGTCCCGGTACGCGTTGTCCATATGAAAGATCAGTTCTTTTCTCATGTGAAATCACCTCCCAGCACTCTGGCGATCAGGGAGCCGCTGTTGACGATCGGGTACTCCCGAAGGGTAAATACCATGCCGTCAAAAGGCGCGTACAGAGTCTCCTCCACCTTGCCCTTCAGAGGATTCAGGATTTCCCCGATGATCTCTCCTTTGCGAATGTGATTCCAGTGCTCCACCCTGGGAATGAAGATGCCCGAATGGTTGGCGTTGACAAACCCGACATGGCCGTCTGTGGAGATAATAGGCTCCTTGGGCTGGATTGCCGGGCCGTCCCAGATTCCCATATATTTCATCAGGGCAAAAATCCCGTCCACCAGCTGATTGCCGTAGTCCAGAGTGATTCTCATGCCCACGCCCATCTCCACTACCAGAGTGGGGACTCCCGCCATGTTCATGGTGTGAGCCAGGGTGGATTCCAGCACCGTGGCCGCCGCGTGAATCCACACGTAATCAATGTTCAGCTGTCTGGCGTAAGGCAGCAGCTTTTCCGCCGTGATCTCGCTGACCCGCACCTGTGGGATCTCCCTCAGGAAAATATTGCTGGCGTGGATATCCACGCACATATCGGCGCCGGAAATATCGCTGACTATCTTAGCCGCGATCTGCTCCTGCACCGGCCCGTCCTCATTGCCGGGAAAGATTCGGTTCATGTCCAGATCGAAGGTGGGAATCCCTCTGGTGATGGAATCAATTCCCAGAGGGTTCAGGGCCGGATAGATGTCCACAATCCCCTTCAGGCATTCCGGATTCTCCTGAAGGCGGCGGGACAGCTCATAGCACACATACTGGCCCTCCAGCTCATCGCCGTGGGTGCCAGTGACAACGCAGATCCTCTTCTCGCTCCCCGTAAGCTCCTTCGGCTGAATAACGGATTTTCTGATCCGCAGGCGTTCGTCTACGGGAAGCCCCACGGAAACCACTGTCTTTACCATATATTCTCTTCCTCTACTTTAATATATATTTTCTGCCGCTGTCCGGCACTGCCCTTAAAGCATCCCCGGTCCACGGAGCAGTCCGTAAAATCCCGCCCGTGAGACAGCTTGATGTACCGTTCGTCCGCCGCGCAGTCATGGGTCGGGTCCAGTCCCAGCCACCGGCCGTCCCGCCACATCTCCGTCCACGCGTGGGTAGCTCCCTCTCCCGGCAGTAATCCCACCACATACCGGGCCGGATATCCCGCCATGCGGCACAGGGCGATCAATATCTGGGCATAATCCTGACACACGCCCTTTCCCCCTGCCAGAGCTTCCTCCGCCGTGGTTCCCACATGGGTGCTTCCGGGAACATAGGAAAATTCCCGGTACAGCCTGTGCATAATCGCCTCCGGCCCAGACAGCCGCGCCTTCCGGCATTCCTCATAAAATTCCGCAAGCTTCTCTCCCGGCCTGGTCAGCTCCGACGAAAGGGTATAGATCAGACAGTCCACCGGGGTGCTGTCTTCCCGGGCCTTCTCTTCCTGGGCCCTGGTCTCCACCGTCCCCCTTACCTGAAGCTTCAGGTAATCGTGGGGCATAAGCGCCTCTCCCAGGCAGATCCGGTTGCCGAACCCGTCCGTCCGCTCTCCGACCTTCCCGGCCGGTTCGATGGTGTATTCCAGATTCCGCACCTTCTGATATTCCGTCTCCATAGGCAGGCAGCGGAACCGAAAATGGTGGTCCGTCACCATGCTGTCAAATGACAGCTGCATCTCATACAGGAAATGCAATATACTCAAATCAACTCACCTCAAAAAATTTCCAGATAGCGTCCAGTGCCTCATCATAACGGGCCCTTCCCCCGTCTCCCAGGCCGATGATCTCCGTCAGCCTGTCCTCCATCTCTTTGCTGTAGTTCAGCTGAACCTTGCGGAGCCGGTTCAGAAATTTGGAATACTCCTTCTCGACGGCTCCGGAGGGATATCCCAGCCGCAGATAGAGATCCAGCCGTTCCAGATACTTGCCGCATTTCATAATATTGCGGGCTTCCTCGTCCTCCACCCGGTCGTCCACACATCCCCAGAAGGCGTGAATGTAATCGATCACCTGCTGAAGGTCATAGTGGGGCGCCTTGGAATCCGCCGCGCTCTCCAGGCAGTCCAGGGCCAGCTGCACGTAGGCCAGGGTATGGCTGCTGATCTCATCCCGCATAACGATGGCGTTGCCGTAAGCCCGCTCCAGGTTGCTGTAGACGGAGTTGGGGTCATTCTTATCATACAGATACTTCTGGTTGAAGACCTCCCGGCTGCCGTAGACATCAGGAATCGCGATCGTCTCGCAGTATCTCTTATACGCGTCAAAATCCACGTCGATCATCTGATCATAGAAATCAAAAAATGTGCATAGTGTCGTAAACACCCGTTCAATATACCGTCCCATCCAGTAAAGATGATCGGCGCGTTCTACCGAGATAATACCCATGTATCCTTGAATCCTCCTCCCTGAGATGAATTTACCACAAATGAGTCCGGATTCCGTGAGAACCGGGTCAGGCCGCTGGGCCACACACGGGCCGTCTCGCCGGCCAGCACAAAGGCCCTCAGATCCGCCTTCCTTGGCACAGGCCCGCCGTCCTCCACAATATCCAGGTCTATGAAATCTATCACCTCTTGGGCGATAAATCGTCTCGGCTCGTTCTCGATCACGTCCGCCAGGGCTTTCAGCTGCTCCCGGGTCAGATTGCTGCCGAACACGACGCCGTAGCCGCCCGCCTCCGACACATCCTTCACCACCAGCCGGGAAAGGTACTCCAGAATAAATTTCCGGTCCTTCTCATAGAAGGCCAGATAGGTGGGCGCGTTGCGGAGGATCGGTTCCTCGTTCAGATAATATTTTATCATGTGGGGAACAAAATAATAGATTCCCTTGTCGTCGGCCACTCCATTGCCGGGGGCGTTGATGACGGCCACATTGCCGCAGGCGTACACATCCATAATGCCCGGCACGCCGATCAAAGATTCCGGAAGGAAGCACAGGGGATCCAGATACTCGTCGGAAAGCCTCCGGTACACGGCTCCTACCTGCTGTTTCCGGCCCTCATACCGGCGGTAGAACAATTTGTTGTCCTCCACAAACAGATCCCGAGGCATACAGAGGATCGCCCCGGACCGCTCCGCCAGATAAGAATGCTCAAAAAACGCCGCGTTGTACCGGCCGGGCGTCAGCACCACATTGATGCCGCCTGTATTTACATAATCCATCGTCTCCTTAAGCATCACCGCGTAGTTGCGGTTGTCCGCCACGTGGTTGCGGACGAAGGCCTCAGGCGCCGCTCTTCTGGTCAGGTCGCGGGCGATCATCGGGTAGGACGCGCCGGAGGGGATGCGGAGATTGTCCTCCAGTATATACCAGCATCCGTCCTTTCCCTGAACCAGGTCGATGCCGGAGATGTGGCTGTAGATCCCCTTCGGAGGGCAGATTCCCTCGCACTGAGGCAGATATCCCTTGGATGAGAAAATAAAATCCGCCGGGATCACTCCGTCCTTCACGATCTTCTTTTCCGAGTACACATCCTTCAGAAACGCGTTGAGCGCCAGGACCCTCTGGGAAAGTCCCCGGTCCAGATACTCGTACTCTTCCCTTGAAATGATCCTGGGAATCGGATCAAAGGGAAACAGCTGCTCATGAAACTGGTTGTTTTTATAGATCCCGAATTTCACGCCGTACCGGGCCAGCAGCCGGTTAATCGATTCTTTGTGGTCTACCAAATCAAGTATCATAGGCTTCTTTATCCTTCCTGTTTTCCTCTTTCGGTGCCGCATAAGGCAAAAGGCGTCCCTAACCGGAGCGCCTTCACCTCGTTCTTGTGTAGTTTATCATAAATGAAAACCATAGTCCAGCACTTTTTACAAACGGCGCGGTCTCCTTCTCAGCTCCATACCTGCTTTACAAACGGCGCGGTCCCCTTCTCAGCTCCATGCCTGCCATGGCATTGGTGTGCCTGCCGTTCTCGGCCGTCAGCACGCCGTTGACATAGACCCGTTCAATCCCTCTGCTGGCCTGGCGGGGATTTTGAAAGGTGGGGGTGGACTCCAGATTGTCAAAATCAAACAGTACCAGGTCGGCCCACATGCCTTCCCGTATCAGTCCCCGGTCCTCAAGTCCCAGCCTGGCAGCCGTCATGCCGGTCATCTTGCGCACCGCCGTCTCCAGGGAAAACAGCTTCCTGTCCCGGCAGTAATGAGCCAGAACCTGCGTAAAGGCCCCGAAATACCTGGGATG
Organism: uncultured Lachnospiraceae bacterium; assembly: GCA_947626475.1. Lineage (GTDB taxonomy): Bacteria > Bacillota > Clostridia > Lachnospirales > Lachnospiraceae > UBA3402. Next base: position 9,727 of record CANQSK010000075.1, read on the forward strand.
AACCATGCCGTGGAAATCCAGGGGCACTCCCTCGCCGTCGGAACCGATCATTCCGAAGTCCTGGGACATGATATACTCCACGTCCTCATCGCACATGCCGTAATGAATCTCCTTCACGTCTCCCCGTTCCTCCGCCACCAGGCGGACGCAGGCCTCGGCCGGGGCCACATTCCAGATACGGGCCACCTCCGGAATCGGTTTTCCGATGGTCCAGGCGTTCTTTTCGCTGGCCGCGTCTCCCACAAAGATTTCTCCCCACCGTCCCAGATGGCTTTCCTCCATCTCCTCGCAGATCCGCTTCTTCAGAGCCGGATCCTCCAGACGCTTAAGGAGGGCGTCCACGCCTCCCTCAAAGGCCCAGGATGGGATGTTGCAGTCCATTCCGGTGGAGGAAGCCGTGTAGGGATACTGGTCAAAGGTCACATCCTGGCCTTTTGCGCGCGCTTCCCGCATCAGGGCAATGGTCTGCCTGCAGCCTGTACGCCAGACCTCCTTCCGGGTAGCCTTGTGATGAGAGATCTCCACGGCCACACCGGCCCTCCGGCCGATCTCCAGAGCCTCCTTCACCGACTCCACCAGATTCAGGCCCTCATTTCTCATATGGGTCGCATACAGTCCGCCGTAAGGCTTCATCACGGAGGACAGTTCCGCCAGTTCCTCCGTATCCGCGTAGGTTCCCGGCGGATAGATCAGGCCGCTGCTCATTCCGAAAGCCCCGTCCTCCATGGCCTCCCGCAGATACGCCTTCATCCTGTCCATCTGTTCCGGGTTCGCTTTTTTGTCGCTGAAGCCCATGGCAGCCAGGCGGATGGAGCCGTGACCGGCCAGCATGCCGAAATTCACGCTGTGCCCCTTTCGGTTTACCGCTTCCAGAAAATCCGACACCCGGCGGCCGGGGAACGTTTTCTCCTCCCACCAGCCCCGCAGGTATCCTTCCAGCTCCTCCGTGTAATCCGGATTCCACGGCGCCGGGGACATACCGCAGTTTCCTCCGATCTCCGTAGTCACTCCCTGGAGGATACGGCTCTCCCCTAGAGGATAGGTAAGAATTTTGCAGTCGCTGTGGGAATGAATGTCAATAAAGCCGGGGGCCAGATAATGGCCGCGGCCGTCCACTGTCTCCTCTGCTTCCAGGCCGTCCTCTTCCTGCCGGTTTTGCTTCACGATCCGGGCAATCCGCCCGTCCTTTATTGCTGCGCTGCCCGGATACCAGGCATCGCCGGTGCCGTCCACAATCCTGCAGTTTCTGATGATCAGATCGTATCTCATAAAGCCTGCTCCTCTCCGCCTGCCAGCAGCCAGGTCGCATACCGTATAAAATCATTGCACTCCGGCACATCCGCTTCATTGGAATAGAAGCAGAACACAAAAGGCTCCGGACCGTAGATAAGTGCTATCTCATTGGTGATCCCCGTATCCTCCCCGGTCTTGTGGGCCGCTTTCATGTCCTCCGGAAGCCGTTCCAGCTTATGAGTAATCTGCTGGTCCAGGAGAATCTCCCGGATTTCCTCCGAAACCCCGGGATTTACAAAGGTTCCGCCAGCGATCTTTTCCAGAAGCGCTCCCGTTTCCCTGGGAATGATCACATTGTTGATGCCACGGCTCTCCAGCTCATAATCGTAAAAGCACCTGCGGACACTGGTCTTCGCCATCCCAAAGGTCCGGAAACCTTCCGTCAGCTTCTCCCCTCCGAAATGGCGGATCAGGGTGTTGGTAGCCGTATTGTCGCTGATGGTGATCATCAGATGACACAGAGTGTCAAGAGTCACCTCAGGCTCGCCGGGGAAATAGCGGAGCGCCCCGCATCCCGGCACCTTGTCCTTCTCCAGAACCCGCACCGTGTCGCTCATCCGCACCTGCCCCGCAGCTGCCTGCCGGTAGACCTCCGCCATAATAGGCAGCTTGATGGTGCTGGCGGGATTATAACCGTCATCAGCATGGTACCCATACTCTTCCCCGTCAGCCAGATTCTTATAATACAGGCCGATATGGCCCTTCAGCTTTGTTAACCTCTGTATCACTCTCTCATCCATTTTTATTTCCCATCACACTTTCCGCGTAATTAACCGACGCCATGGCATCCCGGCAGTATCGGTCCGCGCCGATGGTTCCGGCGTATTCCTCCGTCATCACGGCTCCGCCTACCATCACCTTGACCCAGGGAGCTTCCTTCCGAAGGAGGGCGATAGTCTCTTCCATGCTGGGCACAGTGGTCGTCATCAGGGCGCTGAGGCCGACCAGGGGCACGTGACGCTCTATGGCCGTCTGAACGATCTTTTCCGGCGGCACATCCTTTCCCAGATCGATCACCTCAAAGTCATAGTTCTCCAGCAGGACCTTCACAATATTCTTTCCGATATCGTGGATGTCCCCCTTCACGGTTGCCAGAATGATCTCACCCTTTTTCTGTCTGGCCTCCCCGGCCGCCGTCATATGCTCCCTGATGATCTCAAAGGCCGCCTTGGCCGCCTCGGCGCTCATGAGAAGCTGGGGCAGAAACACTGTCCCCTTCTCAAAGCCTTTTCCCACCTGGTCCAGGGCCGGTATCATCTCCTGATTGATGATGGACAGAGAGTCCCGGTCTGCCGTCAGCTCCCTGGCCGCCTCCTGAGCCCTGTCCCGCAGCCCTTTTATGATGCTGTCGAAGAGGGACATCTCCGGGGAAACCGCGCCGCCTGTACCGGCAGCGCCATCGGTCCTCACTGCGCCTCCGCTTACAGTACCGTCGGTTCCTGCGGCACGGCCGGTCACTACCGCGGACTGGCCCAGGCTGGCCGTCTGGCCGCTGTATCGGGCGATATACTCTCCGCACCGGGAATCCAGGGCGGCCAGCGCCCGATAGCTGTAATACGCCCTCATCATGGCCTCGGAATTGGGATTGATGATGGCGGCATTAAGGCCGCTTGCCATAGCCATGGTGAAGAAAGAAGCATTGATGATCTCCCTCTGGGGCAATCCGAAGGAAATGTTGGAAACGCCCAGAATGGTCTTTCCGTGAAGCTCATCTCTCACTCTCCTGACGGTTTCAAGGGTCGTCAGAGCGCCCTGACTGTCGGAGCTTATGGTCAGGCACAGGGCGTCTATGAGAATATCCCTGGATTTGATCCCGTACTCTTCCGCCGTCTTATAGATCTTTCTCGCGATCGCCATCCGGCCGTCCGCCGTCTCCGGGATTCCGGTCTCGTCCAGCGTCAGAGCGACCACTACGCCGCCGTATTTCTTCACCAGAGGGAACACGGCCCTCATGGATTCCTCCTTGCCGTTTACGGAGTTGACCAGCGGCTTTCCGTTGTAGACCCGCATGGCCCGCTCCATGGCGGCCATGTTGGATGTGTCGATCTGGAGAGGCAGGTCGATGATGCTCTGAAGCTCCGTCACAACCTCCTCCATCACAGAGGGCTCGTCAATCTCCGGCAGGCCCACGTTCACATCCAGGATATGGGCTCCATGATCCTGCTGGGTCACACCCTCCCGCAGGATATATTCCAGGTCATGATCCCGCAGCGCCTGTTTGAACCGGGATTTTCCCGTGGGATTGATCCTCTCTCCGATGATCACCGGCGACGGACCGATCACCACAGCCTGGGCGTAGGAGGAGACCACCGTCCGGTCTTTCTCCTCCGGCAGGAGCTGAGGCTTGTCCTTGCACCGTTCCACCGTCTTTCTAATGTGCTCCGGCGTGGTTCCGCAGCAGCCTCCCAGGACGCTGGCGCCCATGTCCGCGATCTCTTCCATAACGGCGGCGAAGGTTTCCGCGTCAATGTCGTAGACCGTCCTTCCGTTCTCACTTCTCGGCAGTCCCGCGTTGGGATTGACGATCACCGGCACGGAAGCCGCCGCCAGAATATCTTCCAGAATCCCCTTCATCTGAACAGGCCCCAGACCGCAGTTGATGCCCAAAGCGTCCACCCCAAGCCCTTCCAGAAGCGCCACCACAGACGCCGGATTGCCGCCCGTAAGAAGCTTTCCGCTCCCGTCGAAGATCATAGTGGCAAACACCGGCAGATCACAGTTTTCTTTGGCAGCCAGAACAGCAGCCTTGGCCTCATAGCTGTCGCTCATGGTCTCCACCAGAACAAGGTCGGCCCCGGCATCCGCGCCGATCCGGACCACATCACGGTACAGATTATAAGCGTCCTCAAAAGCCAGGTCGCCGAGAGGCTTCAAAAGCTTCCCGGTAGGGCCCAGATCCAGCGCCACGTATTTTGGACCGGCCTGTCCGCTTTCTTTCCGAAACGCTTCCACGGCCGCTTTCGCGTTTGCCACGGCGGTGCGGACCACCTTCTCCAGGCTGAACTCTCCCTCTTTTCCGTACTTCAGCCCGTTGGCCCCAAAGGTGTTGGTAGTCAGCTCATCGGCACCGGCCCTGAGATATTCCAGATGAATCTCCTGAAGGACCTCCGGATGCCTGATATTCCAGGTTTCCGGCAGCTCGCCCGGGGCCAGTCCCCGGGACTGAAGAAGACTTCCCATTCCTCCGTCGAAAAACAGTTTCCGTTTTTTTATTTCCTCCAAAATGCTCATATCCTTATTCCTTCCGTCTCTGTGTCTGACCCGGCTGTCCCGCTCAGTTCCGGCTCAGCTTCTGCGGTACTGGCAGTCCTTCTTTTCACATGCCTCGCAGCCCTTCACCGTACAGTCTCCCCGCCGGACGCTGATGCCGATCACAGCCGTTACCGACTTGGAAGGTGCCATCAGAAGACTGTCCGTCAGCGTGATTCCCACACGCTTTCCTGCCTCCAGACTCTGAAGAATCGGTCTCTGGCATTCCAGCGAAAAATCACCGTATCCCGGGCTGAATCGCGGTCTCAGAAACAGACCTTTCTCAAGATAGTCCTTCTTCAGCTTCTCATTGATCTCATCACAATAGTCCTCCAGGCAGGCCGCTGCCGCCGCCTGAAGGACCACAGCCTTGCTCATCTGTAGCCTGCCGTATCTCTGAAGCAGCACATCCACGGACGCGCCGAGAGAAGCCGCCAGAAGGATCACGCTTTCGCAGTCTCTCAGATTTCTGGAAAGAGACCGGCTCTCGGTCCGAAACACGCCGGCGTCAACCACATTTTCCTCAATCTTAAGCCGGTACTCGCGCCAGAAGGACCTGGGCGATGCCGCGCCCTCCAGCTCCTCCCAGCATTCCTCCATCAGCGCCGCGACCGCCGCATCCGCCTGCTGGTTTTTGTAGCCCAGATACCGGAGAGTTTCCCTGAAATTCCTGTTCATATTCTACAGAATCTCCGACAGATTTTCCTTGATCTTTCTGGCCACATCCGGATGGTTCATACAGTAAACATGAATCCCGTTGACGCCGTTGGCGATCAGGTCGATAATCTGATCGGTAGCGTAAGCGATCCCTGCCTGTTTCATAG
>CANQSK010000076.1 GCA_947626475.1 uncultured Lachnospiraceae bacterium
AATCGAACTTCTCCACGGCCTTGATAAGGCCCAGGTTGCCCTCCTGGATCAGGTCCAGAAACTGCATGCCGCGGCCTACGTACCGCTTGGCGATGCTGACCACCAGACGCAGATTGGCCTCCGCCAGCCGCTTCTTGGCGTCCTCGTCCCCCAGCTCGATGCGCTTGGCCAGCTCAATCTCCTCATCCATGGACAGAAGGGGAATCTTGCCGATCTCCTTCAGGTACATGCGGACCGGATCCTCCAGACTGACTCCCTCCGGCACTGACAGGTCGATGTTCTCCAGGTCAATCTCTTCCTCCGCGTCCAGATCCACCTCATCATCCAGAAGTATATCGTCCAGATCGCTGTCCGCTCCCATATGGAGCACGTCTACCTGATTGGCGTCCAGAAATTCGTAGACCCTGTCCCATTTGTCAGAGTCCAGATTGTCATTCTTAAACAGATCCTCGATTTCCTGGCTGTCCAGCGTATTCTTTTTCTGTCTGGCCGACACCAGAAGCTGCTGAAGCTTTTCTTCAAATCCCAATACTTTCTCGTCCATACAGCCCTGCCTTTCCGTAGTCTGCATATAGTCTTGCCCTAATCAAAGGAAATATGCAGTGTCTTAAGTGCGCTCTGGGCCCGGATGATCCGCTGCAGCTCCCCGATATCCGAGGCCGCCCTGCTGGCTTCATCCAGACTGTTCTTGCGTACTTTTATCACCGTTTCCGCAAACGCCTTTTTCTGCTCGTCGCTGTTCAGCGCCGTCTTTAAACTGGCGTTAAAGAGCGCCGCCACCTCCTTGTACTGGTCCTGGTCGTCAATAAAATGATTCAGGATCTGAGCCGGATTCAGACTGCCGCCGCGGTGTCCCTCAAACACCATCAGGGCCACCTGATGGTAAAGCTCCTCCCGGAAATCCTCCGGCGTGATGATCCCCTCTATCTTGTCAAACAGGGACGGATCCTCGATCAGCCAGGTAAGCAGAAGCCTCTGGGACTGTCTGGCCCCGTCTTCCTTCTCCTTCTTCCGCTCCCGGTAGGATGAGGCCTGCTGTCCCGGACCGGCAGCCACGGGACCGACGCGCCCGGCCAGCCGGTTTACCAGCTGCTTCAGATCCTGGTAGTTGATCATCTGCTCCCTGGATACGGCCTGAATGTAGTTGTCCCGCTCCAGGGCCTCCGGAAACTCCAGAAGCTTCCTGGCGACCCCGTTGTAGAACCGGGTCTTCTGCTCCGGATCCTCCAGATCATATCCCCGCTTCATCACGTCGATCTCAAACAGAAAGCTGTTCCTGGCCTCCTCGATCCGCTTCCGGAAAGCATCGGCGCTCAGATTCTTGATAAACTCGTCCGGATCCTTGTACGGCTGCATGTTCAGCACCTTGCAGGAAATCCCCGCTTCCTTCAGAATAGGGATCGCCCGCAGCGCCGCCGAGACTCCCGCGCCGTCGCTGTCGTAGGTCAGGATAACCTGATCCACATACCGCTTGAGCAGGGATGCGTGCTGAACCGTAAGGGCCGTCCCCAGGGAGGCCACCGCGTTGGTGAATCCCGCCTGGTGCATGGCGATAACGTCCATGTAACCCTCGCACAGCAGCAGGTATTTCTCTCTGGATGTTCTGGCGAAATTCAGCCCGTACAGGTTGCGGCTCTTGTCAAACAGCCTGGTCTCCGGCGAGTTCAGATATTTCGGCGTTCCGTCGCCCATAACCCGGCCTCCGAAGCCGATCACCCGGCTGTTCGCGTCCATAATGGGGAACATGACCCGGTTCCAGAACTTGTCCCTGCTGCCCCGCTCCTCTATGGTCACAAGACCGGTCTCCTTCAGAATATCATCGCCGTAGCCCTTGCTTCTCAGATAGCGGTACAGGCCGTTCCCCGTCCTGGCCGCGAAGCCCAGCCCGAAATGACGGATCGTCTCATCCGTCAGCTTCCGGCCAGTCAGATACTCATACCCGGCCCGGCCCTGAGGCTGCTTCAGCTGATAATAGAAATAATTGGCCGCCAGCCGGTTGATCTCCAAAAGAGCCGCGCGAAGGTCCGCCTGGGCCTTCTCCTCCCGGGAAAGATCCTCCTTGGGCAGTTCCACCCCGGCCCGGTCCGCCAGAACTTTCAGGGCCTCCGGAAACGTATAATTCTCATACTCCATGAGAAATGTGATCACATTCCCCCCGGCCCCGCATCCGAAACAGTAATACATCTGTTTGCCCGGAGAGACGGAGAAGGACGGAGATTTCTCATTATGGAAAGGACACAGACCGAAATAGCTGCTGCCTTTCTTCTGCAGCTTCACATAGCCGGACACAATGTCCACAATATCGTTGCGGACCCGCACTTCCTCTACAATATCTTCCGGATAGTACATTTAAGTCCCTCCTCCCGCGGCATTTCCCCGGCCTGCGCCGGGTCTCCTACACCTGTTTCCAGGCTTTCGGCACAAACAGCTCCTGGAATTTTTCGATGGCGTACTGATCGCTCATCCCGGCAATGTAGTCGCAGACCACGCGGCCCTTCTTCTCTCCGCGCTCCGCCATCATCCGCAGGTACTCCTCCGGAAGCCTGTCCTCATGACGCATATAGTATTCAAACAAAGACTCAATCAGCTGCTGGGCCTTCTTCTCCTCTGTCTTGGCTACGCTTCCGCTGTATACGTTCTCAAACATCCACTGGCGGAGCCCGCGCATGGCCAGCTCCATATCCGGAGACATGATGATCTCCGGTTTCCCAAGACTGCTGTTAATAATGTCGTGGATCATATTGTTCAGCCGGTCGCGGACGCTTTCTCCCAGCACCCGGGTATACTCCGCCGGCAGGTCCTTCTCCCGGAAAATCCTGGCGCGGATGGCGTCGTCAATATCATGGTTGATATAGGCGATCTTGTCGGACAGGCGGACAATGGCTCCCTCCAGGGTGGAAGGATGGCCGGAAGTCCGGTGATTCAGGATGCCGTCCCGCACCTCCCAGGTCAGGTTCAGCCCCTGGCCGTTCTTTTCCAGGACCTCCACCACACGGACACTCTGCCTGTAGTGGGAAAAACCGTCCTCAAAAACCTTGTTCAGAACATACTCCCCCGAGTGGCCGAAGGGCGTATGGCCCAGATCATGGCCCAGAGCGATGGCCTCCGTCAGGCTCTCGTTCAGACTCAGGGACTTGGCTATGGTCCTGGCTATCTGGGACACCTCCAGAGTGTGGGTCAGACGGGTCCTGTAGTGGTCCCCCTCCGGAGCCAGAAACACCTGGGTCTTGTGCTTCAGACGACGGAACGACTTGCAGTGGATGATCCGGTCTCTGTCCCTCTGATATTCCGGACGGATATCGCACAGCTCTTCTTTTCTGTCCCTCCCCCTGGTATTTCTGCTGAAAGAGGCATAGGGACTCAGCATCTTAAACTCCATCTCCTCCATCTGTTCTCTGATGGACATGGACACCACTCCTCTATTCTATGTATATTTTGACAAACCGGATTTATGCCATTCCGGCGATTTTTCCGAAATCCTCAGACGCTGCGGCCGAACTTCCGGTCGGCGCGGCGGTGCTTCTCAAGCTCCTCCTCATAAGCGTCCTCGTCCAGAGGAAGCTTCACCGGACGCCCCGTCCAGGCGGAAAGGTAAGCGGCATTGGCCAGCTCCATGGAACGCTCCCCCTCTGCTCCCGGGGCGATCAGAGGCTCCCCCTCAAGAACCGCCAGGGCAAAATTGTCCAGCATCCCCTGATAGTTTTTCCCGGTGGGATAAATCTCCTCACTCCAGGACAGCTTAAGTCCCCCTCTCGTATTCTCGGAGGAGGTCCGCCCGTATTCCAGCGAATCCTGATCGTACACAGCCAGGCGCAGAACGTCCCCCTCCAGAATCAGGGTGCCGCGGCTGCCCGCGATCTTCAGGGATTCCTCCGGCACGGCTTCCCCTGTAGTCACAAAGAACTCTCCGCTCAGACCATTCCCGTATCTCATAAGGATCCGGCTCTCGTCGTCCACGGTGAAATCATTGTACTTGCCGAACTTTACATCACCCACGACCTCTTCCGGCATCCCGAACAGCCACTGCCAGATGTCCAGCAGATGGCTCCCCTGATTGATCAGGACTCCCCCGCCCTCTCCCTTCCAGGTACTGTGCCAGTCTCCGGACTTATGGTAGGCGCTGGTCCGGTAGGGCTCCGTGCTCACCATGGAGATCCTAAGAAGCCTGCCCAGCGTCCCGTCCTCAAGGATCCGGTGGACCCTTCGGTACTTATCGTACAGTCTCTGGTGAAACATCATGGCGTAGACTCTGCCGGTCTCCTCCGCCTCCCGGCTCATGCGGCGGGCTTCCTTCACCGAGATTCCCGCAGGCTTATCGCAGAACACGTGCTTTCCCTGACGAAAGGCCTGAGAAGCCAGCTCCATATGGGAACTGTGAGGCGTCGCGATCAGGACCGCATCGAACCGGCCAGGATTCTCAAACAGCTCCCGGCTGCTCCGGCAAAGGAAGCAGTCCCGGGGCAGGCTGCCCTCCGCCCAGCTCAGGGAATCCGCGCTCCGGCAGACGGCCGCCGTCAGTTCCATGTGAGGCACTTCACCGCCCGCGAGCATCATCCCGTACTTCCGGCCCATAGATCCGGTGCCGATGAGCGCCGTGCGCAGAGGCCTGTTCCTGTCAGCATCCATGATGTTTCCCCCCTTCCATAAACTTTTCCAGTTTTATTTTACCACCTTACGGCCGTGATGTCACTCAATTTTTCGTGCGGGGGAAAATCGTAAGAAGTAAGAAACTATTCCGTTAAGATTCTGAAATTTCGCGCCGCTCCCCAGCCCGTCACACAGGCAGACTGTCCCGCAGGCACAGCGCTCCCCAGCCCAGCTGGGGATTGGGCCATGTGTCATAGCCGGCAAGCTGCCTGGCTCCCCGCAGAAGGTACGCCTTCAGCTTCTCCCCATACAGGAAACGGTCGTTGCCGTCCACGATGCCCCACTGCATGAGCAGGGCGCTGCTTCCCATCACTACCGGGGCGGCAAAGGACGTACCGGTCACTGTCTCATAGCCGCCTCCGCTTTTCGGCGCCGTCAGGTTCACCCCGGGAGCGGCGATGTCCGGCTTCACCCGGTTGGTCTCCCTGGTAAATCCCCGCCCTGAAAAATCCGCGTAGGTCCCGTAGGCGCTGTTGTAGGCTCCCACGGATATGGCCCTGGCCGCCCCTGAAGGAATCGTCAGCGTCGTGTCCGGCGAGGAGACCAGAAAACAGGTGGAGCGGTTCAGCACCGCCGCGGAGGGCAGCCAGAAATCATACCGGCCCTTAAGAATCCGCCGGGGCGTCAGGCGGAATTTCCAGATTCCGCTGGGAAGGTAATCGCCCCATAGGGGGATCATGTCGAAATAGATCTCCTGCGCTCCGCTGTAAGGGCTGGGCTCCCCGTAATACAGCAGGATCCTGACTGCCCCGTAATCCCAGGTCTGAGGCCCCGCCACCGGCGGAAGCGGCCCCAGGGGCTGACCGTCCGGCGCGATCAGCGTGATCTGAAATTCATCCGCGTAATTTTTCCACAGCTGGACGCTCAGACCGGTCTCATAGGGCGAAATTGACAATTCCAGCTCCCGGGGTTCCCCCTCCCTCAGGATTCCCGACGCGTGACCGCCTCCCGCTCCCTCGTTGCCTGTTCCGATGACGATAACCGTCCTTCCCATATCCGCGACATCATCGATATAAGTCTCCAGCAGGCTGGTCCCGTCGTGAGAGCCGTAGGTATTCCCGAAGCTGATGTTGACGGCCAGCGGCTTTCCTGCGTCCATGGCGTAACGGACCGCGTAATCCAGTCCCCTCATAAGTTCCGTCGTCCTGGGAAACCCGTCAGGGACAGCCGCTCCCAGCTTTACCACCAGAATGTCGCTCTCATAGGCCACGCCCCGGTAACGGCCGCCGCTCTCCCGACCGTTGCCTGCCGCGATCCCGGCTACGGCTGTTCCGTGGCCGCTTCCGTCAGTGGAGGGCACCACCGCTCTTCCCTCCGCTCTGGTGCCTGCCGCCAAAGCCTCGTTGATCTCCTGCCTGGCAAAGACACGGCCCAGGCTCTGGTCCCACAGGGCCTCAATCCTGGTGGTTCCGTCCGGGTTGCGGAAATCCTCATGAAAATAGTCAATTCCGGAATCCAGAACCGCTGTCAGGACGCCTTTCCCCGTAAGAAACGGAAGGTAATCCCCTTCCTCCAGCTGCAGGGACGTAATACAAGAGGCCGATTTCGCCTGATTAAGGGCAAAATACAGCCTCTTGGGTTTCTCTACATATTCTACCTGGGGCAGACGGCTCACCGAATCCACCAGGGCCTCGGGAACGGTCAGAATGGAGTAATTGTTCAGCAGACGGTACCCGAAGACAGTCTCCTCCGGCGGCTTTCCGGAGGCTCCGTTCCCGCCGCCATACTCCACAAAATCCGGCAGCGACCCGCTGTGCTTTACGATCAGCTCCCAGGTCCGCATCTCTCCGTCATACCCTGCCGACAGTTCCCCGGACCCGGCCCTCTCCTGGGCCGTGGCCTCCAGGGACAGATTCAGCAGGTTTTCCAGCTTTTGATTTTCCATAAACGCCTCAAAAAACGGACTTATCCGATTTTTATGAGGCAGGGAAGGAGAATATGCTTCTCTATTCTCCTTCCTCCAGAATCTGCCTTACAATATCCATGGAATCGGAGCAGTATTTTTCATAAAGAGGCATTACGGCCTCACGAAACCGGGCCTTCTCCTCCGCCGGCAGCTCGATCACCGTGCAGCCGGCCCGGCGGACCCTGCGCTCCGACGACTCAGCCCGGCGGCTCCACAGCTGCCGTTCATACTCCGCGGATTCCCGGGCGCACTGGCGGAGTATCTCCTGGTACTCCGGCGTCAGCTTCTCCCAGGTGACCTGGGAGATGATCTGCATCTCCGGAAGCCGGCTGTGCTCGTCCACCGTGTAGTAGGGCGCCACCTCGTAATGTCCCATGGATTCATAGGAGGGCCAGTTGTTCTCCGCTCCGTCGATCTCACCGGTCTCCAGGGCGGAATAAACCTTGTCATATCCGAGAGGAACCGCCGTCCCGCCAAGCATTTCCACCATCTCCGCCATCAGGTTGGAATCCTGAACGCGGATCTTCATCCCGGCCATATCCTCCAGCTTCTCAATGGGCTTCCCCGCCGTATAAAAGCTTCTCGCGCCCGCGTCATACCAGGAAAGGCCCACCAGCCCGTAGTTTTCCAGGGTTTCCATGAATGTCCGGCCGATGTCGCTGTCCAGAACCCTCCACATATGCTCCGAATCCGTATACAGATAGGGCATCTGCAGCACGTTCAGCTCTGGCACAAATTCAGCCACATAGCCCAGGGAGGATCTCACAAAATCAATTCCCCCATACTGCAGCTGTTCCACCACTTCACGCTCGTCTCCCATCACGCCGCCGGCCCGGACGATGATCTCAATCTTTCCCTTCGTCCGCTCCTTCACCAGCTCCGCAAACCGGTAGGCTCCCATGGTAGTAGGATAATCCTCCGCCTGGTTCTCCGCGTAAGTGAACACATAGTCCGGCGCCGCCTCCGTCTCCCGGACGCTCTTCACAGAGGGGCTGCAGGAAACCAGCGCGGAAAAACACATCAAAAGGGCGACGGTGCCCGGCACCGCCGTCCTGTGAAATTTCCATTTCTGAAAGAAAACCTTCTCATCTGCCATCTGTACTTTTCTCCTGTGCAGACAGTTATCGCTGTATTATTACATTGCTCCCAGCAGCGTAGGCAGTCCAAGACTGATCATGGGGATATAGGTAATCAAAAGCAAAGTGATGATCATGCAGATATAGAAAGGCAGGGTAGCCTTTACCACTCTCTCCATGGGCTCCTTGGCCACGGCGGAACCGATGAACAGCACGGCGCCCACGGGAGGAGTCAGAAGCCCGATACCGCAGTTCAGCACTACCATAATGCCGAACTGGATGGGATTGATACCGATGGACGTAGCGATGGGCAGCAGAATCGGCGTGGCGATCAGAATGATGGGAGCCATATCCATGATGCAGCCCAGCACCAGCAGAATGAGGTTCAGCATCAGAGCCAGCAGGTAGGGGTTGGTGGTGATTCCCGTGATGGCGTTGGCCGCCAGCTCCGGAACATGAAGCATGGTCAGGCAGTAGCCGAACACGTTGGAGGTGGCGATCAGGATCAGCACGATGGACAGAGTATCCACACAGTCGCTGAGCACTCTCCACACGCCCTTCCAGTCAAGGCCTTTGTAGATGAATACGCTGACGATCAGGCTGTAGATAACCGCGATAGCCGCGGACTCAGTCGCCGTGAACACGCCGCCGACCACGCCGAATACTACGATCAGCACGGCCGCCAGAGCCCAGAAGGACACGGACAGCTGCTTTAACAGTCCCTTGAGGCTGAACTTTTCGCCCTTGGGATAATTGCGCTTCACAGAGATAATGTAGGAACCGATCATCAGAGTGACCGCCAGCAGGGCGCCGGGAATGTAGCCCGCCAAAAACAGCGCGCCCACGGAGATACCGCCGGCCGTAGTGGCATAAATTACCATGTTGTGGCTGGGCGGAACCAGAAGTCCCTCGCAGGAGGACGTGATGGTTACAGCCGTCGAGAAATCGGCGTCGTAGCCCTGATCCACCATCATGGGGATCAAAATGGAGCCCAGAGATGCCGTATCCGCGGAGGCGGAACCGGAAATGCCGCCGAAGAAATAGGACGCCACAATATTAACCATGGCCATGCCTCCCCGCATCCATCCGACGCAGGAGTTGGCCAGAGCAATCAATTTTTCGGAAATGCCGCCGGTGCCCATCAGACAGCCCATGGTAATAAAGAAGGGAACCGCCATAAGGCTGAAGGAGCTGATGCCGCGGACCATCTGCTGGCAGACAACGCTCAGAGAGTTGCCCATCTTCAGCAGGCACAGCACGGAGGACAAAGCCACCGCGTAGGCGATGGGAAACCGTAAAAATACCATAATGAAAAATGTTCCTAGCAGAACAGCGATCGCACCAGTATTGACAGCCATGCCTTAGTCCTCCTTTACAAAGAATTTCTTGATATCGTTGTACAGAGCCTCAAGCTGGAATACGAACATGGCGACTCCGGCAAGAGGAATCGGGAAATACATCCAGAACCTGGACAGCCAGGGCATACTGACATAGGTTCCCTTGGCGCCAAGACCGGACGCGTACTGCCAGCCCACCACGATCATGATGATGGACAGGGCGAACACCGAAATATCCGCCACCACATCCAGGACCCGGATCAGGGTAACGGGCAGATAACGGTCAAGGGCGGTCATACGGATATGAGCGCCCCGGCGGATCGCCAGCGCCGCCGCCAGAACGGCCATGTAAGACATGAACGTCAGAACCACTTCCTCCGACCAGGCAGGGTCGGGAATAAACGAAATGTAGCGGCCCGCTACCGCCATGCTGGTAATGCATACATCACCGATGAGCAGCAGCTTGCAGATGACCATAACTACTTTATAGGTAAAGTCGTAAACGGGCTTTATCTTGTCCACTTTCTCAAAAATAGACGGCATACTGTTTCCCCCTTCTTTCATTTACTGAAAACAGGGCGCAGAGCAAACTTTCTCTGCGCCCTACCTTTCTCCTTACTGAAGGTCTACCAGCTTCTGGTACAGATCTTCCAGTCCTTTGGTGTTGTCAGCGATAACCTGAGCAGTAGCTTCCTGCCACGGAGTCTTGTCCGGAACGTCAACCACGTTGATTCCGGAAGCCTTCAGCTCTTCCAGAACCTCGTTCTCAGCGCTCTCGGAGTTGGCGCGGTTGTTCTCGGAAGCGTAGGCGCCGGCCTCCATGATGATGGCCCTCTGATCCTCGGTCAGCTTGTTGTTCCAGGCGTCATCGGTGATGATAACCTGAACCGCGCCCAGAGTATGTCCGTCCAGAATCAGGTTGGGAGCAACCTCCTGGAACGCGTTGGACTTATAGTTGGCGATAGGCTGCTCAGCGCCGTCAACCACGCCGGTCTGCAGAGCGGAATACAGTTCATTGAAAGCAACCACAGTGGGGTTGGCTCCAAGACCGTTCACCAGTCCGTTCATAACCGGGTCGTTGGACACACGCAGCTTCATGCCCTTCAGATCCTCAATGCCGTTCACCGCCTCCTTGGTGAAGAAATGACGGAAGCCTTCCTCGCCGTACCACAGGCCGCGGACGCCGGAACCGTTGTCAACCGGCTCAAGGAGGAATTCCTGGGCCAGGTCGCTGGTGGCGAAATTCCAGAAATGCTCACGGCTCACAAACACATAAGGCAGAGACAGAAGCATGGACTTCTGGCCGCCGTAGCTGGTCAGAGCAAACGCGGAGATACGGGCCATATCGATGGTGCCGCCGCCGCCCAGCATGGTATCAAGAACTACTTCCTCAGCGCCCAGAACGCCGCTGGCCTGAACGTCGATGGTGATCTTGCCGTCAGACAGCTCTTCTGCCTTACTCTTGAAATCAGTAGCCATCTTGCCCACGATGGTATCCAGCGGGTTCACCTCCGCGTATACCAGAGTCACCTCAGGCATGTTGGCCGTGTCGTACTTGCCGGAAGAAGCCGCCGCTTCACCCTCAGCCGCCGCTGCAGTCTCGGCCGCGGCTGCCTCTGTCTCTGCCGCCGCCGCGGTGGTCTCAGCCGCCGCTGCCGTCGTGGCAGTATCCGGGGCATGCATTCCGCAGCCGGCCAGAGAAGCCGCCATTGCCGCGCACAGCACTGTTGCAATCAATTTTCTTTTCATAAAGCTTGTTCCCTCCTTCATTACTGATACCAATAAATTGGTTACTTTTTCCCAGAAGACATACTTTTTCTGGTATGTCTTTATTATATCTTTTGGAGTACAAGCATGAAAATGGTAATATTTTGTGAATCATAGTAGGATTTTGTCCAGTTTGAAGGACAGGTTTAGACATTTCCGACAAAATTACCCATTTTTCGGAATTTGAGAAAATTACAGAAAGATATTACTGGCGGAACAGTTCCGCACGATAATCAGACGGGCTCTGGCCTGTGACCCGCTTAAACACCTTCGCGAAATAATTTGGGTCCCCGTACCCTACGGTCCTGCCGATCTCCTTGATGCTGACCGTAGGCTGCTCCATCATGGCCTTCGCCATGCCGACCCGGTATTCTGTCAGGCAGGAGGTGAAGTTCCTGCCGAAGCACTGCTTAAACAGCTTGCAGAGATAGGCCTCGGAATAATTCATAAACCTGGCCAGATCCTGCATGGAAATATCATACATATAATTCTCCCGGATATACCGGTCGATCATCTCACGGACCTTCCACAATCGTCCGTTCTCAAAATCCTCCGCCTCCTCAGACGGCATATCCGTCTCCGTCAGGGTCTGCTCCGGCGCCTTGGGAAGGGGCTCAGATTCCTCCCGCAGAAGGGCGGAATCCGGCGGCAGCAGTCTTCTCTCCGCCTGACGGATGGCCTCCTCCAGAAGAAGCAGAAGTTCCGTCTCGTCGAAAGGTTTCAGAAGATAATCCATGGCACGGACAGTAATGGCCTTTCTGGCGTAGGCAAACTCATCAAAAGCCGTCAGAAAGATAATGCAGCAGTCCTTGTCCTGCCGGCGTACCTGTTCCGCCGCCTCGATTCCGTTGATGCCGGGCATCTCAATATCCAGGATCAGGATATGGATATCGTTGGCCTGGTACAGCTCCAGCGCCTGACGGCCGTTCTCCGCCTCATAAATAAGGCAGCGGTCCCCCAGATTCTTCTGAAGCGTCTTGTAAAGCACCTTTCTCTCCAGCATCTCATCATCTGCGATCAACAGTCCGATCATAAGTAAACCTCCTACTGGGGAATCCGCAGCTGTATGACGGTTCCGCAATTTTCCCTGCTGTAGATTCTCATGTCTCCGTCCGGATACATGGCGTGGATCCTCTGGTAAATATTTCCGAGGCCGATACCGACCCGGGCTGTCTGATGGCTTCGCAGGGCCTCCAGAAGCTCCGCCCTGGCCGTCTCGCTCATACCTGCGCCCGTATCACCCACGGAAATGACGGCCGTATTTTCCTCCCGCCACACCCGCAGAAGGATCCGTCCGCCCTTTTCCTTCTTCGCAACCCCGTGGACTATGGCGTTCTCCACCAGGGGCTGAAGGGTAAACGCAGGCACCCGGACCGCCATCTCGTCCGCCCGGCAGTCAAGATCGTAGCGGATTCTCTCCCCGAACCGCATTTTCTGAATATACATATAATCCTGAACTACGCTCAGCTCCTGTTTGAGAGGCACGATCTGCTCGGAGGTCTTCAGATTATAGCGGAACAGATTACTCATGCTGGTGATCATCTTTTCCGTCGTGTCCGCGTCCTCCAGCTTGGCCATACAGGCGATGATGTTCAGCGTGTTGAACAGGAAATGGGGATTGATCTGGCTCTTGAGAAGCTCCAGCCGGGTGGCCTGAAGATTCTTCTCCATCTCCACCTTCTGCATTTCTTCCCTGTGAAGAAGCTCCGCCATCTCATAATTCTGGGTCAGGGTATGGATATACCCTTCCGTGGCGTGCTTCATCTTATTAAACGCCCGGACCATCTCGCCCATCTCGTCCCGGTTCTCCACCGTCAGGTCCTCGCCGCCGAAATCATTGACGGCAATCTTTCTGGCGGCGTCCGCCAGCTTCTCCATAGGCGACACCACCGCGCGGGCCACCAGGCGGGTAACCGCGATCACCATAACAGTCAGCAGCACCGCCACAAGAAGCAGCAGATAGGGCATCCGGTAAAACACCGGCACCTGCTCCTGATAACTGGAATTTCCTGTGGCCATGGTCAGCTGCAGCAGCTGCCTCGCATAGGTCTGAATATAGTCCTGCATGGAATAAACCCGGTAAAGACAGGCAATATAGTCCTGGCTTTTCTGGTCCATGCGCAGGACCTCATCTCTGGACCTGCAGTAGTACCCATAGGAATTGCGGATACTCCAGGTCTTGGCGTACCGGTCCCTGCCGATCACGCTGTAATCATAGGGAAGCTTTTCCATGCTGCCGGCAGTCTTTTCGCAGGCCGCCTCGTAGGCCTGGTTCTTCTCGGCGGTCCTGTCCCGTAAGTACGCTTCAAAGGCAGCCGCCTCCTGCTCCATTGCCTCCTGAAAATCAAAGCACACAGCGTTGTCGTCCAATATGACATTAAAGTTCCCCAGAGAGAAATCTATCAAAAAAAAGCTGAACATGGCAGAAAGTACAATGATCAGAATGACCATGCACACATAAATGCCCAGCTTTTTCTTGAGGGAAATCCTCAGCCAAAACTCCTTCGCATACCGCATATCCCGATTTATAATCCTGTCTTTTTATTTATCTGACACTGTCCGCGTATTTCTTAATGTTGCTGGCATTGACATACTTCTCCACTTTGCCGTCCTTCACCAGCACCAGAGTCGGGGCCTGCATGATCCCGAACTGCTCGGACATCTCCGGATTCTCCTCCGCGTCTACCACCTGGTAGTCCACGCCCTCCAGAAAACCTTTGGCGATCCTGCAGTTGGGGCAGGTCTTGGTGGTGAACAGGTACGCGCCTGCCGGCGTCTTCTGCTCTTCCATCTTCTTCTCCGCCGCGTAGACGATCTTCGCTGCCGCCGCTTCGCCCTTCTTCATGGCGGAATTGGCCACATCATAAGTCTTGCGGTTCTTGTACTCCTGAGCCTTGCCCTCATTCCAGTTCTTCACCGGACGGTAGTAGCCTGTGATCCTGCTGTAGACCTCAGCCTCCTGACCGCAGACCGGGCAGGTGAAATGCTCGCCGATCAGATAGCCATGGTCCTTACAGATGGAATAGGTGGGAGACATGGTATAATAAGGCAGCTTATAGTTCTCCGCGATGGTGCGGACCAGTTTGGCAGCCGACTTCCAGCTGGGCAGCTTCTCACCCAGGAACGCGTGGAACACAGTTCCGGAGGTATACAGAGTCTGAAGCTCGTCCTGAACATCCAGAGCGTCAAAAATATCGGCGGTATAATCCACAGGCAGATGGGAGCTGTTGGTGTAGTAAGGCGTATCGCCCTCGCTTCCGGCCGTGATGATATCGGGATAGCGCTTCCGGTCATGCTTGGCCAGACGGTAGGAGGTGGACTCTGCCGGAGTGGCCTCCAGATTGTACAGGTCTCCGTACATCTCCTGGTAATCGGACAGGCGCTCCCTCATGTGGTTCAGCACTCTCTTGCTGAATTCCTGAGTCTCCTTGTGCGTCATATCCTTGCGGATCCACCTGGCGTTTAAGCCGGCCTCGTTCATACCCACCAGGCCGATGGTGGAGAAATGGTTCTCAAAGGTTCCCAGATATCTCTTGGTGTAGGGATACAGGCCATTGTCCAGAAGCTTGGTGATCACCTCTCTCTTGGTCCTGAGGGATCTGGCGGAGATATCCATCATCCGGTCCAGCCTCTTGTAAAAGTCGGCCTCATCCCTGGACAGATATGCGATCCTCGGCATATTGATGGTCACCACGCCGATGGAGCCGGTGCTCTCGCCGGAACCGAAGAATCCGCCGGTCTTTCTCCGCAGCTCACGCAGATCCAGACGCAGGCGGCAGCACATGCTGCGGACATCGCTGGGCTTCATGTCGCTGTTGATATAGTTGGAGAAATAGGGAGTGCCGTACTTGGCGGTCATCTCAAACAGCAGCTTGTTGTTCTCCGTCTCGGACCAGTCGAACTCCCTGGTAATGGAGTAGGTGGGGATCGGATACTGGAAGCCGCGGCCGTTGGCGTCGCCCTCGATCATGGTCTCGATGAAGGCGCGGTTGATCATATCCATCTCTTTCTTGCAGTCCTTATACTTAAATGGCATCTCCCTGCCGCC
The DNA here is from genome assembly GCA_947626475.1 of uncultured Lachnospiraceae bacterium. Taxonomy (GTDB): domain Bacteria; phylum Bacillota; class Clostridia; order Lachnospirales; family Lachnospiraceae; genus UBA3402. The sequence continues at coordinate 14,782 of CANQSK010000076.1, forward strand.
TACGATAGCGGGCAGCTCCGCCATATCATCCGGCACGGTCCAGTCCAAGGTAATGTTGGTAAAGGGCGCCTGAGTGCCCCAACGGCTGGGAGTATTGACGCCGTAAACAAAGGACTCGATACATTTCTTAACGCTCTCGTAGTCCAGGTTGTCCGCCTTGACAAAGGGAGCCAGGTAGGTGTCAAAGGAAGAGAACGCCTGAGCGCCTGCCCACTCATTCTGCATGATGCCCAGGAAGTTGACCATCTGGTTGCACAGAACAGACAGATGCTTGGCCGGGGAGGATGTGATCTTGCCGGG
>CANQSK010000077.1 GCA_947626475.1 uncultured Lachnospiraceae bacterium
ATCATATGATCCAGATTTAAAAGCCGGCAAAAAACATGAAAACCCCGCCATACCTGTCACAGCTGATATAATTACAGCGATCAGGTATGGCGGGTTTGTTATTCACACACGCAATCAGCAGATCTTGTGAATCCAGCCTTCCGGCGCCTCCACAGTGCCCAGCTGAATGCCGGTCAGAGTGTCGTACAGTTTCTGGATCACCGGTCCCATGGCGTCCATGCCGCTGGGGAAGCAGATCTCTTTGCCGTGATCCACAACCTTGCCCACAGGAGAGATGACTGCCGCGGTTCCACAGAGTCCGCACTCGGCAAAATCCTTCACCTCATCCAGACGTACCTGCCTCTGGGTGACCTTCATGCCCAGATAATGCTCCGCCACATAAAGCATGGACCGTCTGGTGATGGAGGGCAGGATGGAATCGGACTTGGGCGTCACGATCTCATTGTCCTTGGTGACAAACAGGAAGTTGGCCCCGCCGGTCTCCTCCACATAGGTTCTGGTTCCCGGATCCAGGAACATGTTCTCGTCAAATCCCTGAGCATGGGCCGTCACATGGGCGTGAAGGCTCATGGCGTAGTTCAGTCCTGCCTTGATATGGCCGGTTCCGTGAGGAGCCGCGCGGTCAAAATCACTGACGCAGATAGTAAGGGGCTTGGCGCCGCCCTTGAAATAGGGACCCACGGGAGTGCAGAACATACGGAACTGATATCCGTCTGCCGGCTTCACTCCGATCACGGGAGTAGACGCAAACATGTAGGGACGAATATACAGGGAAGCGCCGCTGCCGTAGGGCGGCACCCAGTCCGCGTTGGCCTTCACGACCTCCTCGACCGCTTCCAGAAAACGCTCCTTGGGGAACGGAGGCATCTCCATCCTCCTGGCGGAATCCATCATGCGCTCCGCGTTCAGATCCGGGCGGAATGTAACGATATCGCCGTTTACGGTGGTGTACGCCTTCAGGCCTTCAAAAACCTCCTGACAGTACTGCAGAATGCCCGCGCACTCATTCAGCACCACAGTGGCGTCGGAGGTCAGGCCGCCCTCATCCCAAGCTCCGTCAACAAAGTTTGACACGTACCTTTGGCTGGTCTCGCGGTAGGCAAACCCTATCTCGCTCCAGTTCAGATCTCTTTTCTCCATAGTTCCTCACTCCTTAACACATTTCTCGCTATTTTTAGGCTGCCGCCCGGTTATCCGTTCTTTCCCTCAACTGCAGTCTCATCTATTGTAGAATATTCATTCGGATTTTTCAAGTCCGCAAATCAGGTTTTAAACCATTTTCCTTCCGGAAAAAAAGAGACCCCAAGCCAGCTCCCGGCTTTGGGATCCCTTATCTTTCCTTCATTCTGTTTTACGCTTCCTCAAACTGGTCCTTGCCTACGCCGCACAGAGGGCATACCCAGTCGTCGGGAAGATCCTCAAAAGCAGTTCCAGGCTCAATTCCGTTGTCCGGATCGCCCACCTCGGGATCGTACTCATAACCGCACACAACACATACATATTTCTCCATAACCAATCTCTCCTTTCTCTGCCTGCCTTCGCTGCGCATGGACAGATTTGATGTCTGCCGAAATGCGTCCATCGGCCTTCTTCGCTATTTTACCACACAATCCGCGATTTTACCACTATCTGTAAAAAAATAAAGTAGTGTTTCCGAAAAAAGTGATGTATAATCTTCAAAAGCGTAAACCCCACATAGCCTTACCGGCTGAAAGGAGATCATTGCCATGCAGTTTCATATAGAAAAAGCAGTTCCCGCGGACTATCCCGCCTTCGCCGAAATCTCCAGGCAGGTGTGGCAGCTGCTGGACCACAAGGAATGGTTCGCCATGGACAATCCCGACTACACGCTCCATGTCCTGACCGGCGGCCGCGGCACCGGCTACAAGGCCATGGCAGAGGAAACCGGTGAGATCGCGGGCATTTTCCTGACAGAGGTCCCCGGCATGTCGGAGGAAAATCTCGGCCGGGATATCTGTCTTTCGGAGGAAGAGCTTCCGAAGGTGGCCCATATGGATACCGCCGCCGTCCTCCCCAAATACCGCGGACACCACCTTCAGTATCTCCTGATGCAGGCAGCGGAAGAAGATCTGCGAAGCCAGGGCTTCCGTTACCTGATGTGCACCATACACCCGGAAAACCATGCCAGCTTAAATACTGCCCTGCGGCAGGGATACCGGATCATGACGGAGAAAGAAAAATACGGCGGATACCGAAGAGCAATCCTTCTGAAGGAGCTTTCCTGAATCGGAGCTTTACCAAACTTCCGTCCGTCTTAATTGCGCCACTTAAGCCGGTGCAGCTCCCCCTGCAGGTTCATTTTCTCAAATCCGTTCTGCCTGAGGGCCTCATAGAGGATGATGGATACGGAGTTGGACAGGTTCAGGGAGCGAATGTCGCCCCACATGGGAATCCGCACGCAGTTCTCCTGATTCTCCAGCAGAAGCTCCTCCGGAATGCCGGCGCTCTCTTTGCCGAACATGATATAATCATCCGGCCGGTAACAGACCTCGGTGTATACTTTGCGCGCCTTGGTGGTAGCCATGTAGAGCCGGCAGGTCCCGGCGTCTCCTTCCGGGCGGAATCCGATCCGGATGCCGGGATTCCGCTCAAGGAAATCCCGGTAATCATCATAGACGGTCAGATCCAGCTTATCCCAGTAGTCCAGACCTGCCCGCTTAAGCATTTTTTCATTTAATTTAAAGCCGAGAGGCCGGATCAGATGGAGCCTGGTGCCCGTGGCCACGCAGGTCCGCCCGATATTGCCGGTATTGGCCGGCATCTCCGGCTCAAGCAGAACGATGTTCACAAAACATCCTCTCCTCTCATGGTCCGCACGCCGCCGCTCGGTTTCAGCCCTTCGGCGCGCACTCCTCATCCAGCCGTTTCACAAACCGGGCCATCCGTCCCAGAGCCTCCTTCAGGCTTTTGAGAGAGTATGCGTAGGAAACCCGCAGATAACCGTCCCCGCAGGCGCCGAAAGCGCTTCCGGGCACTACTGCGACCTTCTCCTCCCTCAGGAAGCGGTTGGCAAACTCATCGGAAGAGATTCCAAACCGCTTAATACTTGGAAACGCGTAGAACGCCCCTTCCGGCTCAAAACATTCCAGTCCCATCTCACGAAAGGCGTTGAGCACGAACCGCCGCCTCTGGTCATAGGATTCCCTCATCATATCCACATCCGCGTCGCCGTTCTTCAGGGCGTCCACCGCCGCATACTGGCTGGTAGTAGGCGCGCACATGATGGCAAACTGATGGATCTTAAGCATTTGCTCCAGAATCACCCTGGGGGCGGCCGCGTAGCCAAGCCTCCAGCCGGTCATGGCGTAGGATTTGGAAAATCCGTTGATCAGCACCGTCCGGTCCTTCATGCCGGGGAGAGAGGCGATGGACACATGGCGTTCCTGCCCAAAGGTCAGCTCACAGTAAATCTCATCGGAGATAACAAACAAATCTTTCTCAATCACAATGTCGGCGATCTTCTGCAGCTCATCCCGGCGCATGACAGCCCCGGTCGGATTGTTGGGGAAGGCCAGGATGAGGACCTTGGTCCGGTCCGTGATCTTTTCCAACAGCTTTTCCGGCGTCAGCTTAAAATGATCTTTCTCCTCCAGATTGATAATGACCGGCTTCCCGCCTGCCAGAATCGTACAGGGCACATAGGAGACAAAGCAGGGCTGGGGAATCAGCACCTCATCCCCGGGATCCAGCATGGCCCGCAGGGCAATGTCGATCGCCTCGCTGCCTCCCACCGTCACCAGGATCTCCGACTCCGGACGGTAGGTCATGTCGCAGCGGCGGTACAGATAATTGCAGATTTCCTGGCGCAGTTCCTTCAGTCCCGCGTTGGACGTATAGAAGGTGCGGCCCTTCTCAAGAGAATAGATCCCTTCCTCCCTCACATGCCAGGGCGTATCAAAATCCGGCTCGCCCACGCCCAGGGAAATGGCGTCCTTCATCTCGCTGACAATATCAAAGAATTTGCGGATGCCGGAGGGCTCAAGCTGCACGATGGTTTCTGACAATGGATTTCTCATGGGGTAATTAACATCCTTTCATCCTGAATCTCTTCTACCAGTACAGTTCCGTGATCCTTGTATTTCTTCAGCACAAAGTGAGTGGCAGTGCTCAGCACGGAATCCAGGGTGGACAGCTTGCTGGACACAAAGAGGGCCACCTCCTTCATGGTCTTTCCCTCGATAAATACAGTAAAATCGTAAGCGCCGGACATCAGATAAACCGCGTTCACCTCGTTGTACTGATAGATCCGCTCCGCGATCTTGTCAAATCCCATGCCCCTCTGAGGAGTCACCTTCACCTCGATCAAAGCCGTCACCTTCTCCTGGGTCGTATTGTCCCAGTTGATCAGCGTATGATAACCGCAGATAATATGCTCCTTCTCCATCTGGGCGATCTCGTTGGCTACCGCGATCTCGCTCTCTCCCAGCATGACCGCCAGGTCCTTCAGATCAATACGGCTGTTCTTCTCCATTACCGCCAGAATCTTCTCTCTCATGTTCCATATCCTCCTTCTTTCTGTCTTCCGGACCGGCTATCCGATACAGCTCATCCTCTCTGGGGCGCTCCATAAACCCGCGAACCTGGCCGTACACAATCTCCCGGCCGATTCCGGGATTGACTCTTCCGATAATCCCCGCGGTTATGCCCTGTTCCGCCAGCGCCTCCGTCAGCCGTTCCCCGTGCTCCGCCGCAAATACCATGCAGTTTCTGCTGAACAGCCTGTAGGGATTCAGGCCGTACCACTCGCATACTTCGATCGTGCTCTGTTTCACGGGAATCCGCAGAAGGTCTACGGTAAACCCAAGCATATAAGCCCCGGAGATATTCCAAAGGGCGGTATAAATACCGCCCTCACCTGCCTCTTCCCACTCGGCCGCCCCCAGACTCTTCCAGTCATGAGAGCCGCTGTCAATTGCCGGCACCTGCTCCTGCTGCATATCCATTATAAACCTGTCTGAAAACCATTGGGTCAATTCCTTACGCCTTGCCAGCGCAATTTGTCTGGCGCCCTCCAGACCGGCAAATCCGGCTGCCACCAGATCCTGCCCGGGCTCCATAAAACCCCTTCGTTCTCTCTCAATACGTCTCATAGTCCTTTATCCTGCGGCCGGCCTATAACCGTCCGCCATACCTCCGCCGGCACCGGGACCGGAACTAGATATGCAGGGCCCCCAGCACCATCGGCGCTACCATAGCCAGCACCAGCAAAATCACGATAATGGAAGATACAATCTTCTTCGTCTTCTTATTCTTAAAATCAAACACAGTGTTCACCTCTCCATTATTCTTCCTTACTGGAATACGGTTTATCCGCACAGTTAAATTTATTTTATGACATTTTGTCTTTTCATGCAAGTCCTGTTTTCGTCTTTTTTGTCTTATCCGCGTATTTTATCACGATTCTTTAATATGCGCTGCCCTGGCGTTGTGATTCAGGGGATTTCGGTGAAGATAATCGAACAGCACCATGGACCCGTCCCCCATAAGCTCCAGATGAGCCATATTCCCTATCTGCCTGGCATCGTAAGCCTCATAGCCCTGCAGATACACAGGTGTTTCCTTCTCACGGCGGAAGAAATCCCGAATCCGCGTCCTGCAGGCCCCCAGGTCTCTGGCGAAAAACGGACGGCTCTTCGCGTTCTCCCGAAGATACCAGTCGCACATGAGCAGATCCCGGTACCGTTCCATTCCTGGCGTTTTCCCGCCACGATCACGTTCCTCCAGAAAGCGGTACAGAATCTCATATCGGGACAGCCGGCTGTGATTCACTCCGCCCAACCCGCGCTTCTCATAGAAATCCGCCAGCTGCCGGAACATTTCATAGGCGGAGTCCCACTCTTTTTTCATCCTGTCCAAAGTCAGAGTAAACTGGCCGCTGTTGTAATAGACCTCCACCATCTCCTCCACGGCTTTCAGCTCCAGAAGTTCTTCATAGCTGAGCCACCTGGTAGACAGCACCTCGTAGGGCGGCCCCTCATGGAACTCCATTCCGTACCTGCCGGCCATCTCCGCCATATAAGAGCCCTTCAGAATCTTCAAAAATCCCAGCTGAAGCTGGTCCGGCTCCATGGCGAACACATCGTCAAAGGACTGGCGGAACCGTTCCAGGCCCTCATAGGGCAGCCCCGCTATCAGATCAAGATGCTGGTGAATGGTTCCGAACCCTTTGATCCGCGCCACAGCGGCCCTGAGTTTTACAAGGTCCATGGTCCGGCGTATCTCGCGGACGGATTCCTCACAGGTTGTCTGAACGCCAATCTCCAGCTGGATCAGTCCCGGTCTCATTTTCTCCATAACCGCCAGCTGTTCCCCGTCGATCAGATCAGCTGAAATCTCAAAATGGAAATTAGTCACCCCGTTGTCATGCTCCGTCAGATACCGCCAGATCTCCAGCGCATGGCTCCTGCTGCAGTTAAAGGTCCTGTCCACAAATTTCACCTGGGGAACACGTTTTTCCAGAAAGAAATCCAACTCCCTCTTCACCAGCTCCAGGCTTCGGAACCGGACCCGCTTATCGATGGAAGACAGGCAGTAGCTGCACCGGAAGGGACAGCCTCTGCTGCTCTCATAGTAGATGATCCGATGGGCAAGATCATCCAGATCCCCGTAGGGAAACGGAAGTTCGTCCAGATCCATCGGTTCTCCGCAGGGCGTGACCGTTACCTGCCCGGACAGAGCCCGAAAGGCCAGGCCGCCGATCTCCGAAAGCCCTCCCCTTGAATATAACGATTCGTTCCCTCCGGTTACTTCATAACATTCCATAAGCCGGGCAAAGGTTCTCTCCCCTTCCCCGATCATAACGCCTGCAACCGCGGGCTCCTCCGCGAGAACCTGCTCCGCATCGTAGGACACCTCCGGACCTCCCAGCCAGATACAAACCTCCGGCAGGACTTTCTTCAGATTCCGGACGATCTCGCGCACATACCCGATGTTCCAGATATAGCAGGAAAATCCTACCACGTCCGGCTTTCTCAGAAAAATGTCACGGAGAATCTCATCTGTCCGCTGATTGATGGTATACTCTCCGATCAGGATCTGCGCGTCCCGCAAAGCACTTCTTTCCTTCCGGTAATTCCGGGCATAGGCCGCCAGGCTGTACACGCCCAGATTGGAATGAATGTATTTGGCATTCACTGCCGCCAGCAGAAACCTCATGACTCAGACCTGAATCTTAATGACCCGGCCTGTTTGATCGTACCGGTAATAACGGACGCCGGCCGCGTCAAACATCCGTTTCGCCGCCCGGTTGGCCGGCGTGCCGTCATATTTGTCATCCGAATAAATAACCGTTTTGATCCCGGCCTGGATGATGGCCTTCGCGCACTCGTTGCAGGGGAACAGCGTCACATACAGCTTGCTTCCCTCCAGACTTCCTCCCCTATAGTTGAGGATCGCGTTCAGCTCACTGTGGGCCACATAGACGTACTTGGCGTTGTAAGGGTCCTCATCCGCGTTTTCCCGGGTCCAGGGAAATTCATCGTCGGAACAGCCTATGGGCAGGCCGTTATAGCCCATAGACAAAATCTTGTTACCGGCGCTGACGATACAGCAGCCCACCTGGGTATTGGGGTCCTTGGAGCGCCGGCCGGACAGATCCGCTACCCCCATAAAATATTCATCCCAGGAAATATAATCCGCCCGTTTTCCGTTCTCAGCCATGCCGCTCCTCCTTATCCGCATAAATGATATGATATCCGGCCGCCTTTGTCAGCCGGTTCATGATCGCCTGGCCCAGATGGTCCCGGGCAAAGCTCTCAGAATAAATGTAATCCACTCCCAGATCGTCAAACTCCCGAAGCACGGCAAACAGACTGTGGGCAATCGTTTCCTGAAGCGCCCTCGGCCCCAGGCTTCGGACAATCCCTTCCGGATAGCAGTCTTTCGTCTCATCGGTGCAGATGATTCCAACCAGGTATCCCTGGCTCTGCTTCTCGCGGGTCAGCTGATTGATCCTGGAAATCACTGCCTCGCCTGTCTGCTCCGACACAGCGGCCTCCACCAGCGCAAGCTCCGCCTTCGGCGCATAATGGCGGTATTTCATGCCCGGCGCTTTGGGCTTCACATCCGCCGCCACAGGTCCCGCGACAGCAGGGTCCGTCTCTACCGGTCCTACCGCCTCCTGAAGCATTTCCATGGTGATGGCACCCGGCCTCAGAAGAACCGGCACATCTCCCGTCACGTCCACGATCGTGGACTCCACGCCGATTCCCACCGGCCCGCCGTCCACGATCATCTCGATCCGGCCGTCCATGTCCTGAAGAACATGCTCCGCCGTGGTAGGACTGGGCCTGCCGGAACGGTTGGCGCTGGGAGCGGCTATGGGCCGCCCGGTCAGGGCAATGAGCCGGCTTGCCACCGGGTCGCTGGGCATACGAACCGCCACCGTGTCAAGTCCCCCTGTCGTCTCGCTGGGCACGATCCCGCTTTTGGGAAATATCATGGTAAGCGGCCCCGGCCAGAACGCGTCCATCAGCTTCGCGGCCGTTTCCGGGACCTCCTTCACCAGCGGCTCGATCTCCCTCACAGCCGAAATATGGAGAATCAGCGGATTGTCGGAGGGCCGCCCCTTGGCGGCATAAATCTTCTTTGCCGCCTCCCTGTTCAGGCCGTCGGCCCCCAGGCCGTAAACCGTCTCCGTTGGAAACGCCGCCAGGCCGCCTGACCGCAGAATCTCAGCCGCCTCCGAAAGCAGACGTTCATCCATATGCTGCCTGTCTATTTTTATAACCTTCGTAACCATACAAATCAAGATCCTTTTCCTGTCAGTTCAATTATCGCCGTTACAGACATTTTGTGACAGAAGGGATGATTTGTCAATGGTTTTCGGCAAAACTCATATCTTAGCTTTTTCATGAATAGACTGATACAAAGACTTCCCCGGGGTCTTACATGAAATCTGTCCTTTCCCTTCCCCAGTTTATTATGTCCCTGCTTCTGCTTATCCTGGTCTTTTTCCTGTCCCGGCAGGCCGCCGCTATCATGACAGGCGTTCCGGCTGAATCTGCCTCCGTGCAGAAACAGGCTCCTGTCGTTGTTCTGGACAGCGGTCATGGCGGCAACGATCCCGGAAAGATCGGTGTCAACGGCCAGCTGGAAAAAGATATTAATCTGAGCATTGCCCGGAAGGTAAAGCAGTACCTGGAGGCCTCTGACGTTGAGGTCGTCATGACAAGAGAATCCGATATGGGACTCTATACTGACTCTGACAGCAGCAAAAAAACAGCTGACATGCGAAACCGCTGTCAGCTGATCAACGACACCAGGCCTGCCCTGGCAGTCAGCATTCACCAGAACAGCTACCATGAAGAACCGGTAGACGGGGCCCAGGTTTTCTATTATCAAAATTCGGAGAACGGAAAAAGGCTGGCGGAAATCCTTCAGGAACGCTTCGATTATGTCCTGGGGGAAAACAACACCCGCACCGCCCGGCCCAACGACAGCTATTACCTCCTGCTCCATGTCAAAAGCCCCATCGTTATTGTGGAATGCGGCTTTCTGAGCAACTGGAAAGAAGCGGAACTGCTTTCCTCGGAAGAATATCAGGACCGGATAGCCTGGACCATTCATATGGGAATCATGGAGTATCTGAATACCCGCTGACGCCCTGTCGTCCTATCTCTGGAACGTATTGTAATCGCAGACTGCATCCTCCACGATCTCATCCAGATACATGCTCTGGATGTCAGTCCGGTTGTATTCCTGCCACAATTCTCTGGCAGGAGCAGACAGGGCCCACGTCATAAGCTCTTCTGCCCTTCCGGCCACTGCGTAAACATTAAGCAGCGCGTAATACTCCGCCATGGTCTGGCGTTCTTCCTCCGTCAGCTCTTTGTTCTGCAAATTACTGTAGGCGCTTTCATAGTAGGATTCCTGGAGGAAGGAATCTGCGTAGGAAGCAAAATTCTGAAGATTCACGTCCGGATTTCCCTCCCGGTCTGCCCAGGACGTTACATCTACCGTCTCCGTATGATAATCAAATGTCTCAGGGTCAAAATATTTCAGGACGCCGTACTGGCAGGGAGAAATCGACAGAGCGCTGGTAACAATCTCTTCGATGCCGGTATACTCCGCTTCCCGGTAATGCTGGACATGGAGATGGCCGCTGAGAAACAATGTAACGCCCCAATCCGCCAGCAGCTCCTCCAGCCGCTCTGCATGTTCGATGGTACAGTTCTTCTCATATATCCGGCTTTCATCCAGCAGGTTGTGATGGGCTACGGCAATGACATTATGATTGTCATTGTAGGCCGTTTCCAGCCATTCCTCCATCCACTCATACGTCTCCGTGCGGATCATGCCGCCTACCGTAAACGGGCTTTCATACTGACAGCTATCCAGCATAAACAGCCAGGTTCCATCGGGAAGCTCATAAATATAGCTTAATGAAGACGGGTCATTGCTGAGAGCTTCATCATAACCGAATTCTCCATAAATCGACCTGAACTGCTCTCTGCTTGTGGTCTCTGTGGGCACCTTGGTACTCCCCTGAAAGGCGGCCGCCCTGGGATTATTGATGTCGTGGTTGCCCGGAATGACCACCACGTCGATTCCTTCCCGCTCTACCCGCTCCAGCTTCTGGGCCAGGGCCTCATGACTGTACAGCTCTCCATTCAGAGACAGATCTCCCGACAGTATCAGGACCTGCGGATTCTTCGCGACCACAGCGTCCAGAAACGCGTCGGTAATCTCCCACACATAGGAAATTACCTTTCCGTCTTCTGATTTTTCCATCTGCTCAAAGGCCTCGCCGAAATCCGTCAGCTCTTTTGCCAGATAATGGATATCGGTGGCGATGATGATTTCCGGATTCCGTATGCCGTCATCCTCTTTTTCCGGCAGTTCCAGGGACTCTATCGTCATATCGTCCGGATTGAAGGAATGAATCCCGGGGCCTTCGTCTTCCCCTTTTGTTTCCTCTGTTTCTATCTGGATATCCGGTCCGGCCGCAGCCGACTCGGTATCCGACCGGTAATAAGCGGAACAGCCGCCCAGCAGCAGTGCCGCCGCCAGCAGAAATGCTGCCATTACTTTTAGTTTTCTCATATCATTCTGCCCTTTAGTTTAATTTAACCACATCCCAGATGCTTTCCGAATCCAGGCCCAGCTTCCAGCAGGCCACTCCGGCCAGATGATACTGATCGATCAGCTTCATTTTCAGTTCCAGGGAACGTTCATCTTCCAGCCAGATCACGCGGATGGAATTATCCTCCCGTTTTTCACCGTAATACTGTCCCAGTTCCTCCTGCCAGTACAATTCCACCTGATTTTCCGCTACCCAGCTGGCCGCCGACTCCAGCCCAAGGGCTGAGGACGTGGTCTTATCGTCCTGTATCGTCCACACTCTGGTATAGAAAGGAATACCGTTGATCACCTTTTCCGCGGGGACCTCTCTCAGGGTATTCTGAATCCCCTGCTCCACATAGGGTAATGAAGCCACGGAACCGGCCTCGCCCCCGGCATAATGTTCATCGTATCCCATAATAATCACATAATCCGCCACCCGGCCCTGCTCCGCCCGGTTGTAATCGGACGTATACGCCGACGGCACATAGTTGTCAACGGAGAGGAAAATCCCCTGTTTTCTGCATTCTACCGACAGCTCACGGATAAACTGCACATAGTGAGGCCTGGCCTCCTGGGAAATACTCTCAATATCCAGATTGATTCCGTCCAGACCATACACCGCCACATCCGCCATCAGTCTGGAAATCAGCTCCTTCCTGACGGATGTCTGGGAAAACAGCACTGCGGAATTGACGTTTTCGCCTTTATTGATATTGTCAAGAACCGCCCACACCTGAAGTCCCATCGCATGGGCCTTGTCTACATATTCCCGATCCGCATAGGAAAAATAATTGCCCTTATTGTCCGTCAGCATAAACCATGTGGGAGCGATGACATTTACTCCCTTCGTTCTGGCCAGCAGGCTCTCCATCTGACTGTTGTCGCTCTCCTGGAGAATCTGATGCCATACCAGACACACCGGCTCACCCAGCGACATGCTGGTATACTCAGGCTCCTCAAACGTGCTGGTCTGAGGCTCAACGGCCGTCCTGGCAATCCGGTTATTCTGCAGATACCCGATATAGCCGTTCTCTGTCCGGACCTTGGACCAGTCGTCCATGGACTCCAGCACCTGAAATCTGTCATTTTTGCGCAAGGTGGTCATTACCGGACTCTTAATTCCGCCCAGAAGGCGGACCGCCGCTGAACCGCCGGCATATCCTACAGTCTGATCCCTCCAGATATTGTCCAGGTAGAGCCGGTTGACTCCGCCGTCAGAAAAGGCTTCCGCTCTCACGTCGGTATAATTCGCCACAAGCCCCACCGACAGGTACACACCGTCATCCTCCACCAGGAGAAGCGGCTGTCCCCCGCTGCCTGTTGTCCGCTTATCCGCATACACAATTGTGTCCGGAAGCGTGTAGACCAGCATTTTTTCTACATTATCCCAATAAAATTTCTCATTCAGATATTCATCCACCCATTCGACAGGCAGATACATCTGTCCGTTCCGGGTAATAGCTCTCGTTTCAACCAGCTCATTATTGAAAAAAATTGCTGTCTCTTCGCCGCTGACCTTCAGCACCTCCGCCATATCCGCCTGTTCTCTGGTCGGTATGTACTGTTCCAGCACACGCCACCCCAGTACACCGCCGAGAATCAGGACCAGCAGCACGATGACAACAACTACCGGAATCCATGTCCGCTTCAAAAATAAGTCCTCCTATGTAATTTCACCAGCTTCGCCGTGCAACAAAACATCTTTCGCCATGCCCAGCACGACTTTCCCGCCGTGCCCAGCTCAAAACCTGCGGTTTTTCGCTCACGGGCTCTCGCCCTATCGTCTTCGGGAAGGATACAGCTGCTTATGTGCAGGCACATGCAGCTGTATCCTTCCCGGAGACGGCACGGCTCGTTGCTTTCGTGGACATTATACCATCTCGACTGGCGTCTCGATGGAGATACTCGTCAAATGCCGGTTCATGCAAGCATGACCGTCATTTTCCTCGTTATTATACCACACTTTTAATAGCTTTCATCTTAAATTTTCTTTAATAAATTCCCACCCACCCTGGGCTGCCCTTCCGCTCTTTTTGAAAAAAACAAAAAGCAGGCCGTTCAAACCTGCTTTCTTCTTTGCTGGGAGTCTATACCCAAAGATTCTGTAAGTGGAGTTACTAACTCCGTTCTTAGTTTTATTATACCACCTTTTTTTCCAAAAGCAATAGGAAAAAATCTACAAGCTTAAAGACCGCTTGAATATAGTATCAATACCATCGTCTATATACTTTTGTTCCAAAGAATATGGTATAGTCAATAGTATGTCCTTAATCTGCTTTTCTAATTCTGTTATTACAGCAGAATTATCCTCCGGGGATTTTTCCAGTGCTATTATATGATATGCGATATCTTTTGCTTTCTCCACACACTCTTGCTCATATGCAGTTTTTAATAGACATATCTTGCTGTCTTGGTCGATGGAATATACCAATTCTTTTATTGCAAGTACTAATAGTTGATGGAATTTGTCTTGCGGAAGTTGCGCCTCAATAACTGCATTGCATCAAAAATCACATTGTATATGTAACCGGCTTTAATATCGCTTGCTCGCACAATTTCCTCTCCTCTTCGACACGTTTTTCGGATCGTGAACCGGGACGATGAGGCCTACATAAACCTTTCCCGCGCCCAGACCGTGAATGAAAAAAACAAGGACGTGACAGAGCCGGCCAACCTTGGCACCCTATACCTGCCAAAAGCTGAAACAGACAATCTCTCCGAAAACTGCATGTTGATTATCATCTTAAATTTTCTTTCATAAATTCCCACCCACCCTGTGCCCGGGTTTTGTCTGTAAACGGAAAATGATGCTCCCTGGGCCCCACATGTCTATCGGTTATATACCCGGTCAAACCGGATTTCTCTCAAATTTCCTTCAGATGCCCCTACATAATCGCACATATAAAAGGAACCGTCCTCGTTGACCTGGAAGATTTTTCCCCAGTCTTCCTCCCCGGGAATCTCGCCGTCAATATAGACCGGTATCCCTCTGGCCTCGTAACGGTGAAGGCCTTCCAAATACTGCTGCCGCCTTTTGTGAAGATGTTCCTCCATAAATATTCACCTGCTCTTTCGTACCCTCTGAGAACAGGCCGCTCCCTTTCCGAAGGTCTCCCGTGACATATCTCTGAGAACGGTCTGTCACAGAATGGTTCTCATAAATTCCATTACCGGTCCGGTGACAGTGAACGCGTCTTCTGAAAAAGGAATCCGCCTCACAGTCGGTCTGGGTCTTTTATTCCATTTTAATCTGGATTCCTCACTGCCGAAAGCAGCGAGGCATGACCAGCCGTTTTGTGCCGCCCTTTCTTCCCATGACGCCGGCTTCCAAAACGCGCCCGGCTGCCACTCTGTAAACGAAACCAGTAAAAATATTTTCCGGCAGCGCGACAGTTCTTCACAGACTTTTTCATTCAGTTCCCCAAAATCGATCAGGATCTCCTCGTAGCCCATGTGAAGGCATTCTGCCAGAACCTTTCCTGCGGAGTCCGGATAAAAATCCACGTCCTGTATCCGGTACCGGCTCTCCGCCGCCGTAAAGCCGGTGCACACGCTGCCGAACCGGGCAAAATCCCCGTGACGGTTCCATTCCAGAACCGCCGTTTTTCTCCCGCAGCCGCTGCGAAGATAGTTGGCCGCAAGCACGGAAAAATGTGTTGTTCCCATGCCGCGCCCTGCCCCGGTCACGCCGATGACCCGCGTCCCTTCCGCCTTCGTCCTGTCTTTTTTCCGAAACAGTCCCACAACGCTCCTCCTCTCTTCCGGCCGGAAAATGTCGGAAATCGTGATGTCAGCGCGCCATAGAAGGCTTCCGCCTCCGCTCCCGGCTGAAATGGATTCTGAAACACCGGAGTCTTGTAGCTGTTGTCCCTGCGCCGGCCCTCGCTCCTTTTAACTGCTCCGGGAA
>CANQSK010000078.1 GCA_947626475.1 uncultured Lachnospiraceae bacterium
GCTCCCATAACGGAATCCACGCTGCCCATCTCCTCCACCGCCGTGCTGACGTAATAATCCTCAGGCCTGCGGTCCTTCATCTTGGCGATATAGACTGCCAGGCGGTTGGTGAAATCCGTCATGTCGGTGCCTTCCGCCGCGAACAGGCGGCAGTAGTAGATGCTGTCATTGGGCCAGGTGAGGATGGTCTCCGGAATGTAGGCTTCTCCCGTATCGCTGCTGCCGCCCATCATCAGCTTCTGGAAGGGACTCATTTCCTTTTTATAGACACCCACCACAGTGTATTCGTCCGTATAGCCGTAGATCGTGGTCCGGAAGGTCTTCCCCACGGCGTTTTCCGTACCGTAAAGCATCCGGGCGCTCTCGGCGTTCATGACCACGTTCTTCTTCCTTCCCAGAATGTCTCCCCTGTTCAGATACCGGCCGTAGACCATGGTCACCGGCTGCACATCCATATAGTTTTCCTTGATCCCGTCAAACTCAAAGTTCATGACGCCCCGCCCCGCGCGGACCTCTGCGCTTACGTAGGCCCGGCTGTCAATGTAGGCGATCTGGCTGCCGAAGACCTCCTGGATCTGCTCCAGCTCCGCCAGGCTGAAATAATCCTCCTGCCGCCAGTCGTCGTTCCAGTAGCCGTAGGATATGACGGCCTGGGTGATGCCCACGTCCTGGTACAGCTCCGCGAACATATTCCGCATGGTATCCCCGATGGACACAATGGCGATGACGGAGCCGATCCCGATAATGATTCCCAGCATGGTCAAAAACGAGCGCAGCTTGTTGGCCCGGATGGCGTGAAAGGCCATGGACATGTTTTCTACGAACATACAGGCACCTCCCTCTCGTCGCTTACGATCTGCCCGTCGGAAAACCGGATGATCCGCTGGGTGAAGGCGGCGATATTCTCCTCATGGGTGACTACCACGACCGTGGCCCCCGCCCGATGAATCTGGGAGAACAGCTCCATGATCTCCACGGAGGCGGCGGTGTCCAGGTTGCCCGTAGGCTCATCCGCCAGGATCAGGGGCGGTTCATTGGCCAGGGCCCTGGCGATGGCTACTCTCTGCCGCTGGCCGCCGGACATCTCATTGGGCATATGGGCAATGCGGGCTTCCAGGCCCACCTGTTTCAGGAGCGCTCTGGCCCTGTCCTCCCTTTTCTGCCTGGGCACCCGGGCATAGACCATGGGCAGCTCCACATTTTTCAGGGCGCTGGTCCGGGAGATCAGATTGAAGGACTGAAACACAAAACCGATCTTCAGATTCCGCACCTCCGACAGCTGGTCCGAGGACAGCTCCGCCATGTCGGTCCCGTCCAGATAATAGCGGCCCTCCGTGGGACGGTCCAGACAGCCTATGATGTTCATGAGCGTGGATTTGCCGGAGCCGGAATGTCCCATAACCGCCACAAACTCGCCTCTCTTGATCGTAAGATTGATACCCTTAAGCCCCTGCACCCGGACGGCTCCGCTGCCGTAGATCTTCACCAGATTTTCAAGCCGGATCAGATCCTCCGGCTCCCCTTTCTTTTCTGCTTCCCGCGCCATATCACTGCCCTCCGGTCCGGGCCGCCGCCTTCATGCCCTCCGCGTACTCCTCCCTGGGCATGGCGGCCACCTGGTCAGACTCATCCAGGGTCTCGTCCCCTGAGGGAGTCACTTCGGTCATCAAATCGCCTTCCACTCCGATGTCCACCGGTATCCAGTGGAGCATCCCGTCCCTGACAGCCTGCACATAATCGATACCGTCCTTCTGGATCAGCGCCGTGGCCGGCACGCAGAGGGCGTCCTCCGCCTCCTCCAGCACGATCTCCGCCCGGGCCGTGATCCCGGCGATCAGTTTGGTGTGTTTGTCCCTGATCCGGATCCTGGTGGGAACTACCCGCTCATTGGAACCGCCGCTCTTCTCCTGACCGGTCGGGGAAATGGACACGACCTCGCCTTCCACCGTCTCCCCGCCCAGGATATCGGCGCTGACCAGGGCCTGCTGGCCCACGGCCACCTTGCCGATGGAATATTCGCTGACCTCTATTTCCATCTCCAGCACGTCCAGATTTTCAATAATAAAAAGGGGCACGTGGCTCTCGTCCGTCTGGTCGGCGAACCGGCCCACCTTGGTGTTCACGCGGATGACCGTCCCGGCAATGGGGGCCGTAATCTCCACTCCCTCCAGCTCCTTCTGCTTCTTCTCATACTCAAACCTGGCCTTTTCCGCCTGCAGGCGGTAGGAATCCGGCGCCACTGGCTGTCCGTCCTCCAGCTGAAACGAATCCTTCTCTCTCCTGGCGTCGTTTAAGGCGTTCTGGGCCGTCTCCAGATCTACCTGGGGAATGCTTCCGCCGTCGAACAGCACCTTCATCCGGCTGTAATTGTTCTGAGCCGTGTTAAAATCCTGAAGGGCCTTTTCATAGCCGCTTCCGGCCTCCCGGTTCTGCTCCTCCAGGGCCGTCACCGCCAGCTCGTAATCATTTCTGGCCATGTCCACTTCCTTGCGGATCTCCTCATCGTTCAGCACGGCAAGAACCTGCCCTGCCTCCACCCGGTCTCCCTCCTTCACCAGCAGCTTCTCAACTTCCGCGTGAAGATTGGACACCACATCCACGCTGTCCGTCCCGGAAACAGGTCCGCTCACCGACAGCTTTTCCTGCACCAGCGTTCTTACGGGAGCGACTGTATTTACCTGAACCGTCCCGCTCTTTCCGGCTCCCATCACCTGAATGACGCCAAATCCGGCGATCAGAAGAACGGCTCCTCCGATTATCAGCTTCTTCTTTTTATTCATCTCCAAACCCCTTTCTGCCTGTCTTCGGACTTCCTGTTATCTATAACGACAGCCGTTATCCGTTTTCTTCAACTTTTACTGTATTAATCTTATTAGTACAGTCTAGTACACACGGGGCGATTTTGCAAGAGTTTTTTATACTTTTCTCTACATTTTCTGAATTCTGTGCTATACTTCAATAAAAAGGGGGGGATTTTTCATGAATCAAGAACTTCTGAAGCAGCTGGAACAGATCACTGATGAGGAGCGGTCCATCCTGGACGGCAGCGGCGTGCAGAAGGGACTGTACACGTCTCAGAGGGGCTTTATCATCGACAGCCGGAAGCTTCTGACCAGGGGACAGCTGATCCAGATCCGTCCCCACACCCGGTTCATCCATTTCCCCAGGCACCGGCACAATTACGTAGAAATGGTCTATATGTGCACGGGAAGCACCACCCACATCATCAATGACTCGGAGCGCATCGTTCTCAGGGAGGGAGATCTTCTCTTTCTGAATCAGCACGCCACCCAGGAGATCCTTCCCGCCGGCGCCAGGGACATTGCCGTCAACTTTATTATCCTGCCGGAATTTTTTGACCGGATCCTGCCGGGCATGGAGCGGGAAAATGTGCTGCGGGATTTTCTGGTCGCTTCCCTGTCCCAGGATTCTTCCCTGTCCAGCTACCTTCATTTCCGGGCCAGGGACATCCTTCCGGTACAGAACCTGATCGAGAACATGGTGTGGACCCTTCTCTCGGGAAAATCCGGCACCAACACCTTAAACCAGACCACCTTCGGCCTGCTGTTCATGAACCTGTCCATGTTCGCGGAAACCATTAACCTGGACAGCCCCACCCAGCAGGAGCAGAATCTGGTGTTCTCCGTCTTAAGATACATCGAAACCCACTATAAGGACGGCACTCTCTCCGATGTTTCCGCGGAACTGAAACAGCCGGCCTACTACGTAAGCCGGCTGCTGAAAAAGCATACACAATATAATTTTAAGGAACTGCTGCAGCAGAGGAAGCTTCAGCAGGCCCAGTGGCTGCTGTCCCAGACTACCCTGCCCATCGAGGCCATCATCTGCTCCGTCGGCTACGACAACAGCAGCTATTTCTACCGGAGATTCCGGGAGCGGTACGGCTGCTCCCCCAGGGAATACCGGAAAAACAGCCTGGGCTAGAGGCATCATATCACCTCTGACGGCCTCTGCCTTTTCGCCTTTTTCGTCTTCTCCACAGGGATCACGCCGATCCGGATAAACACCGGATACAGATAGCTGGCCCCAAAGGTACCCAGCTTCTTGGGGCCTGTAATGGGGGTTCCCTCTCTCAGAAGCTTCAGCGCCATCCCAAAAGCCAGATCCACTGTGGACCTGGTGATGGATTTGTCTTTCCTGCTGACAAACATCTCGTAGCCCCGGATGCTGTAGGTATACTGCAGCTTCTTGGCCGTCTCAAAAGGATAATCCTGAAACAGGATCAGCGTGTTCCAGAGGAGGGTCTCGCTTCCGGTCTCCTCCGGTCCCGCTCCCAGGCATTCCAGCTCAATCGCCTGTCTCAGCTGCTCCACAGCATGCTGCCTGCGCCGGTCCATCTGCCTGGCTCTCTCCTCCAGTCCGTCCCTTCCTTCCGGTAATTCTTTTCCTTCCATCCGGTCCCTCGCCTCCTGCGACAAACTGATCGCTACATTACAAGTATACTAACCGGAACTGGAAAAATCAACCAAAAAGACCGCCTTTTCGACTTTTTTTGTCGATTCTCCGGATCTGTCAAAACCAGCGGAAAAACTGCCGAAAGCAGGCTATACGTTAATCTCCGCCTTCAGCCCCAGCACTTCCTTGTTCGCGTCCAGAACCGGCCGGACCACCTCGTCCAGGAATTCCTCCACCTGTCTGGGAGCGCGGCCCACGTATCTGGAGGGCTCCATGGTCTTCTGAAGCTCTTCCATGGAAAGGCCGAAGGCCGGATCCGCCGCGATCAGCTCCAGCAGGTTATTGTCCAGGCCCTTCTCCTTCACGTTGCGGCCCGCCTCCATGGACAGCCGGCGGATTCTCTCATGAAGCTCCTGCCGGTCGCCGCCGGCCTTCACCGCGTCCATCATAATATTTTCCGTGGCCATAAAAGGCAGCTCCGCCATAAAATGCTTCTCGATCACCTTGGGGTACACCACCAGGCCGTCCACCACGTTCAGATACAGATCCAGAATCCCGTCAACCGCCAGAAATCCCTCCGGAATGCTGAGGCGCTTGTTGGCGGAATCATCCAGGGTCCGCTCAAACCACTGGGTAGCGGCCACCATCATCGGGTTCATCACATCGCTCATCACATAGTTGGACAGAGAGGCGATGCGTTCGCTGCGCATGGGGTTCCGCTTGTAGGCCATGGCCGAGGAGCCGATCTGATTTTTCTCAAAGGGCTCCTCCACCTCCTTCAAATGCTGCAGCAGCCTGACGTCATTTGAGAACTTGTGAGCGCTCTGGGCGATTCCCGCCAGCACGTTCAGCACCCGGGTATCTATTTTCCGGGAATAGGTCTGGCCGGACACCGGATAGCACTCCTCAAAGCCCATCTTCTCCGCGATCATCCGGTCCGCCTGCCTGCATTTCTCATGATCCCCGTCAAACAGCTCCAGGAAGCTGGCCTGAGTCCCCGTAGTTCCCTTGGAGCCCAGAAGCTTCATGTGGCTCAGCACATGGTCCAGATCCTCCAGATCCAGGCACAGATCGTTAAGCCACAGGGTGGCCCGCTTGCCCACAGTAGTAGGCTGGGCCGGCTGAAAATGGGTAAACGCCAGGGTGGGCTGATCCTTATAGGCATCCGCGAACCGGGTCAGCTCCGCCATCACATTCAGAAGCTTCTTCCGCACCAGACGGAGAGCCTCCGTCATAATGATCAGATCCGTGTTGTCTCCCACGTAGCAGGAAGTGGCTCCCAGGTGGATGATGCCCTTGGCGCCGGGGCACTGCTGGCCATAGGCGTACACGTGGGACATCACGTCATGGCGCACCAGACGCTCCTTCTCCTTCGCCACGTCGTAGTTGATATCCTCCGCATGGGCTTTCAGTTCGTCAATCTGTTCCTGTGTAATGGGAAGGCCCAGTTCTTTCTCCGTCTCCGCCAGGGCAATCCACAGTTTCCGCCAGGTCCGGAACTTCTTGTCCGGCGAAAAAATATACTGCATCTCCTTGCTGGCATAGCGCTCGGAAAGAGGGCTCTGATATCGGTCGTTCATACTGTTCCTCCATAAAAATAAATGAATTTTTCACCTGCGGATCATCCCCAGGGGTCTCTGATATCCTCTGTCGGCGGCGCGATGGGGTAGTCGCCGCTGAAGCAGGCGGTGCAGATGGGAAGCCCTCCGGCCATCTCCCTGAGGCGTTCAAGCTTCAGATAGGACAGGGAATCTGCTCCCAGCAACCGGCAGATTTCCTCAATGGTCTTGCCGTGAGCGATCAGCTGGTCCTCCGAAGGAATGTCTGTCCCGAAATAGCAGGGATGCAGAAACGGCGGAGCGCTGACCATCATATGGACCTCCGTGGCCCCGGCCTCCCGCAGCATCCTCACGATCTGGTGGCTGGTGGTGCCGCGGACGATGGAATCGTCAATCATGATGACCCGCTTGCCTTCCACCGCCTCCTTCAGCACATTCAGCTTCACGCGGACGGAAGACACCCGGTTGCTCTGCTTGGGCTTGATGAAGGTCCGCCCCACATAAGTATTCTTCACAAAAGCGGTTCCGTAGGGAATGCCGGACTCCAGGGCATAGCCCAGGGCTGCCGCGTTGCCGGATTCAGGAACTCCCACCACCAGATCCGCCTCCACAGGCGAATCCTGGGCCAGACAGCGGCCTGCCAGAACTCTGGAATGATAGACGCTGACTCCGTCAAAGACCGTATCAGGCCGGGCAAAATAAATATACTCAAACACACACCTGGCCTGTCTGGCCGGGTCGGCAAAGCACATGCTGCGGTCAGACTCCACGCCCTTTCCGGTTATGGTGACCACCTCGCCGGGCTCCACATCCCGGATGAACTCCGCCCCGATGGTGGCCAGGGCGCAGGTCTCGGACGTCAGAATATACGCGTTGTCCTTTCTGCCGATACAGAGCGGCTTAAAGCCAAAGGGATCTCTGGCACCGATCAGCTTCCTTGGGCTCATGATAACCAGGGAATAGGCGCCGGACAACCGCTTCATGGCCCGCACCACCGCCTCCTGGACGTTTGCGGAGCCGATCCGCTCACGGGCGATATAATAGGCAATCAGCTCGGAATCAATGGTAGTCTGAAAAATGGCCCCCGTGTAGGCCAGCTCCCTGCGAAGCTGGGGCGCGTTGACCAGATTGCCGTTGTGGGCCAGGGCCAGGGTGCCCTTGATGTAATTCAACACCAGCGGCTGGGCGTTCTCCCGGCTGCTGCTGCCAGCGGTGGAATAACGCACGTGGCCCACGCCCAGATTCCCGTGAAGGGTCCCCAGAGTCTCCGGCGTAAACACTTCGTTGCACAGGCCCATGCCCTTGTAGGTGTGAACCTTTCCCTTGGGACCGCCGGTATCGCTGACGGCGATACCGCAGCTTTCCTGCCCTCTGTGCTGAAGGGCGAATAAACCATAATAGATGGTGGAGGCTACCTCTCCACCATCTAAATCATACATTCCAAAAACTCCACATTCCTCGTGGAGCTTTCCGTCAATATCCTGTTCCATGTAGCTTACGGTACTCATAAAACCGACCTCCCGGCTGCCGCCGTAAAATCTCTACTGGATCCCCAGACGGCGGAACACTTCCTGATAAGCGTCCTCCACATTGCCCAGGTCGCGGCGGAAACGGTCCTTGTCCAGCTTCTCTCTGGTCTCCATATCCCACAGCCTGCAGGTATCAGGCGACACCTCGTCAGCCAGAATGATCTGTCCATGGTAACGGCCGAATTCAATCTTAAAGTCGATCAGCTCAATGCCCAGGCCGGCAAAATATTTCTTCATCACTTCATTGACCTTGAAAGCGTACCGGGTAATATCGTCAATCTCCTCCTGGGTCGCAAGGCCCAGGGCCAGAGCGTAGTAATCGTTGATAAACGGGTCGTGGAGGTCGTCGTTCTTGTAGCTGAATTCCAGGGTGGGGCAAAGCAGCTTAATGCCCTCTTCCATGCCCAGCTTCTTGGCAAAGCTGCCGGCTGAGAAATTGCGGATGATCACTTCCAGCGGAACGATCTCAACTTTCTTCACCACCGTTTCCCGGTCGCTGAGCTCTTCCACAAAATGGGTGGGAATCCCCTCCGCCTCAAACAGCTTGAAAACGTGGTTGGTCATGCGGTTGTTAATGGCGCCCTTTCCCACGATGGTGCCCTTCTTCTGCCCGTCAAACGCTGTGGCATCGTCCTTGTAGGAGACAATCAGCTTGTCCGGATCCTCCGTGGCATAGACCTTCTTGGCCTTTCCTTCATACAGCAGTTCTTTTTTCTCCATGTGTATCCACCTGTCCTTTAATCAGTAAGTTTGTGAGTTAATCAGGGCTTTATTATAATATATCCTCCTGATATTGGCAATATATTTTTTCGTTATCCTGCCGCGGCGGAAACTGGGAGAAACCGGAAAAATACAAGAATAAAAATTATTTCATAAGTTTTATGATTATTTTATTTGTCTTTTGACAGGAACCGGTGTATCATTTTTTATAAGAATTAGGAATTCTGAATTTCTGGTATGTCACCGGAACAGACTCATGGCGGATCCGCCGGGAAATCCTATAAATCTTTTGCAAATCCTATGACTTTGTAGTACAATGAAAGGAGAAACTGTATGGCAAGAAGCAAAAAACATTTGTCGGAAAAGAAAGGAAAACCGCACAGGCAGCGGCGGACCGCAAAAGCCGGGCAGACATCTGATAAGAATCCCAAAGAGGGCAGACTGAGAGCACCGGCCGTCCACGATCACAAGAACCGGCTGTTCATACGCCTGTTCAGCGAGCCGAAGGCTCTTCTGGAGCTGTACAACGCCGTTAACGGATCCCACTATACGGATGCCGGCCAGCTAATCGTCAATACGCTGGAAGACTCTCTCTATCTCGGAATGAAAAATGACGTATCCTTCCTGATCGGCAGCGAGATGAACCTGTACGAGGCCCAGTCCACATGGAATCCCAACATGCCTCTGAGGGGTCTGTTCTACTTCGCCCGGCTGTTCCAGGGGTATGTGGAGGCCAATGAATTGGATATCTATTCCAGAGCACAGGTGAAGCTTCCGGTTCCCAGGTACGTAGTTTTCTATAACGGAACAAAGTACGAGGCGGACAGATGGGAACTTAAACTGTCAGATTCCTTCCAGGATATGACGGAGAGCGCAGGCGAAGCCGAAAGCGGGGATAGCAGGGATGACGCCGGGGCAGGAAAACCCGCCCAGGTACATAACCCCAGTCTGGAATGTACAGCGCTGGTGCTGAACATCAACTTCGGACACAACAGGGAACTGATGGCAGGCTGCCGGAGGCTGTATGAATACTCCTATCTGATAAGCCGGATACGCGTCCGCCTGTCTCAGGACCTGTCGCTGGAGGAGGCCATCGACCTGGCGATGGACGACTGCATACGCGAGGGAATCCTGAAAGAATTTCTGACAAAGCACCGAGGGGAGGCCGCTATGGATCTGTTCACTGAGATTTTTTCTGAGGAAAGACATATCAGACTGGCAACGAAGGACGCCCAGGCAAAGGGGAGAGCTGCGGGAATTGCGGAGGGTGACGCCGTAAGGCTGATTTCTCTCATCTGCCGCAAGCTATCTAAAGGAAAACCTCTGGAAACGATTGCGGACGAGGTGGAGGAAGACCCGGAGGTTATCCGGCCTATCTGTGAGATCGCCCGATCTTTCGCACCGGATTATGACTATGGTAAGATTTACGCTGCGATGCAGAAAGCCGGTATCACGCTGAATGAAGCCTGATACCGGCTTTTTCCTTGCCGTAATTTCTGTGGAATGTACTGCCTGCGGTCCCGGCAGTCATTCCTCCATTTCCCGAAGATTCTCCTGCCGGTAAAACTCAATGGCCCCATCCCGAAGCCGCAGACGGATCCCGAAGATCTTTTCCAGAGTTCCTTCATCGGTCTCCCCGGCCTGGCCTGACGGAACCGGACTCAGCCACTCCTCATAGGTCCGCTCCACGGAGAATACACCCAGTCCGCTCCGGCTGATCAGGACAGCCGCCTCAAGAATCAGGACCGCGCCGCATACCTTTCGGACCAGTCTGCCTGCCGGCCCGTCTTTTTTGAACCTTCTCCACGGTTTTCCCCGAAAATGCGCGGGAACCTTCATATAACAACTCCCTTTTATCTCAGATTCTCCACGGCCGCTCTTTCTGCCGGAAGGCAGGCCCGGTAACGGGCGAGAAATGCCTCAAACCCGGCGGCGTCCTCCGCGTCCGGCTCCATGCAGCTTCCTGACGCCCCGGCAAACACCTGACTGTTCAGATACTCCGGCAGGGATTTTCCTTCGCCGTCCCCACCGTTTCCTGATACTGATACCATATAGGCTGCCAGAAGGGCCATTCCCCACGGGCCGCCCTCCCCGGCTGTCTCCATGACCGACACGGCCGTGTTCATGGCCGCGGCCATAATACGCTGGCCCACGCCGGGAGTCTTGAAGAAGCCTCCGTGTCCCAGAAGCTTTTCCAGGGTCACATGCTCTTCCTTCGTCAGAATATCCATGCCGATCTTCAGCGCTCCCAGAGCCGAATACAGATGCGTGCGCATCACATTGGCCAGCGTGAAGTTTCCGTCCGGCAGTCTCACAAAAAGAGGACGTCCCTCCGTCATGCCGGTAATAGGCTCTCCGGACAGATAGCCGTAGGACAAAAGACCTCCGCAGTCGGCGTCGCCCTCCAGGGCCTTCCGGTACAGCATTGAAAACAGCTCGTTGTCGTCCATCTCAACGCCCACGCACCCGGCAAACTCGCGGAACAGCCCGGCCCAGGCGTTAAAATCCGAAGTGCAGTTATTTACGTGAACCATGGCCACCGGCTTGCCGTCCGGCGTAGTGACCATATCAATCTCCCTGTGAGGACGGTTCAGAGCCTTGTCCAGCACCACCATGGCAAACACTGACGTTCCCGCCGATACGTTGCCGGTATGGACCGCCACGCTGTTGGTCGCCGCCATTCCGGTTCCCGCGTCGCCTTCCGGAGGACACAGAGGGATTCCTGCCTGAAGCCTGCCGGAGGGATCAAGAAGGGCTGCCCCCTCCTCCGTCAGCACTCCTGCCTCCTGCCCGGCTGACAGAACCCGCGGCAGAATATCGCCCAGCCGCCAGCCGTAGTCCCCCTGTCCGGCAATCGCCTGTTCTGTCTTTTCCAGCATTTCCGCGTCAAATGTCCCCGCACCGGAATCAATGGGGAACATCCCGGAAGCGTCGCCGACGCCCAGAACCTTCCGCCCTGTCAGCTTCCAGTGGATATAACCTGCCAGTGTAGTCATATAGGTTATAGAGGGTACATGGGGTTCTCCCTTAAGAACCGCCTGGTACAGATGAGCAATGCTCCACCGTTCCGGAATATTAAACTGAAGCAGCCGGCTCAGCTCCTCCGCCGCCTGACCGGTAATGGTGTTCCGCCAGGTCCGGAAGGAAACCAGCAGGTTATCCTCACTGTCAAAGACCATGTAACCGTGCATCATGGCGCTGATGCCGATAGCAGCGGCCCTGGTCAGTTCCACCCCGTACTGCTTTCTCACATCCTCCGCCAGGTCCCGGTAGCAGTCCTGAAGTCCCTTCCAGATATCCTCCAGGCTGTAGGTCCAGATTCCGTCCTCCAGACGGTTCTCCCACTGATGGCTTCCGGAAGCAATTGGCATATGCTCTCCGTCTATGAGAACCGCCTTGATCCGGGTGGAGCCAAACTCAATGCCCAGCACTGCCTTTCCTGATTGAATCCATGTTTTTTTGTCCATAAGAATTCTCCTCTCCCCATTAAAAAGAGATTCTTGCCTCCAGATAATCCTTAAGCTCCGCGATCGGCACCCTCACCTGTTCCATGGTGTCACGGTCGCGAACGGTGACCGCCTGGTCGTTCTCGGAATCAAAATCATAGGTCACGCAGAAGGGCGTGCCGATCTCATCCTGGCGGCGGTAACGCTTGCCGATATTGCCCCTGTCGTCATACTCACAGTTAAAATATTTGCACAGATCCGTATAGATCTTCTCCGCACCCTCCGCCAGCTTCTTGGACAGGGGAAGAACACCTACCTTTACCGGAGCGATAGCCGGATGGAAATGAAGAACGGTCCTCACATCACCCTCACCGATCTCCTCCTCGTCATAGGCGGCGCAGAGGAAAGCCAGGGTCACACGGTCAGCGCCCAGGGACGGCTCAATAACGAAAGGAATATATTTCTCATTCTTCGTATCGTCAAAATAAGTCAGATCCTGGCCGGAGGTCTCCTGATGACGGCTCAGGTCATAATTGGTGCGGTCCGCGATGCCCCACAGCTCGCCCCATCCGAAGGGGAACAGAAACTCAATATCGGAAGTCGCCTTGCTGTAGAAGGCCAGCTCCGCCGGGTCATGATCCCGGACTCTCATCTCTTCCGCCTTGATGCCGAGAGTCTGCAGCCAGTCGATGCAGAACTGCTTCCAGTAGGCAAACCACTCCAGATCCGTATCCGGCTCGCAGAAAAATTCCAGTTCCATCTGCTCAAATTCCCGCGTTCGGAACGTGAAATTGCCTGGCGTGATCTCGTTGCGGAAGGATTTGCCGATCTGGGCGATTCCGAAGGGAATCTTCTTCCGGGAGGTACGCTGCACGTTCTTAAAGTTGACGAAAATGCCCTGGGCCGTCTCGGGACGCAGATACACCGTATTCTTGGCGTCCTCAGTCACGCCCTGGAAGGTCTTGAACATCAGGTTGAACTGGCGGATATCAGTGAAATCGTGCTTTCCGCAGCTGGGGCAGCAGATGTTGTTGTCATCGATATACTGCTTCATCTTCTCCTGGCTCCAGCCGTCCACGGCCTCCTCCGCCACGATTCCCTTCTCCTTCATGTAATTCTCAATCAGCTGGTCGGCGCGGAAACGCTCATGACAGGCGCGGCAGTCCATCAGCGGGTCTGAGAACCCGCCCAGATGGCCGCTTGCCACCCAGGTCTGGGAGTTCATAAGGATGGCACAGTCCACTCCCACATTGTAGGGACTTTCCTGGACAAACTTCTGCCACCAGGCTTTTTTTACGTTATTCTTCAGTTCCACGCCCAGATTGCCGTAATCCCAAGTATTGGCCAGGCCCCCGTAAATCTCGGAACCGGGATACACAAAACCTCTGGACTTGGCCAGCGCTACGATTTTTTCCATTGTCTTTTCCATAAAATATCCTGCCTCTTTCTATAATAGATAATGTTATACCATGATTTTCTTTTCTTTACAATAGCATGTCCGCCTATTTTCCGAAAAGCCTCCATTCACCCTTCTCCCGCCATGGCCTTCAGAATCTCAAGGGAATGAAATTCCCGGTCAATAAAACGTCTCTTGTTTTTCTCCACGCTTCCGGCAAATTCTTCCAGCACGGAATCCGTCAGCGTGAAGGTATAAAGCTTTTCCAAAGGGCTGAAAATCACATGTTCCCAGGCATAAGCCGCGGAATCGCTGACCGCCTCCGGCGGCCTCTCCGTGTACTCGCCGTTGATCGCCATGGCCTTCAGCTCAAATATCCTGCGGACCAGGCAGTTGGGAATGGCCGGCTTCAGAAGCGCCCGCAGAGACTGATAGATCAGAAGCAGCATGGCCGACCCGTCCAGATTCTCCCGGGAATAGTAATCTCCGAATTCCAGAAAATACTGGCCATAGCAGGCCGCCTCCATATCCTGAGCCAGCTCCTCAAAATACCGGCTGATCTCCGCGTCCTGCAGGTTATACGCCTCCCGGCCTTCATAAAGCCGGAAGGTTCCAAAGGCAAAGGGACGGCTGGGCCCCATAAGCCTGCTGCCCGGCCGCTTCGCGCCCCTGGCAAAAGCAGTAAGCTTGCCTTTCTCCCGGGTCAGAATGACCAGGCGCCTGTCATATTCGCCCACGGAAGAGGCCCTCAGGACCATACCGGTCATTTCAATCAGCTCGCGCATCTCAGCTTCCTCTCAGATATCATGACTCAAAATACCCGTAATTCTTCATATACAGCTCGCTGTCCCGCCACTCTTTCCGCACCTTCACCCAAAGCTGCAGGTTCACCCTGGCGCCCATCAGATTTTCAATATCATGACGGGCGGCGCTGCCGATCTTCTTCAGCATGGCCCCGCCTTTGCCGATGATGATGCCTTTATGGGACTCACGCTCGCAGATAATGGTGGCCTCAATGTCGAACATTCCGTTCTTTCGCTCCGTCATCTTCTCGATGGTCACGGCGATGCCGTGGGGAATCTCGTCGGACAGAAGGCGCAGAGCTTTCTCACGGATCAGCTCAGCCGCGATCTGCCGCATGGGCTGGTCCGTGACTGTGTCTTCATCATAATACCGGGGCCCGAAGGGCAGATACTGAAAGATCAGTTCCGCCATCCGGTCCGTATTCTGGTCCCGCAGCGCCGACACCGGCACCACCTCCGCGAACCGGCACACCTTCCGGTAAGCGTCGATGTAAGTCAGGATATCCTTTTTGTCCTTCACCGTATCGATCTTGTTAATGACCAGGATGACCGGCGTCTTCACCTTCCCCAGAAGCTCCGCGATATGCTGTTCTCCGGCGCCGATGTAGGTGGTAGGCTCCACCAGCCACAGGATGACGTCCACCTGGTTCAGCGTTCCCTCGGCCACATTGACCATATACTCTCCCAGCTTGTTCCGGGCCTTGTGGATACCCGGGGTGTCCAGAAAGATGATCTGGCCCCTCTCATCGGTGTATACCGTCTGGATCCGGTTCCTGGTCGTCTGGGGCTTCTCCGACGTGATCGCGATCTTCTGGCCGATCAGGTGGTTCATCAGCGTGGACTTGCCCACATTGGGACGCCCGATCAGGGCGACAAAGCCTGACCTGTAATTGTCATTCATACTGCCTGAGTTCTCCTTTCGCCCGTCAGCTTTGGTACAGGTTCTTCACTTCCCTAAACATCTCCCGGTTGGCTTCCACCTTCTCCTCATTGCCGATGACGCAGAGGCTTCCCGTATCCAGCACGGCCTTCACGATCTTCGCCAGAGCCCGGATGTCCTCCGGCTGGGCCACCAGCACCTG
>CANQSK010000079.1 GCA_947626475.1 uncultured Lachnospiraceae bacterium
TTCATGAGATCCATATGGAGGAGGACGCCGGAAAGCTGGTTCATGACGAGTGGGACGACTGTTCCCTGGTGGACTACAACCGAAGCGGCGTGCCTCTGATCGAGATCGTGTCGGAGCCGGATATGCGCAGCGCCGACGAGGTGATCGCCTACCTGGAGAAGCTGCGGCTGATCATTCAGTATCTGGGAGCCTCCGACTGTAAGCTTCAGGAGGGCTCCATGCGCGCCGACGTGAACCTGTCAGTCCGGGAGCTGGGAGCCGCGCAGATGGGGACCAGGACGGAGATGAAGAATCTGAACTCCTTCAAGGCCATTGCCAGAGCCATAGAAGGAGAGCGGAAGCGCCAGATTGAGATTCTGGAAGAGGGCAGGAAGGTGATTCAGGAAACCCGCCGCTGGGATGACAACAAGGAGACCTCCCACGCCATGCGTTCCAAGGAGGACGCCCAGGATTACCGGTATTTCCCGGATCCGGATCTGACGCCGGTAGTTATAAGTGATGAGTGGATCCGGCAGATCCGTGATCGGCAGCCGGAGCTGCGGACCGAGAAGCTGGCCCGCTATCAGAAGGAGTTCGCCATTCCCCTGTATGACGCGGAGATTCTCACAGGGTCCAAGCATATGGCGGACATCTTTGAGGCGACTGTGGCCCTGTGCGGAAAGCCCAAGGAGGTGTCCAACTGGCTGATGGTTGAGGCCATGCGTCTTCTGAAGGAAAAGGAGCAGGAGCCGGAGGATATGGCGTTCTCGCCGGAGAATCTGGCCAAACTGGTGGGCCTGGTAGAGAAGGGCGCCATCAACCGGACGGTGGCCAAGACGGTCTTTGAGGAGATCTTTGCCAGGGACGTGGACCCGGAGAAATACGTGGAAGAAAAAGGGCTTAAGGTAGTCAATGACGAGGGTGCCCTGCGGAAGACCATCCAGGAGGTCCTTCAGGCCAATCCCCAGTCGGTGGAAGACTATCACAACGGCAAGGAGAAGGCCATGGGCTTTCTGGTAGGCCAGACCATGCGGGCCATGAAGGGCAAGGCGGACCCGGCTATGGTCAATAAGATCGTGAAGGAACTTTTGACAGGCAATGCGAACTAGGGAGTGGTGGAAATAATGAGATATGAATGGTACAAAAAGGGCCGGGAACTGCTGGATGAGATCTCGGCGGTCTCCCTTCCGGATACCATGGCGGCCGTGTGGTATGTGGGACAGGAAGGAATCATAATTAAATGGAATAAGCTGACCATCGGCGTGGATTTGGTGCTGAACGATCTGTGCCGGGCGGACGGCGCAAGCCGCAGAAATTATGATATTCCCTTCCAGCCGGAAGAGTTGACGGGGATAGATTATTTTCTTGGAACTCACAACCATGCGGATCACATCAATCTGAGTACGCTGCGGCCCCTGGCGGACGCCAATCCTCAGCTGCGCGTGATCGTTCCGGAGCCGGTGAGGCGTGAGCTGATTGCGGGAGGCATGAGGGAGGAAAGCCTGATCGGGGCCAGGGCGGATGAAACCCTGTACCTGACCGGTTCCGCGAAACCTTCCGCTCAGGCAGTCCTCCATCCGGTGGCAGCGCCCCATGAGGAGTACGTCACCGATGAGGAGGGAAACCAGAAAAATCTGGGCTATGTGCTGGAACTGGGTGCCATACGCCTGTTCCACGCCGGGGACGCGGTCGTGACGCCCCGCCTGATCCGCGATGTGAGCCGCTGGTCCCCGCTGGCGCTGGCCTTTGTGCCGGTCAACGGAGCGGACACGGAACGTCACGGACGCGGGATCATAGGCAATATGGACTGCCGGGACGCCGCGTATTTCGCGCAGCAGATACAGGCGGATATGACGGTTCCCATGCACTATGATATGGTTCAGGGAAATGAGGAGGACGCCCTGATCTTTGCCGGGTATATGCAGAGACTGTATCCCGGCAGAAAGTACCACATTATGCAGCTGGGAGAAAAAATCATTATTTAAGGTCTGGATGACAGAGGACCGGGAAAGCGGCGCGGGACCATATGATTGGTCCCGGGCCGCTTCCTGCTTATAAAGTCACATTGCCGGGCACATTACGGCTGCCATCCGTTTTTGCCGGTGCATGTTTAAAACATAAATTTATGATAAGATATGATACTTTTTTTCCATATCGGGGATTTCAGAGAATGGCAGGTCATGTTATGATGTATATGCAGGCAAAAAGCCCTGTCAGAACGCGCGGATAAAAGGAGAGTAAGGATGAAGACAAAAGAACAGCTGGGCGGAATTTATTCTGCCAGTATTACGGCATATAATGATCGGGGAGAAATTGATGGAGAAGCATTGCAGAAAGTAATGCGGAGAAATCTGGAAGAAGGAGCCGCCGGATTCTTTGTGGGCGGAAGCAGCGGAGAGTGTTTCCTGCTTACGGAGGCGGAGAGAATCCAGGTGTTTGAGGCGGCTTCTGTTTACGCGGGGAAGACGAACCTGATTGCCCATGTAGGCGCAGTAAGTACGGATGAAGCGGTGCGCTACGCAAAAGCCGCCATGGCCATGGGATTTGATTTTACCGCCGCTACAGCCCCGTTTTATTACGGTTTCGGCTCCAGAGAGATTTGCCGGTATTATGATGAGATTGCGGAAGCTTCCGGAGCTCCGGTGCTTATCTACAATTTCCCGGGAAATACCCATAAATCCTTTGATGTCTCGGATCCCAATTATGTGAAGCTTCTGCGAAGCGGCGCGATTCTGGGTGTAAAGCAGACCAATTATGATCTGTTCCAGATGGAACGTTTCCTGAACCTGAATCCGGATCTTCTGGCATTTAACGGTTATGATGAGACTATGGTAGCGGGACAGGCTATGGGAAGCATCGGTTCCATCGGAAGCACCTTTAATGTGATGCTGCCCCATTATAAAAAAATATTCACCCTGTTTAATGAAGGCCGCCGTGAAGAGGCCCTTGAGCTGCAGCATAAAGCCAATAACTGTATGGAAGCCATGTGCCGTGCGGGCCTGATTCCGGCGATTAAATATGTGCTTGAATGCCAGGGATTCCCGGTAGGCGAAGCGAGAAAACCGTTCCTGCCTCTGACGGATGAACAGAAGGCATATGTCGGGGGAGTTCTGAAGACGAATTTGATGGAGGGCCTGTATCCGCTGAGATAAACGGCGCTTTCGCGTAAGGTGTGAGAGAAAACAGGAGGAATGATGAAGATACATTTTGAAGTTCTGTCCATGTATGAGCAAAAAGCGGAGCCGGTTATGGTATCCGTTCCGTTTGCCAAAGGGACATGGACAAATGATATGCTGCCATATGCCGCCGTGAAGCTGGAAGGCAAAGGGTATCCGGCGCAGTTTCAGGTGACGGGAACCTGGGAGGACGGCAGTATAAAATGGCTTTTGATTAATTTTTTAGCGGATTTGCCGGCGAACCGCGCGATTGATTATGAATTGGCGCTGGAAAAAGAAGTACAGCCATCTTTGCCGTCTTTGGTGAAAGAAAATAGAGACGGACTGACAGTCGATACGGGAGCGCTGCGTGCGGATTTGGCCCTTGCCGGAAGCCGGCATTTATTTAATCGTATCGAGGCGGGGAACTGTGTTTATGGGAGCGGTGTCATCGATGGGCCCTGGCTGACAGATTCGGAAGGAGAGCGGTACTGCCTTCAGGTGGGACCAGGCGGATGGGAGGTGGTGGAAAGCGGTCCCGTACGCGCCGTTTTGAGAACACGGGGAAAACATGTCCATGATTCCGGGAAAACATGGTTTGATTATGATTTGTTTGTCTATGCTTACCGGGATAAGCCATGGCTGCGGTTTGAGTATCAGTTTATCAACGCGGAGGAAGACCGTGCGGGCCGGGCCCATTATGCTCTGGAGCTTAACGCCGAAGCAGCCGGATTCAAATACAGTGACGAATACGCCTATGAGATGGTCAAAGAGATTGAAGTGAAGATTTGTCCGCTGAGTTCTGTGAGGAGTCCGGGCAGTGCAGGACGCGGCAGCGCGGACGGTGAAAGCGCAGACTTCCGCCATACTCTTTTTACCTCTGGCTTTCATCACAGCGTTATGGAAGGAAATCAGGAAAAAGTGATCCGCCACTGCGTCACGGCTGATACCATCATTGAAACAGCCAGCGAGATGTTCCCCGAGGTGCTGTTCGGAGTCTACGGCATAGACTGGGTAAAAGGAGAAAGGGCGCTGACTGCCGGGATCTATCAGGCGTTTCAAAATTTTCCCAAGGCGCTGGAAAGCACCTCTGAGGGGATCAGGCTGAAGCTTATGCCGGAAGAGTGCGGCAGCCTTTTGAAGGTTCCTCAGGGAGCAGCCAGGACGTCCCGGTTCCATCTGGTGTTCCGCGCCCCCGAAACTGATGAGAAGCGCATCGTGGACCGGGAGCTTATGTTCCAGATGCCTGCGGTTCCAACCCTGGATCCGCAGGTGTATATTGACGCCGGCGTATTCGGAAATTTTGTTTCCAATCAATACCATCACGCCACAGAGCGTTTCCTGTACCGGTATGTGGATTCCCGGGCCAAGGGTCTGGGAATGATGAATTTCGGCGACGGGCCGGAATGGGAGTATATGAAGCAGGGCCGCTCGAAAGGCCGGGATGTCTGGATTAACAATGAATACGACATGCCCCATAATTTCATGCTGATGTTTGCCCGTACCGGCGACCGGAGATATTTTGACTATCTGAAGGCGTCGGCAGAGCACTGGTTTGATGTGGACCTGTGTCATTTCAGCCCTAATCCGCAGAAACAGGGACTTCTGTATACCCACAGCGTGGAACATGTGACCGGTCAGCCGGTACCCAGTCATCAGTGGGTGGAAGGTTTCCTGGATTACTACCATCTGACAGGAAACCGCTGCGCATACGAAGCCGCCATGTCCATCGGCGAAGCCCTGCTGGGACTTATGAAGCTTCCCCTGTATCAGACGGCGGGCATGACAGAACCGAGAGAGATCGGGTGGGCTATGAGAACCTTTCTGGCCATGTATCGGGAGACTCATGAGGAACGCTGGCTGGATGCCTGCGCTCCCATCGCGGAAGTGTATCTGAGATGGGCCGGAGAGTACGGTTCCTGGACGTCTCCATTTCCCGATAACCATATGACCAGAGTTCCCTTTATGATTGATGTGGGAATCGCGGGGCTGGCCGGATACGATCAGTTAAGACCAGATGCGCGGATCAAAAAGACGATCCTGGAAGTCGTAGACGATATGATTCGGGAGTGCTATGTGGAACGGGCCGGAACATTTTACGGAAAGCAGGCCCCGCCTGTCCGTTACCTGAATTTAAACGGCATGGTCCTTCAGTCGCTGGCTATCGCTTACGAACTGTCCGGCAATCGCAGATACATCGACGCGGGTATGGGAATGTTCCAATGGATATCGGTGGAGAACCCTCCGCCCCTTTACGATTTCACCAAAGTAAAGCGAGATGAGTTCACCGTGATCTACGATTGTCCCGCCGGCCCCAAGCGCTGCGCCCAGACCCTGGGACCGTTCCTGCAGTTTTATAAGCATGTTATGGATCTGGATATACTGCCTCCCGGGTTTTAATGAGGCAGGCCAAAACCTGACGCCGCGGATGATCTGATACAAAGGCTCTACCGTATCCCTCCGATTTCCACGATTGTCCCGATCCCCTCCTTGCTTGACAGTTTAATATACCCGTCCGGATAGGCCAGCGAGATGCGCTGGCCTATATTTTTCAGGCCGATATGCCGTCCGGAGTTGTCGGCCCGGTTCTCCCGAAGGGCATTTTGAAGTTCCTTAAGCCTCCCTTTTTCAATCCCGGCGCCGTTATCCAGAATGGTGAAAACCAGACCCTTTTCGTTCAGACGGATCTTGATCTTGACCCACAGCCTGTCCGGCGACGACCTATCCGCGTGAAGGATGGAGTTTTCAATAATCGGCTGAAGCAGAAGCCGCAGTACCGGAACATCCAGAACCTCGTCAGAGTATTCCCAGGTTACCAGGAAGAAGTTTTTGTATCTGTAAGACTGAAGCTCAATGTAATCTTTCGTGGCGGTGATTTCTTCCCTCACGGCGGCCGGTTCCATAGGATCATCCAGAGCGTAGCGCAGAAGAGATGAAAGCCGGGAAATCATCTGATTGGCCGCGGCAGGCTGTCTGCTAATCTTCAATACTTCCAGATCGATGCTCTGCAGCGTATTGAAAAGGAAATGCGGGTTCAGCTGATACTGCAGAGCGGAAAGCCGGGCTGTGGACAGAGCGTATTTCTTGGCGTCCAGCTGGGTGTTCAGATAGGTTTGAGACACGAAAAGGTTGGCCACGTTATTGATGATATGGAAATAGGGGCTTCCCGGCACTGCCTTCGGCTGAGGCAGACTCTCGAATTCTCCCTTTTCCGCCTTGTCGAAAATCTCGATAATCTGGAACACCTGCCGGTAATCCCGCCGGGTAAAATAGTAGGCCAGGACGAGAGAAATCAGGATGCTGACGATGGCGGCCGCAATGGTCATTCTCATGAAGGTATAGGAAATGGCAAAGATTTCCTGTTTGGGAATCATGGATAAATATTTCAGACCGTAGGTTCCCGGAAAAGTGCCGGAATGAATATAGTATTTCCGCAAAAAGGCATTAGAAGAAGCCTTCCCTTCCCCGTAAGCCAGAGCGTTTAAACGTTCCTCCTCCGATACTGTGCTGCCGTTTTCATTGAAAAACAGGGGCTCCCCTTCCTGATTTAGAATCATAAGGATCTGTCCCTCATAATTGGCGGCGGAATCCAGCCAGTGGTTGAAGTATCCCTGCAGAATATTGATGGCGACCAGCTCATTATATTTCATGCGGAAATAGGCGGTGACCACAGGCGTTTCTTTGGTATCGAATTTGTATAATTTGATATTGCGTACCTGCAGATACGTAGAGTCGGAACAATCCTCCATGGCTTTCGGCCAGTCAGAGTCCAGGGAACCTTCAAAGGTTACCCGGCTCATACCGTCGATATAGTAAGGGCTGTCGTCGATGGTGATATACAGAGAGTGGATATACGGCTTCGTGCTCTGGGAATAGTACATTGCCTGCATGGCCTGCTCCATTTTCTGAAGAATATCCGTGTTCATGTGATTGGAGTTCAGCGCCTGAATCAGTGCCAGATGAAAGCGTCCGTTGGAGTTGATGATAACCTTATAATTCTCCAGAGAGGTGGTTAATTCGCTGATAGTCTGCTGCATAAGTTCTGTGACGGAATTCGATTTCTGCTTGGCTTCCCTGTCCATATACAGGTTGATGGACAGGACGGAAATCAGTCCGAAGATACAAAGGGGCGTAAGGATCAGACTGGTGAACATGATGAATTTGGAACGGAAAAATTGGCGTTTCATGTGATGGGCTCCTGTTCTCTGAACTGGCGCGGCGTTTTTCCGTAGTACGACTTAAAAGCCCGCGAAAAATTTTTCGGATTATCATAGCCTACCGCAGCAGCCACCTCATAGATTTTTATGGTGATATCCGTTAGAAGCTCCGCCGCTTTCTCCATTTTAAAATCAAGCAGATATTCGGAGAAGTTCCTGCCCGTCTTACGCTTGAAAATCTTAGACAGATAGTTGGGGCTTAAGGCCACCAGCACAGACGCCTCCTCCAGACTGGCGTTGGCATAATGTTCTTCCAGATAGGAGATCACCTGATCTACAATCTGGTTGTAATAGCCCGGGGACGGTTCGTCCGCCCTGCGGAGTCCATAGATCTGATCCAGACTTTCCCGCAGATTCGTAAATACCCGGAGGATGGTATCGTATTGGATGGGCTTTAATATATATTCCTTCACTCCGTAACGCAAGGCCCGCTGCGCGTACTCGAATTCTGCGTAACCGCTTAAGAGCACCGTCTGGATGGAAGGGTAATCCCGGGATAAAACGCATGCCAGTTCCAGGCCGTCCATTTTCGGCATACGCACGTCGCTGAGCACGGCGTCTGCCCGGAAACGCTCGATATAGTCCAGCGCCTCCTTTCCGTCAGTGAAGGTTCCTGCCACCTCGAATCCCAGTTCCTCCCAGGGATAGCAGTCGGCGATTCCGTCGCGGATACTGTCCTCATCATCCACAATAATCAGTTTGTACATAATTGCTCCTTATTCTGAAACCGATAGAAAATGATACTTTTTCGTCGATGGCAATTCTTTTCAGAACCTGTGATAAATTATATCATAAATATGTGGGAAAGTCAAAATGTTGAACACTATCTGAAAGAGGAGGAGGGTTTTAATGAAAGAAACGAAGAGTGCTGCGGTTCCCAAAAAGAAATGGAAGCTTCGTGATTTCCGGGGGTTCTTTTTTATTCTCCCGTGGATGATCGGCTTTTTCACTCTGCAGCTGTATCCGTTTTTGGCGTCTCTTTACTATTCGTTTACCTCGTTTAGTATCCTGGGAACGCCGAAATTTGTAGGTCTGTCCAATTATATCCGGCTTTTTACCATTGATCCGGATTTCAAAAAATCGCTTATGGTTACATTTGAGTACGCGCTGATTGAGGTTCCCTGCAAGCTTTTATTCGCTTTGATCATCGCTCTGATCCTGAATATCAAAATCAAGGGAATCAATGCTTTCCGTACCCTCTACTACATCCCGTCTATTCTGGGCGGAAGCGTGGCGGTGTCCGCTCTGTGGCGGCTGATGTTCATGAATGACGGCATCTTAAATAAGCTTTTGAATCTGGCCGGCATTCCGTCTGTAAGCTGGCTGGGCAGCGCCGGAACAGCGATGTTTGTTATCTGCCTTCTGCAGGTATGGCAGTTCGGTTCTTCCATGGTTCTTTTTCTGGCAGCCTTAAAGCAGATTCCCCAGGATCTGTATGAATCCGCCAGCATTGACGGAGCAGGGCCCTTTACAAAGTTTTTCTACATTACCCTGCCCATGATCACGTCCATCGTGTTCTTTAATCTGATCATGCAGACAATCAACTCGCTGCAGAACTTTACATCGGCGTTCGTCATCACCAACGGCGGCCCGTTAAAGTCTACCTACCTGATTGGCATGAAGCTCTACACAGAGGGTTTCAATAACTTCAAGATGGGATATGCGTGCGCCATTTCATGGGTGTTGTTTGGAGTGATTCTGGTGCTTACCCTTCTGGTATTCAAATCCTCTGACGCATGGGTTTATTATGAAGACGGAGGTGATTTCTGATGAAGAAGAACAGAACGCTGAGAAAAGCTGCCGCCTATATTATGCTGCTGGCGGTTGGACTGATCATGAGTTTCCCGTTTATCTGGATGATCTTTGCCTGTTTTAAGACCAACACGGAAATTCTGGGTTCCACGAAGCTTTTGCCCGAGTCCTTCTCCTTTGACGCGTTTGTTAAGGGCTGGAACGGCGTAGGCAATATCACCTTTGCCACTTATCTGAAGAATACGTTCATTATGGTAATTCCCGTGGTGCTTGCCACTGTATTTTCCTGTTCCTTTACGGCGTACGGATTTGCGCGGTTCCGTTTTCCGCTGAAGAAGCTGTTCTTCGGGCTGATGATCTCAACGCTGATGCTTCCCAACTCGGTTATCATCATCCCCCGTTATCTGATTTTCAATAAACTGGGAATCTTAAATACGTATTGGCCGTTTTATCTGCCGGCGATATTTGCCTGCTACCCATTCTTCATTTTCATGATCGTTCAGTTCCTGAGGGGAATTCCGATTGAACTGGACGAAGCAGCGCGTATCGACGGATGCTCTTCCCTGAGAGTATATTTTGAGATCCTTATTCCCCTTATTAAACCGGCGCTGTTTTCCGCGGGGCTTTTCCAGTTCATGTGGACCTGGAATGATTTTTTTAACAGTCTGATTTATATCAGTTCCGTAAAGAAATTCCCGGTTTCCCTGGGGCTGAGGGCTTCTCTGGACACAGCGGCCCAGATACAGTGGGATAAGGTTATGGCCATGTCCCTGATCAGTGTTCTGCCTCTTATTATCATGTTCTTCTTTGCGCAGAAATACTTTGTGGAAGGCATCAGCACCACAGGACTGAAGGGATAAGCGGCGGGCAGGAATCAACGGCGGCGGAATGGAGATTAAAATGATTAAGAAAAAACTGCATTTTGAAATTGTATCAAGATATGATAAAAAGGAAGAGCCTGTGACATCGTCCCTCCCGTTTGGAAGAGGGGAGCTTAAGCCGGAGAGCCAGGAGCGTCTGGTACTTCGGAAGGCCACGGGAGAAAAGATGAATACCGTACAGTACCGGCCCATGGCCTGGTGGGATGACGGTTCCGTGAAATGGCTGCTGATCCATTTCCTGGCGGATCTTCCGGCCAATCTTGAGATGGATTATGAAGTATGCCTGGAAGAATCCGGAGAAAACCCCGGCATGGAGCGCAGGGGTATCGCGGATATCGCGCCGTCCGGGAAAGCCGCGGAGAGAACCGCGGCGGCCGGTTCAGAAGCGGTTCCCTCAGTACAGGTCAGGAAAGAAGACGGCGGACTGGTGATAGACAATGGGGCGATTCAGATATATCTGGCGGAAGCGGGAGATATATCCATGTTCCGGCAGATCGTCACACCCTGGCATGTGTACGGAAAACGGGAAATAAAAGGCCCGGTGATGGTCACGGAAAAGGATGAGGAATTCTTTCTTAAGATCGGAAAAGAAGGTTGGGAGATTCTGGAGAATGGTCCGATGAAAGCCGTCGTCCGCGCCAGGGGCTGCCATGTGCCGGAGGGGGCGCTGGGAGAGGCGCAGGGAGAAAAGACCTGGTTTGACTATACGCTGATGATTACTGCCTGGGCCGGGAAACCCTGGCTGAATCTGGATTATCAGATCATCAACCGGGAAGACGGCGGCGCCTGGGAAGAGCCGGGCATGACCATCGACAATCAGCAGGCAGGCCTTAAGTATAATACGGATTATCCTCATGAGTTTGTCAGGGAGATTCGGCTGGATATCGTGCCGGAGAGAGAAGAAGACTCTCCCGTCCGCCATCAGATCTATACGTCCAGCTTTAATTATCATGTGAGTACGGCGGACGGGGACCAGAAGCTTTCTCAGCTGATCACGGCGGATTCCGTGGTAAATACGGCCAATGAGATGTTCCCGGAGGTGCTGTTCAGCATTTTTGCCGCGGACTGGAGAATGCCGGAATATGGCGTGACCGCCGGTATTTATCAGGCGTATCAGAATTTCCCCAAGGGAATCGAATCTTCCAGAGAGGGAATCCGCCTGGAACTGCTTCCCCGGATCAATACGATGCTGAAGATGCCTCAGGGCGTTGCCAGAACCACCCGCTGCTATCTGTATTTCCATGGGGCGGAGGTCAATGAACGGATGCTGGTAGACAGGCTTCACCAGTTTGAAATGCCGGCCCTCGCGGTGGCGGATCCGAAGGAAGTGGAAGAGAGCGGCGTATTCGGAGACTATGTATATGCCGGTTATCACCATGAGACGGAGAGATTTCTTTACCGCTACGTGGACTCACGGGCCAAGGGCCTTGGCATGCTGCATTTCGGTGACGGGCCGGAGTGGGAATATATCAAACAGGGACGTTCCGAAGGAAAGCTGATCTGGATTAATAATGAGTACGACATGCCTCATAATTTCGCGGTCATGCTGGGGCGCACCGGAGACCGGCGGTACTTTGACTATATGAAGGCAGCCGTGGAGCACTGGTATGATGTAGACCTTTGTCATTACAGCAGACAGCCCTATCATGAGGGACTTCTCTATACCCACAGCGTCGATCACATCAGCGGTCAGCCGGTACCCAGCCATCAGTGGGTGGAAGGCTTTCTGGACTATTATCACATGACAGGGAACCCCAACGGTCTGGAATCGGCCCAATCCATCGGGGAGGCGCTTTTAGAGCTTATGAAGCTTCCCATCTATCATCAGGCCGGCCTGGTGGAGCCCAGAGAAATCGGCTGGGCCATGCGCACCTTTATGGCTCTCTACAGGGAGACTTATGAGCAGAGGTGGCTCGATGCCTGCAAACCCATCGTGGATGTCTATGTGGCCTGGGCAAAAGAGATGGGAACCTGGACCAGTCCGTATCCTGATAACTACATGGACCGCGTACCCTTCATGATGCATGTGGGACTGGCCGGATTATATCAGTATTATCAGGTCCGGCCGGAGGAAGAGGTGAAGGAGACCATGCTGACGGTGATTGACGATATCATCCGCTACTGTTATATTCCGAGGGCGGATATGTTCTTCGGCAAACAGTTCCCGGCCGTCCGGTTCCAGAACTTGAACGGCATGGTGCTGGAAAGCCTGGCCGTGGCCTACCGTCTGACCGGCAATAAGGCTTATCTGGAAAAAGGCCTGGGAATGTTTGACTGGATCACCAAAGAGAACCAGCCGCCGATATATGATTTTTCCAAGTATAAACAGGATGACTACACGGTGATTTACAACTGTCCCGCGGGCCCCAAGCGCTGCGCCCAGACGATTTTGCCGCTGCTTCATTATTATCGGTGCATCATGGAAGAGCATTATCTGAAAAACAGAAATGATAGTTAAATAGTGATACCTTTTTGTGGATTAGCGTCATTTTTTAAAATGATTCGGTCTGTTATAATTAATTTATCATACAAAAAAGGAGGATAACCATGAAAAAAATGTACAGAGCAGCAAGCCTGATCCTTGCTGGAGTTATGACAGCTTCTCTGGCTGCGTGCGGCGGTTCTTCCGGTCAGACGGCAGCGACAACCGCGGCACCTGACGCTGCAGAGGCGGCGCCGGAGACCGAAGCCGCTTCCGAAGCCGAGACGGAAGCCCCTGCGGATGAAGAGCCGGTGACCCTTCGTTTCTCCTGGTGGGGCAATGACGCCCGTCATGAGAAAACCATCAAGGTAATCGAGATGTATCAGGAACTGCATCCCAATGTAACGATTGAAGCCGAGTACCGCGGACAGTCTGAGAGAGAAAAAATCGCTACCGAGCTGGGAAGCGGCACCGCAGCGGATATCCTGCAGCTGAATCCGCCGTGGATGGGCGACTTCGTTAACAATGGCGATTTCTTTGTAGACCTTTCTCAGTATAATTTCGACGTAGAAGGCTTTGATGAGAAGCTGATCAATGATTACTGTATTTATAATGATACCCTGATCACCCTTCCCAGCGGTCTGAACGCGCGCTGCTTCCTGGTTAACAAGACCAAAGCGGACGAACTGGGAATTGCCGCGGATATGGATACGGCATGGACCTGGGAAGATGTGATTGAGATCGGTAAGACAGTGAATGAAACGAATCCGGATATGTACTTCCTGAATGCTGATAAGCATGAGATGGTAGAGTTTGTTATGCGTCCCTTTATCATCCAGAAGACCGGTCAGTTCCTGATCAGCGACGACTATGAGATGGGATTCACCAGAGACGACCTGGTGGAAGCTCTTGATTATATTTCCCGTCTGTACTCCTCAGGA
This sequence comes from uncultured Lachnospiraceae bacterium, assembly GCA_947626475.1. Lineage (GTDB taxonomy): Bacteria > Bacillota > Clostridia > Lachnospirales > Lachnospiraceae > UBA3402. The sequence goes on from CANQSK010000079.1 coordinate 13,348, forward strand.
GCTGCAGCTCCGGCCGCGGAGGCGAACGTATTCCTGAATTCCAGCTGGACCAATCCCGACTGGATCAACGGCGACCTGGTAACCACTCTGTCCTGGACTTCTCTGCTTGAAGGCGCGACGGGCGATTCCGAATTTGAGTTTGTTACCACCCAGCTGCCCATGAGGGAAACCGTTCTCGATACCTCCACTGTAGTTAAGCCCTCTCAGCTGTACGCAATTACCAAGACCTGCGAGAATCCCGACGTGGCGGCGGATTTCCTGAACTTCCTGCTGACCGACGTGGAAGCCGGCAAGGTTTTAGGCGACTGCCGCAGCGTACCGCCCTACAAGGCAGTACAGGACGCGTGTATGGAAGCCGGCGTTCTCAGCGAGAATGTAATCACGGCTACCCAGTACGCCCAGAGCACCGCCGGTCTGTATGAGAATACCGCTTCTGTAAACGAAGAGATTGCTTCCATCCTGGAAGACGCGGTAGAAGTAGTTTCCTATGATCCCAGTCAGGTTGAGGCAGCCGCGGATCAGGCTCTGGTTCTGATCGAGGATGTACTGTCCAGCCTGCAGTAATCGGAATTCATAAAATACAGCTATAGCGTTTGATCGGTATCATACAAATTAATAGGAAAATGCCGACTGCGGCCGTCCCGACAGGGGCGGCCGTTTTGTGATATAGCTGCGGGAATAAAACACACTTTTTCACGAAGCACGTTGTCGGAGGATACAGCGCGGAGATATATTCATCCGGTTCTGCTTCGGTCTCTTCCTGTGCGGTCCTGCGGCGGGGCTTTTCGCTGGAAACGGCCGGAATCCAGGCGCATATAAATGAGTAAAAAGATACAGGGTGTTTGCGGTTATCTCCATCATTTCATTAAAATCTCACTCATTAGAAGCCAACATGAAGGAGATAATGCCCTCAAATACGGACATACCCAGTGGAAGGGCCAGCTCCGACTTTGGCAATATAACCGCTTTTTACTAAAGCTGTTAAAGTGCGTTCTACTGTGACCTTGCTTATGTCCGGGCATAGTTCCATGATTTCTTTTTTTGTGATTTTGCCGATTTTCTGTTCAAAGACAGCCTGAATCCTTTCCGGCTTGGAAAGGCGACGGTATTTCAGGTGTTCTACCCGGTCTTCAAACTCGTTGTATGCTTTGAGTATAATACCCAGATAATACTTCACGAACGGCGCGTAGCTGTTCGCAGCGTCATGCCAGCCGTCAGAGCTTTCCTGTAATGCCTCATAATAGGTTTCTTTTGTTTTTTCAATCAGCATTTCCATACTGATATATTTTCCTACGATATAGCCTGCTTTATAAAACAGAAGCAGCGTGAGCAGCCGGCTCATGCGTCCATTGCCATCGTTAAACGGATGGATACATAAAAAATCGAGGATGAACATGGGAATAAGAATGAGT
>CANQSK010000080.1 GCA_947626475.1 uncultured Lachnospiraceae bacterium
AAACGGCCCTCACCATGGCGGCTGGGTGACGACCCCGGAAGGAAGCCACTGGTTTGTGCATTTTCAGGATGTGATCGAGCTGGGGCGGATCATTCACCTCCAGCCCATGTGTTTTAACGGAGGCTGGCCCTTCATAGGCAGCGAGCAGAACGGGGACGGTATCGGCGAGCCTGTGGAAGAGTGGCGCATGCCGGTGGAAGGGCAGCCCCTGTATGAGATCGCCCAGTCCGACCAGTTTGACGGGAAGAAGCTGGGACTTCAGTGGCAGTGGCAGGCCAACCCCAGAAAGGAATTTTATTCTCTGGAGGGCCATCCCGGAATCCGGCTGTACTGCCTGGCCAATGACAGCCGCGAGAATCTTCTCTGGTACGCTCCCAACGCCATGACCCAGATACCTCAGCACAGGGCGCTGACGGCAGTGACCCGTGTGCGCCTGGAGGGAGACCGGGAGGGCGATATGGCGTCCATAGGAGTGATCGGACATTCCTACGCCTACCTGGGACTGAGGAAGTCCTCCCCGGGCAGTCAGCTGGTTCTCTATTCCGGAAAGGTTCTGGAGGCTACCTTTGAAGGCCTGGCCGAGGAGAGAGAGGAAGAATCCTGCGCTTACGACGGTGACATCGTGTTTCTGCGGGTGGAGATATATGAGGACAAAACCTATCGTTTCGCCTGGTCTTCCGATGGGATCCGCTATACGGCCATAGGCGGGGCCAATCCTCTGGACCGGGGCACCTGGACCGGGGCGAAGCTGTGCCTGTGGAGCTGCAACCGGGACAATGTATCGTCGGAAGGATATGGGGAATATGAATTTATACACATCGAAGAGCGAAAAGGCCGCTAAAGAGGGATTTGCCGCGGCGAAGCGGGGAGACTTCGCGGCTGTGAAAAAGCTCATTGACCACAGCTTCAATATCGGCGACTGCGACGAGCGGGGAAGAAGCCTGCTCCACTGCGCTGTGCAGGGAGGAAACCCGGAGCTGGTGAAATATCTGGTGGAGCGGTGCGGCATGGACCCGGCCTGGGCCGATCGGGACGGGGTGACGCCTTATGATCTTGCCTGGGCTGATTGGGACGGAGTGACACCTTATGACCTTGCCCGGGCCGGTCACAACGGAGGAATATCCTGCGGTTCGGCGCAGAGCGGCCAGGGCGGAGAGGCCATGAGGGAGATATGCGGATATTTTGAGAAGGTCTGCGGTTTCTCCCATGAGGAATGCTATCGCAATCCCGTGCTTCGGGGAATGCATCCGGACCCCAGCATTGTCCGGGTGGGAGAAGATTATTATATGGTCAATTCCAGCTTCCTCTATTTTCCCGCCATTCCCATTTCCCATTCCAGGGACCTGGTTCACTGGGACGTGATCGGACACGCGGTGACGGACTGGAAATGGGCGGAGGAGCATCTTGGTCCTCTGGAGGGAGGACGGGGATTCTGGGCTCCCGATATCAGCTTTTACGAGGGCCGGTTTTACATTTGCGCCACTCTGAGGAATAACGACGACGCGCCTTACATTCAGACCCAGATGGTCACCAGTTCCAGCCGGCCGGAGGGACCCTATGAGACGCCGGTGATTCACAATGTGACCGGCATCGACCCGTCCATCTTTACGGATGATGACGGAAGGCGGTACATGCTCCTGAACCGGGGGGCCAGGCTGATGGAGATCTCGCCGGACGGCAGGAAGATATTGTCGGAGCCTGAGCTGATCTGGTACGGTCATTCCGGCCTGGCGCCGGAAGGGCCTCATCTGCTGAAAAAAGACGGATATTATTACTGCTTCCTGGCGGAAGGCGGCACCGGAAAGGGTCATCGGATCGCCGTGGGGCGTTCCGGGAACCTGCGGGGACCCTATGAGGACTGTCCTTACAATCCCATAATGACGCAGCGGGACGAGATCGCCTCCATTCAGTGCTGCGGCCACGGAAAGCCGGTGCAGACGGCGGACGGCCGGTGGTTTATGGTGTATCTCTGCTCCCGGTTCCTTGAGGGGCGCTGGGGGATGCTGGGCAGGGAGACCTGCCTGGATGAGATCGTCTGGACGGCGGACGGCTGGCCTGTGGTCAATCGGGGCAGGGGACCCTCTTATATGGCGGCGCTGCCTTTCCCGAAGAGGGACGGCGGGAATCCGGAAGAGGCGTCCGGCAGGATAGAAAATGGCCTGCCGGCATTTGAATGGATCGCTCCCCGCACCATGGACCCGCGGTATGTGCGGATCCTGTCGGAAGACCGTGTGGAGATCCGGGGCGACGGATTGGATCTGTGCGATCCGAACTGCAGGAGTTTTCTGGTGAAGCATCAGCCTGATTTTCGATTTTCCGCGGCTTTTGAGCTGGAATCCAGCGTGCCGGGATCCGGCACTGCAGGCCCCGGCATGACAGGAATCGGCGGCCCTTCTTCTGAAACGGGGATGGTGCTTTACTATGATGAAAATACCTACGTGAAATTCGGCGCCGCAGGCGGCTGCCTGTTTGCCGCCGAGTATGTGGACGACCGGTATGTAAGGCGGGAGTCCTGTTCCCTTGACGGCGGGGAGCGGGCGGTGTTTCGGGTGGACACGGACGGCCTGACGCGAACCTTTTATTTTAATGACAAGCTTCTGTGGCGCTGGGAGGATGTGACCAGCATCTGTTCCGAGGGCCTGACAAAGGGAAAGCGCTTTACAGGGGCGGCTTACGGAGTGTATGTGTATGGCAACGATCTTTTACGCTGGCGACAGCACAGTGACGTTCAATAAAATCGACAGTTATCCCCAGAGCGGAATGTCCCAGGGGATGCTCCGCTATCTGAAGGACTCTGTCCGGATGCGGAGCCTGGCAAGAAACGGCCGCAGCACCAAATCCTTCATCGACGAGGGGCTTCTGGATGTGATCGACAGTGAGATCAGGGAAGGGGATTTTCTCTTCGTTCAGTTCGGACACAACGATGAGAAGGCCGACAAAGAGCGGCATACAGACCCGGAGACCACATTTCCGGATAACCTGATGAAGTTCGCCAGGACTGCCTGGGATCATGGGGCTTATCCGGTGTTCATCACCCCTATCGCCCGGCGGCTGTTTGACAGCCGGGGACGGTTCCTTCCGGGAAGCCACGGGACTTACCCGGAGGCGGTGCGCCGGACGGGGCGGAAGTACGGGGTCCCGGTTGCGGATCTGACTGTTGTCACGGAACGCTGGCTGGCGGCGGTGGGAGATACCTTTACAAAGCCGTTTTTCATGTGGCCCGGGGACAACACCCACTTAAAGCCGGAGGGGGCTGTGCTGATGGCCGGTTTTCTCTGCGATGAGCTTCAGAAGATGGGTCCGCCCTATTCTGACCTGCTGGTGAGCCGGATACCTGCCGCGGAGAATGAGGGGTTGGATGTGTCATGAATCAGACAGACAATTATGAGGAGATGGGGGACCGGTTCGCCCGGTGCTATCAGAAGTACGGCAGAAGCTCCATCCGGGTTCTTCTGGGCTTTTACAAAGGGCAGTATTACCGCTTCCTCATTTCCACGTTTTTCTTTGTGATCAAACATTCGCCGGCGCTGTTTACGTCGCTTCTGGTCGCCAATGTGATCAACGGCGTGCTTGCGGGCGGCGACGCCGGAAGGAAGGCCATCCTGCTGAATGTGGGAATCTGGCTGTTTCTGCTGGCGGTCCATCTGCCGGCCAACTGGATTTACAGCATGTACAAGAACCGGGTTATCCGAAGGACCGAGGCGGGCCTTCGGGGCGCCCTGGTGAAGAAGCTTCAGGAGCTTTCCATTCCCTACCACACGGAAATGCAGTCGGGGCGGCTTCAGTCCAAGATCATCCGTGACGTGGAGGCGGTGGAGACTCTGTCGGAGCAGCTGTTTGTCAACCTGATGAATATTTCCATCAGCCTGCTCATCACCCTGTCCATCACGGCGGTCAAGAACCGGATCATCCTGCTGTTCTTCGTGCTGGTGGCGCCGGTGGCCTCCGTGACGGTGATCGCTTTCCGCAGCAGGATCCGGGGCGAGAACCGGGCCTTCAGGCGGGAGATGGAGGAGACCAGCGCCCGCGTCATGGAGATGGTGGAGCTGGTGCCGGTGACCAGGGCCCATGCCCTGGAGCAGACGGAGATTCAGCGGATCCGGGTGCAGCTGGACGAGACGGCGGAGAAGGGCTACCGGCTGGATATGATACAGTCCCACTTCGGGGCGGTCAGCTGGTGCGTGTTTCAGATGTTTCAGGCGGCCTGCCTGGCGTTTTCCGGCTTTATGGCCCTTCACGGCATGATCCAGGTGGGCGATATTACCTTTTATCAGACCAGCTTTACCCAGGTGGTGAACCAGTTTACGGGGGTCATCAATCTGCTGCCGATTCTCACCAAGGGCCTGGAATCCATCTCCTCCATCGGGGAGGTGCTGGGCTCCGACGACGTGGAGAAGAACGACGGAAAGCTGGAGATGGAGAGTCTGAGGGGAGATTATTCCTTCAGGAATGTGACCTTCGCCTACCGGGATTCGGAGGAATCGGTGCTGGACGGCATCAATCTGGAGGTGAAAGCCGGGGAGACCATCGCTTTGGTGGGAGAGTCCGGCTCGGGCAAGACCACGCTCCTGAACCTGATGATCGGATTTATCATGCCCCAGGACGGGCGGCTGTCCATTGACGGGCTGGATATTCACGACATCAATCTGCACAGCTACCGCCGCTTTATCTCGGTGGTGCCTCAGATGCCGATCCTGTTTACGGGGACCATCCGGGACAACATCACCTACGGCATGGAGCATGTGACAGACGACCAGGTGATGAAGGCGGTGGAGGCGGCCAACTTAAAATCGGTGATCGCAAGACTGCCGAAGGGGCTGGACACCATGATCGAGGAGCACGGAGCCAACTTAAGCGGCGGCCAGAGGCAGCGTATTTCCATAGCCAGGGCCATTATCCGCAATCCCAGAGTGATCATTCTGGACGAGGCCACGTCCGCTCTGGATACCATATCGGAGAAGGAGATCCAGGATGCGCTGGACGTGCTGATTCAGGGCAGGACCACGTTTATCGTGGCCCACAGGCTGTCCACGGTGCGGAACGCCGACCGTATCCTTGTGCTGGATAAAGGAAAAATCAGAGAGGAGGGAAGCTATCAGGAGCTGATGGATCTGAAAGGCGAGTTCTACGAGATGGAACGGCTCCAGATGGCGCTTCGGTGACAGATGAACAGTATATTTCAGATTGACGGTCCTCTGTGGCGTTTTTTGAGTCTTCTTGGGGATATGGTGATCCTTCATATCCTCTGGCTGGTGTGCTCCCTTCCCATTGTGACGGTGGGGCCCGCCACGGTGGCGGCCCACTGGGTGGCCATGAAGCTGGTCCGGGACGAGGGAAGAGGGGTATTCCATGAGTTTTTCAAGTCCTTTAAGGCCAATCTGCTTCAGGGGATCATTCTGGGCATTATTTTTCTGGCGTTGGGCGCGTTTCTTGTCCTGGATTTTTATCTGATGCTGGAAAAGATCGAGGCCAGCAACATGTTTATGCTGGTGATGCTGTCCCTGCTGTGTCTATTCGCTATTTTATATTTGTTTATCTTTATCCATGTGTGGGCGGTGCAGGCCAGGTTTTCCAACACGATCTATAAGACCATTACCAACGCGTTTTTTATCGCCATGTCACATGTGCGGGATACGTCCATCATGCTGGCCCAGGATATTGTTCTGGTGGTGCTGGCGGTGGTGTCCTACGCGTTTCTGCCTCAGGTGTTCGTTGTGTTCGGCATCTTCGGAGTGCCCATGCTGTTTGTGGTGAACAGCCGGAAGCTGCGGAGGATCATGGATGAGTTCCTGCCTCAGGCGGAGCACAGGCTGGATGATATAGAACAGGGGAAATAATATCAAATTCATAAGGAGGGGTATCAATGGGAAATTATCATGAGATTCTGGCAAACTATGTGGACCAGCTTCTGGAGCGGTCCACGCCGCAGGCTCCGGTCTGGAACATCGAGAAGATCCGGCAGGGAGCCAAGCCGTCCTGGAACTACATTGACGGCTGTATGATCCACGCGCTCCTGGAACTTTACGGGATCCGGAAAAATGAGAATTATCTGAATTTCGCGGACGCCTTCATCGATTACTTTGTAAGCGACGACGGGCAGATCAGGTCCTACGACCCGAAGGAGTACAATCTGGACAATGTAAACGCGGGGAAGACTCTGTTTGAGCTGTACAAGCTGACGGGGAAGGAGAAGTACCGCAGGGCCATCGACACCATCTACAGCCAGCTTGAGGGACAGCCCAGGACGAAGGAAGGCAACTTCTGGCACAAGATGATCTACCCGAACCAGATCTGGCTGGACGGTTTGTATATGGCTCAGCCCTTCTACGCCATGTATGAGCTGGAGTATGACGGCGGAAAGCACATGGACGATATCTACAACCAGTTTATGAATGTCTATAAGCTGATGAGAAACCCCTTAAACGGCCTGTATTTTCATGCCTATGATTCCTCAAGGGAGTCTTTCTGGTGCGACAAAGTGACCGGCCTGTCCGGAAACGCCTGGCTGCGGGCACTCGGATGGTACGCCATGGCCCTGATCGATACCATTGATATCATCGGGGACAGGGAGGAGTACGCCAGGTACAGAGAGGATCTCACCAGGAATTACCGGGAGCTGATCGACGCCATGCTGCCCTATCAGAGCCGTGAGAACGGCATGTGGTGCCAGGTTCCCAATTTCCCGGAGATTCAGAGGAATTACCCGGAGACGTCGGGAACGGCCATCTTTGCCTACGCGATCATGAAGTCCGTGCGTCTGGGGATCCTGCCGGAAAGCTATTATGAGGCGGGTCTGAAAGCTTTTGAGGGAACCTGCCGGACCTACTTAAGCGAGAAGGACGGCCAGCTTCAGCTGGGCGGCATCTGCCTGGTGGCCGGACTGGGGAACAAGGAGAAGAGGGAAGGGACCTACGAGTATTATATGAGGGAGCCTGTGGTAGAAAATGAGGCCAAGGGGATTGCGCCTTTGATCCTGGCCTTTGTTGAGATTCTCTGGCGGGAGCAGTAGAGCGCTCCCCCATGAGAGCCGCGGAAGGAGGTATATGGTATGGAACTGAAACTGGTCTACAAAAACGCCCGCTGCGCCGTGATCGAGGCGGCTGACGGCGGGATCTATGATACACGGGATACTTACCGGCTGTTTCTGAACGGGGAGCCGAAGGGAGATATCCGGACCACTATTCACAAGATCTATGGTCTGGAGCCGGAGACCGCTTACCGGGCGGAGGTGAAGAAGGACGGCGGGGTGCTGGCGTCTCTGGATTTTAAGACGGAGGAAGAGTATGTGACTCTGAACGTCCGCGATTTCGGAGCGGCCGGGGATGGGGAGAAGGATGATACTCTGGCCATCCAGTCGGCCATCATGGCCTGCCCCAAAAAGGGCCGGGTGCTCATTCCGGCCGGCACCTACCGGTTTGTGTGCCTGTTCCTGAAGAGCCATGTCTCCATAGAACTGGCCCGGGGAGCTGAGCTGAGCGCCTTTACGGACAGGGAGCGGTTCCCCTATTATCCGGGCATGATTCCCACCTCTGACGGTGCCGGAGAGTACAATCTGGGGACCTGGGAGGGGGACCCGGCCAAAATGTTCTGCGGACTGATCACCGGAGTGGGGGTGAAGGACGCGGTCATCTACGGCGAGGGAACCCTCAACGGCAACGCCGGTCCCGACAACTGGTGGAAGAACGCCAAGGTCCAGAATATTGCCTGGCGGCCCAGGATGATTTTCCTAAACCACTGCAAAAAGATCAGCGTGGTGGGCATTACGGTGAAGAATTCTCCCAGCTGGAACTGCCATCCCTATTTCTCAGAGAAGATCCGGTTCATCGGCCTGGATATTCTGAGCCACAAAGATTCCATCAACACCGACGGCATCAATCCGGAGAGCTGTAAGAATGTGGAGATTCTGGGAGTCCATTTCTCTGTGGGAGACGACTGTATCGCCGTCAAATCCGGAAAGATCTATATGGGCAGGACATACAAGACGCCCTGTGAGAATGTGACGATCCGTCAGTGCTCCATGAATTACGGCCACGGTTCCGTCACTCTCGGCTCGGAGATGGGGGCCGGGGTGAAGAACGTGGAGGTGAAGGACTGCCGGTTCTTTGAGACGGACAGAGGCCTGCGGATCAAGACCAGGAGAGGCCGAGGCAGGGACGCTGTGATCGATAACGTATGTTTTGAAAATATTCTCATGGACAGAGTGCCTACGCCCTTTGTGGCCAACAGCTTCTACAATTGTGACGCTGACGGCATGGATGATTACGTTCAGGACCGGAACCCGAGGCCGGTGGACGAGAGGACGCCTGAGATCAAGAGCCTGATCTTTCGGAATATTGACGCGCGGAACGTCCAGTACGCGGCTGCGGTGCTGTACGGACTTCCGGAGAAAAAGATCGGTCTGGTGGAGTTTGAGAATGTGAAGATCAGCTATGCCCCGGACGCGAAGCCGGGAGAGCCTGCCATGATGGGCGGCTCCGTGCCCATGTGCAGGGCCGGTATCGTGGCGTCGAACATTGAGACTCTGCGGCTTAAGAATGTGGAGATCGACGGCCCCGAGGGAGAGGCCGTGGTCCTGGAGAATGTGAACAAGATAGAGCAGTGATGACGCAAGAAAAAAACGGCCGCCCCACAGGCGAGGAACCTGCGGGGCGGCCGGTGTCAGCTTCAGAAGCCCGCGCAGGGCGGGTCAGGAGCCCAGAAAGGGCTGTATCTGCTCCTGAATCTCCGCGAAATCCACCATACACTCCCCGCCGTAGATGCCGACGGGAACCGTGCCGTCAAAACTGTAGACTGTAAGGTCGCCGTCGTGCTCCAGGTCGTAGACGATCACGCGGCGCTGTTCGATATCCACGATCCAGTATTCCCGGACTCCGGAGGCGGAGTACTTGCTGAGCTTGACGAGCATGTCCTTCTTCCGCGTGGAGGGAGACAGAACTTCCGCAATGAAATCCGGAGCGCCTGAGATGATGCCGTCCTGAAATTTGGCTCTCTCGCATACGATGAGAACGTCCGGCTGCAGAATGGTCCGGTCCGTGCCGTCCGGACGGACGTCCAGGGGCGCGGTCATGACTATGCAGGGCCCGCCTTTCTCGCGGATATAGCTTCTCAGCTGATAATGCAGTTCGTTGCAGACGATCTGATGGATGTAGGTAGGAGCGGCCATCTCATAAAAGACGCCGTCGATCAGCTCTGCCCGCTGGTCATCGGGAAGGGCGTAATAGTCCTCCAGGGTGTACTGTCCCGGCTGCTTTCCCGCGCCATAGCGCGCCGCCGGCTCGCTCACCATGAAATCCTTTCTGTCGGAAAGAACGTCCTCAAGGGCCTGCAGGGTGTCGTACCGCGGCGATCTGGTGATGCCGCCCAGCACCTTCTGCACGGTCCCCAGAGGCAGTCCCGACAGTTCCGCTATCTTCTCATAGGAATATCCAAGAATCCGTTTGCGTTCCCTCATTTCTTCTATGGTCATGCGCCCGCCTCCTTTTAACCGAATTATATCATAAATATATCCAAAACGCAACCGTTTTGAATAAACGGATAAATAAATATTTTTTTGCTGAAGGGAAACTTTGTAATTGTGTGAAAGACAATCTTGTGGTAAGATAAAAGACAGTATTGTTTGAGGAGAGATTCCATGACAGCCATCATAGATTACGACGCGGGAAATCTGAAGAGTGTGGAGAAGGCCCTCCGGTTTCTGGGCGACAGCCCTCTTGTCACCAGGGACCCGGAAGAGATTCTGGCGGCGGACCGGGTGATCCTTCCCGGCGTGGGAGCCTTCGGCGCGGCCATGGAGAGGCTGAACCAGTACGGCCTGACGGACGTGATACGCCGGGCGGCCGGAAGGAGGATTCCCCTTCTGGGAATCTGCCTGGGGCTGCAGCTTCTGTTTGAGAGAAGCCAGGAGAGTCCGGGAGCGGAAGGCCTGGGTATTCTGAAGGGGGAGATTCTCCGGATCCCGGATACGCCGGGCCTTAAGATTCCCCATATGGGATGGAATTCTCTGTCAATCCGGCCGGGCAGCAGGCTGTTTGCGGGGATTCCTCAGGATCCCTATGTGTATTTTGTCCATTCCTACTATCTGAAGGCCGCGGATGAGGCCATTGTGGCCGCTTCCGCGGAGTACGGCGCCCATATCCACGCCGCCGTGGAGTCAGGCAATGTATTCGCCTGTCAGTTCCATCCGGAGAAGAGCGGGGACGTGGGGCTGGCGATTCTCAGGAATTTCCTTATGTTATAAAGAAGGCGGATGAGTCTTCCATGGGCCGGAGGACTGTATGCCGCGGGAGGTTTTTATGTTTACCAAGCGTATCATCCCCTGTCTGGACGTTCACAACGGACGTGTGGTAAAAGGCGTGAATTTTGTGAATCTGAGAGACGCCGGAGACCCGGTGGAGATCGGCGCCGCCTACGGCAGGGCGGGCGCCGACGAGCTGGTATTTCTGGACATCACGGCGTCGTCCGACGCGAGGGCCACGGTGGCGGACATGGTCCGCCGGGTGGCGGAGACCGTGTTCATACCCTTTACCGTAGGCGGCGGAATCCGCACGGTGGAGGATTTCCGGATGATCCTGAGGGAGGGGGCCGATAAGGTTTCCATCAATTCCTCGGCGATCAACACGCCGCGGCTGATCTCAGACGCCGCGGACAAGTTCGGCAGGCAGTGCGTGGTGGTGGCCATCGACGCCAGACGGCGGCCGGACGGCTCCGGATGGAATGTCTACAAGAACGGCGGACGGATCGATACCGGCCTGGACGCGGTGGAGTGGGCCGTGAAGGCGGACCGGCTGGGAGCCGGGGAGATCCTTCTGACCAGCATGGACTGCGACGGCACGAAGGCCGGCTATGACAATGAGCTGACGGCGCTGATCGCCGGGAGCGTGTCCGTTCCCGTGATCGCCTCCGGGGGAGCGGGAACCAAAGAGCATTTTTATGACGCCCTTACAGCCGGGAAGGCCGACGCGGCTCTGGCGGCGTCTCTGTTCCATTATAAAGAGCTGGAGATCATGGATTTGAAACGCTACCTGTCGGACAGGGGCGTGTCCGTGCGCCTGCAGTCCGCCGGCGAGGAAACGGCGGGGCGGTGAAGGCAGGATACAGGAAGGAGGAACCATTATTATGGGAGCCATACAGAACGACTGGCTTCAGGCCATCGGGGGAGAATTTCGGAAGCCGTATTACAGGCAGCTTTATGAATTTGTGAATCAGGAATACCGGACCAGGGTTATCTATCCGCCTGCCGACGACATTTTCAACGCCCTTCATCTGACGCCCTTAAGCCAGGTGAAGGTGCTGATTTTGGGACAGGACCCTTACCACGGGGAGCATCAGGCCCACGGCCTCTGTTTTTCCGTGATGCCGGACACGGAGATCCCTCCGTCCCTGGTAAACATTTACCAGGAGCTCCACGACGATCTGGGCTGCTACATTCCCGATAACGGATATCTGGAGAAATGGGCCCGCCAGGGCGTGCTTCTTCTGAACACGGTGCTGACGGTCCGCGCCCACCAGGCGGCCTCCCACCAGGGAAAAGGCTGGGAGCAGTTTACGGACGCCATCATCGAGGCGGTGAATGAGCAGGACCGGCCCATCGTATATATGCTGTGGGGGAAACCGGCCCAGAGCAAGATCCCCATGCTGAACAATCCGAAGCATCTGGTGCTGAAGGCGCCTCATCCCAGTCCTCTTTCGGCTTACCGGGGATTTTTCGGCTGCCGGCATTTCAGCCAGTGCAACGAGTACCTGAAGGCCCACGGGGTGGAGCCCATAGACTGGCAGATTGAAAACTTGAAAGAGAGATGAGACAGATGAGTATAATTGAGATCCTGAAGGTTTTGGTATTCGGAATTGTAGAAGGGTTTACCGAGTGGCTGCCGATCAGCAGCACCGGCCATATGCTCCTGCTGGATGAGCTGATTCACCTGGAGGTGACGCCGGAATTTAAGGAAGTGTTTCTGGTGGTGATCCAGCTGGGGGCCATTCTGGCGGTGGTTGCGCTGTATTTCTGGAAGCTGTTCCCCTTTACGGCCATCCGCGGAAAGAGCATGGGAGACGGCCGGGTTCAGCTGTCCGCCGGTTTCGGCGGGAAGAAGGACATTGTCCTGCCTACCAAGATTTACCGTACCGGCCGGGGCGTCCGGGAGGATATTTTCCCCATGAATCTGGCGGCCCCCGGAGGCGGGCACATCGGCGTAAAGCTGTCCACCCTGCTTTTGTGGGTGAAGGTAGTCCTGGCCTGCATTCCGGCCGCCGTTGTGGGCATTCCCCTGGACGACTGGATGGAGGAGCACCTGAGAGGGCCCTTTGTGGTGGCGGCGGCCCTGATCATTTACGGTATTCTGTTCATTGTGGTTGAGAATCAGAATTACGGCAAACGGCCGGCTACGGACAGCGTGGAGCAGTTTTCGCTTAAGCTGGCTCTGCTGATCGGCGTGTTTCAGATCCTGTCCCTGGTTCCCGGCACATCCCGGTCAGGAGCCACCATCCTGGGAGCCATGATCCTGGGATGTTCCCGGTCCTCCGCGGCGGAATTTTCCTTTTATCTGGGGGTTCCGGTCATGCTGGGCGCCAGCCTGCTGAAGCTTGTCAAGTTCGGATTTCACTTTACGGGGGGAGAGGCCTTCATCCTGCTGTTCGGCATGGCGGTAGCCTTTCTGGTGTCAGTGTACTCCATCAAGTTTCTGATGAGCTACATTCACAGAAACGACTTCCGGCTGTTCGGATATTACCGCATTGTGCTGGGCGTGATCGTGATCCTGTATTTCGGGGTGACCATGCTGCTGGGACAGGGCGGTCTGTAAGAGGACGGATAGGAAATAAAAATAACAAAGAAGCGGTTGAGCCGTCGGGCTGCCGCTTCTTTTTTGAGTCAAGGGAACCGCGCTCGCGCAGAGGCGGTCGGAGGGCGGCGGGTTTTTACAGCCCCTCCGCGATCTCATAGATAAGCCGCTCGGAATCCTCCCAGCCCAGACAGGGGTCGGTGATGGACTTGCCGTAGCAGTGTTCGCCGATCTTCTGGCTGCCTTCCTCCAGGTAGCTTTCGATCATGACGCCCTTCACCAGCCGGCTGATCTCGGAAGAGTGGCGGCGGCTGTGGAGAACCTCCTTTACGATACGGATCTGCTCCTTGTACTGCTTGCCGGAGTTGGAGTGGTTGGCGTCCACGATGCAGGCCTTGTTCTGAACATTTCGCTCCTCGTAGAGCTGATGAAGAAGGATCAGGTCCTCATAGTGGTAGTTGGGCAGGTTCTGTCCGTGCTTGTTGACGGCGCCCCGCAGAATGGTGTGAGTCAGCGGATTGCCCGGCGTGTGGACCTCATATCCCCGGAAAATGAATTCGTGGGAGCCCTGGGCCGCCACCACGGAATTCAGCATAACGCTTAAGTCGCCGCTTGTGGGATTCTTCATGCCCACCGGCACGTCGCAGCCGCTGGCTACCAGCCGGTGCTGCTGGTTCTCCACGGAGCGGGCCCCTACGGCGATGTAGGACATAATGTCCGACAGGTACCGGAGATTGTCCGGATACAGCATCTCGTCGGCGGTGGTGAGGCCGGTCTCCTGGACGACCCTCATGTGCATCCGGCGGATGGCGATAATGCCCTCGTACATGTCGGGCTTCTTCTCCGGGTCCGGCTGGTGCAGCAGGCCCTTGTAGCCCTCGCCGGTGGTCCGGGGCTTGTTGGTATAGACCCGGGGAATAAGAATCAGCTTGTCCTTCACCTTCTCCTGGATCGGGACAAGCCGGCTTACGTACTCCAGCACAGGGTCCTCATGGTCGGCGGAGCAGGGTCCTATGATCACCAGGAACCGGTCGCTCTCGCCGGCAAATACTTTGCGGATCTCCTCATCCCTTTTGGCCTTGACTTCCGCCATGCCTCTGGGCAGAGGAAACTGTTCCCGGATCTCCGCCGGAGTCGGGAGCTTACTGATAAATTCTAAACCCATGATAATTCTTCTCCTTGCAGGCTGCACAGAAAATCAGGAAGAAAAAGCGGTCAGTCCGGAAAATCGGGAATGTCAGGGATGCCGTCCCCGTCGATGTCGATGGGAGCGGGGCCCGGTCCGCCGTAGAATTCCTTGCCTACTACATTTCTCTGGCTGCGGCAGTCCTCCACAGCCCTGGAAAGCATCTTGCGCACCTTCATGGGCTCGCTGATGTTCTTCAGGACAAATTCCGGCGTGGAATCCACCCTGGTCTTCAGGATGATGTCGCCGGTGCCGAAGATCTTGCCCGCAAGGCTCTGCCGGCAGGTGATGTCCACGATGCGGTACAGAAGAACCTGATCTACCGTTGTGCTCAGCAGCCCGCGCCTGCACATGAGGCACTCGTCCTCAATGTAGTAGGTGGTAAAGCTGAGAGGGAACCAGAGATGATGCTTTTTATCTTTCCACAAGACAGTACCGTCAGTTTCCATAACAATACTCCTTTCGCGCAGCTTTGTATTTTTTAATACGTTTACCAGCCCCTATTCTAACATGGCGTGCCGCGGATGTAAAGAATAAAAGCAATTTTAAGTTTTCTAAAAATCCTCTTGAAATCCCCTTATGTTTATTATACCTGACTTCCGTCGTTTCTCTAAAAACATAGTACTCAACTGTCAATGAGCATGGCATACTCGAAGATGTTTTTA
>CANQSK010000081.1 GCA_947626475.1 uncultured Lachnospiraceae bacterium
GCGACATAGTTCATCAGGAACAGATACATATTGGTGGCGGTATTATTCAGCGCGAATCCGGCCACACGCCAGAGGGGAACGCGGTGAATACCATTGGGTCCGTAAAACTTATCAGGTAAGCTTCTTGTCTGACTCATATCAATCTCTCCTTTTTCCTAAAATTAATCTGTACATTACCTTTTATCCCTACAGCACGATAAACGCGCAGCTTAAGGGCGCAAGCTCCACCTGGCCGGCAGCCGCCTTCTCACCGCTTAAGTCAGGAAGGCCGCCGTCCGCCTGAAGCTTCAGGGGCCGCCCGTTCAGGGTCATGACGGAAGCACGCTTATTGCCGCCCTCTCCGGCCAGCACATAGATCTCGCCATCCTTCGGCAGCTCCACGGAAGTTGTCTCGGTCTCGCTGTTATTGACGACCAGATAGACCACGCCCTCTTTACCATCCTTGCGGCTCTGGGCATAGACATGGGCGCCCATGCGCACCGGCTCTCCGGTATCGTACACGGTAGTGCCCATCAGCCTGGTCCACAGAAGCACCGCGAAATAATTGGGCCTGGGATCGTGGGTCACCCGGTCTAAGTAGGCGTAATCCGAAGCAGCCAGGGTATTGTGATAAATAATGCCCCTGGTTTCCCTGCTGAATCCGCCCGCCTCGTTCAGAGTACGGATCACATCCAGATAGGTGGAAGCCCAGGTGTCCCCGCCGCCGCCCGCGTCGCCGGACTCTGTCACCCACATCTCGCCGCCGGGACAGTATTTGTCGCGAAGAGGCGCGTATGCTTTGGCATTGTTGATCGCCACCGCCAGATAATCTTCCGTATGGGCCTCCTCCGCCAGCCAGTGCATCTGGGGCATAACGCCGCCCAGCCGCTCGGACACGCCGTTATAGTAATGATAGCTGAACACGTCCAGATGGCAGGGGTCTTCGCCCATCAGCGCCTTCGTATCACAGCTTTCGTCTACCAGGGCTTCAACGCCTCCGCCGCCGTCTTTCTCTGCCGGCCGCCCCATACTGCCCTCTGAGCCTACGGAGCAGGGACCGATGTAAAGGCAGTCCGGATAATTTTCCTTCAGCCATTTCTCGAATATCTTCTGGTCACGGGCATGGTCCGCCGCGGTATAGCCTTTGGGGAATCCGGTCTCCGACATCATGTTGGGCTCATTGACAAACTCGGAGCCCGAGATGGGCACGCCGTAATCCGCGCTGAACTTAAACAGCTTCTCCGCCTCCACCGGGGTCCACTCCGGTACCGGAGCCTCATCTGTCCCGTACACGCCGGGACATGCGGATACGGACACCATCAGCTTCGCGCCCACAGCCTTTACGAAATCCAGAACGCCGACCCACTGGCTGCGAGTCAGGGTATTCAGGTAACCTTCCGGCACCTTTCCCTCCATTTTGTCATCCAGGTCATAGTAGGTCTTCGTCGCCCATGTACCGGATACCCGCACCCATACAGGGCCGAATTCCTTCGCCAGCTTCCTCAGCTTCTCGTCGTACAGGTTGATGGGCGGATAAACCTGCATCAGATCCTTGTAGGCCGCCGTCAGTCCGCCGCTCATGTCCACATCGAAATCCTCGGTGCCGGCAATCTGTCCCGGAGTATACGCCCTCCAGAACGTACCGCCGGTGACCTCGGCAAACTCGATGTTGTAGGACATCATCGCCGGATTCTGCTCATGCAGGGCCTTCAAAGTATCCGGTGACAGCTGCACAAATTCACCCATAAAACTTCCTCCTTTCATTTTGGTTGCATACATTACCTACCATAACATTTAGTATACAATGGTCATGTCTTTGTCCGTGAGTACTCCATTTATCTGTTTTCGTACAAATTTGTGATTGATTTTTTATGAAAAATAAGCGATAATCAGAAAATAAGAGGTATTAAAAATGAAATATGAAACTGAACTGTTCTTTTTCAGGGATATTCTTAAGAATTCCCACATCCCCTGCCATATCATCGACCTGTCCGATGAATCGGAGGCGGATTTTTCTTTTGATTTTGGACTGCGCCGCCTTGTCTTCCCGGGTATTGACTACAAAGAATTCTTTTTGCGGCTCTGCCGGCAGTACGCGCCGAATGTCCTGTACAACGTACAGGATTCCTTTCTGTGCCGCTACTATTCCTTCCAGGTTCCCGGCGGGAACGGAATCTACGTTCTGGTCGGCCCCTATACGGAAGACGAGATCTCCCGGCAGGATATCATGAATTTCTCGGAGCAGTACGGCCTGCCCCGCTCCCTTGTGGGCAGACTTGAAACCATCTACCGCGTCATTCCCATTGTGCCGGACATCACCGGTCTTCTGGTCCTCATCAATACACTGGGCCAGCGGCTTTGGGGCGATATGAAACAGTTCTCTCTCCTGAATGTTTATGATAAGAATCTTATGGAACTGGAGCCTGTAGCCATGCGGCCGGAGGAAAAAGAACCTGAGGATACTGAACTGTCCATGAAAACCCTGGAAAAGCAATATGAGTCCGAGAACGCTCTTCTGCAGGCTGTCGCCCGGGGCGAAACCCACACGGCAGAGATGCTTCTGGGGGCTTTCCCCCACGCACGCGTAGAACGGCGAAATGCAAATACTCTCCGGGATTTTAAAAATTACGCCATCATCGCCAATACGCTGCTCAGAAAGGCAGCGGAATACGGCCATGTCCATCCGCTCCACATTGACAGCCTGTCCTCCCGCTTCGCCCGCTCCATCGAAAACGCCACCACAAAAGAGGACATCTACCGGCTGCTGCGTGAGATGGCGCGCAAATACTGCCTGCTGGTCAAAAATCACTCCCTTCAGGGGTATTCTCCCCTGGTACAGGACGTTTTAGTTCGGATAAGCTCCGACCTGACCGCCGACCTGAGTCTGAAAACACAGGCCGCGCACCTCCACATCAGCGCCAGCTATCTGTCCTCAATCTTTAAGAAAGAAACAGGATCCACACTGACCAACTTTGTCAACCGCAAACGGGTGGAATACGGAATTTTTCTCTTAAACTCCACGAATCTGCAGATACAGACCATCGCTCAGTACTGCGGAATACCTGACCTGAATTATTTTACAAAAACATTCAAAAAATACATCGGAATGACGCCGTCTGAATACCGGAGCCAGATTGCCCCCTCATATCCCGCGAACGTGCAGGACTCCGAGGGAGCAATGCCGAAATGATCCTCAGTGCGCCACTTCCATGCGCACGCTCTTGCCCTTGATCTTAACGTCCTTCATGGCTTTCATGACCATCCGCGCGCTCTCCTGGGGCACATCCACGAAGGTATAGCCGTCAAACATGTCGATGCTTCCTACCACGCGGCCCGGAATCCCGGATTCTCCGGCAATGGCCCCCAGGATATCTCCCGGCCGCACATTCTGATTCTTGCCGATATTGATGAAAAGACGTACCATGCCTTCCTCGCCTTCACGATTGTGCCGGCCGCCCCGGCCTCCGTCATATCTGTCGTCATCCCTTCCGCGGCCATAGCGGTCGTCTCTTCCATACCGGCTGCCGCGGCTGCCACGGCTGTAACGGTCATCCCGGCCGTCTCTCCCGTACCGGCTGCTCCGGTCTCCACGGCCGCGCCGGTCAAGGTCATCCAGATCTCTGGGCAGAATGCTGTCCTCAAAAATATCCTCATTCTCCTCGCCCATGGCCATCCGAAGAAGGGCCGCGGCGATATCCAGGGTAGTGTAATCGCTTTCCAGCACCTTTTTCTCTATGATATCCACCATCTTGTCAAGCTCCGCGTCCTGCAGGACTTCCTCCGCCTGCTCCATGATCTTATCGGCCTTGATCGCCGTGATGTCATCAATGGACGGAATGGGCTGAGGAATAATCTTGGTCTTGCAGTACCGCTGAATATCCCGCAGCTTGTAGACCTCACGGCCTACCGCGAAGCTGAAGGCAATTCCCGCGTGACCGGCCCTTGCGGTACGTCCGATCCGATGTACATAATACTCGTCGTCCTGGGGAATATCGTAATTGAAGACCGCTTCCACATTGCCCACGTCGATTCCCCGGGCCGCCACGTCCGTGGCCACCAGAATCTCCGTTGCCCCCGTCCGGAAGCTGTTCATGACCCGGTCCCGCTGCATCTGCTTCAGGTCGCCGTGAAGGCCCTCAGCGAAATACCCGCGGCCCTGCAGCTCGCTCACCAGCTCATCCACCTGCCGCTTCGTATTGCAAAAAGCCATGGAAAGCTTGGGAGAATACATATCCAGAAGGCGGCACATGACCTCCACCTTGGTTCCCTTCTTCACATCGTAGTAATACTGAGTCACCTCCGGCACCGTCAGTTCCTTCTTGATCACCTTCACCGTCACCGGGTCCTTCTGGAAATTCTCCGCGATCCGCTGAATCTCCACAGGCATGGTAGCGGAAAACATCAAAGTCTGCCGCTCTTTGGGAAGCTGGCTTAAGATAGTCTCCATGTCTTCCAGAAATCCCATATCCAGCATCTCGTCAGCCTCGTCCAGAATCACCGTGTGAACATAGTCGCAGCGAATGGTCTTCCGGCGCATGTGGTCCATAACGCGCCCCGGCGTGCCGATCACGATCTGGGCGCCGTCCTTCAGGCTGCGAATCTGCCGTGTAATGTCCTGACCGCCGTAAATCGGCACCACCTTAATGCCGTGCATATATTTCGCAAGCTTCCGGATCTCCTCCGCCACCTGAATAGCCAGCTCTCTGGTAGGGCAGAGGGCAATCGCCTGCAGCTTCCTGTTGTCCGGGTCTATCTTCTGCAGCAACGGTATTCCAAAAGCCGCCGTCTTTCCGGTTCCGGTCTGAGCCTGACCCACCATATCCCTGCCTTCCATCTGCACCGGGATCGCCTGGGCCTGAATCGGCGTCGCCGCCTCAAATCCCATCTCCGTCACCGCCCGCAGGATCCGGTCATCCAACTGTAACTCTTCAAATCTGATTGTTTCCATACAAAAACACATATTCCTTTCTGAAACCAAACACTTAGCCAAAAACGAGAAGATTCAAGACAGATTCCTGAATCTTCTCGTTCAACAGGATTAAAATATAGCAGGTAACCGGAAAAATGTCAAGAGAAAATAAGACTTCCCTACACCTTAAACCGGTATCCCACTCCCCAGATCGTCTCAATATACTGGGGGCGGGTGGTATCCAGCTCTATCTTCTCCCGGATTTTCTTAATATGTACCGTCACCGTGGCAATCTGGCCTACGGATTCCATAGCCCAGATCTTGTTGAACAGCTCCTCCTTGGTAAACACCCGGTTGGGATTCTGGGCCAGGAAAGTGAGCACATCAAATTCCTTGCTGGTAAAGCTCTTTTCTTCTCCGTTGACCCACACCCGGCGGGCGCTCTTATCGATCCGCAGCCCCCGGATCTGGATAATGTCGCTGGCCGTGCTGCTGCTGATCAGCCGGTCGTACCGGGCCAAATGAGCTTTCACTCTGGCCACCATCTCACTGGGACTGAAGGGCTTCGTTATGTAATCGTCGGCGCCCAGACCCAGCCCCCGGATCTTGTCGATATCGTCCTTCTTGGCGGAAACCATGATAACAGGGGTGTTCCTCGCCTCCCGGATAGCCCTGCAGATTTCAAACCCGTCCGCGCCGGGAAGCATCAGATCCAGAATATACAGATCATAATTGCCGCTCATGGCCATCTCAAGTCCTTTATCTCCGTCATTGGCGATCTCCACCTGAAAGCCGCTCAGCTCCAGATAATCCTTTTCCAGATCCGCAATGCTTTCCTCGTCCTCAATGATCAGTATCTTCTTCATGGTACATGACCTCCTGGTATTTTCTAAGCACAAAATGGATTTCCGTTCCGATGCCTTCCTTGCTGGTCGCCCAGATCTTCCCTCCGTGGTCCTCAATGATCTTACGGGCGATAGAAAGCCCTATTCCGCTTCCGCCCTTTGATGAGTTCCTGGAAGCGTCCGTCCGGTAGAACCGGTCAAAAATATTGGGCAGATCCCTGGCGGCGATCCCCCGGCCGTTGTCCTCGATCTCCACCTGTATGAAATCGCCGACATCCTTGATCCGGATGTTGATGATCCCCTTCTTCTTATCCAGATATTTCACAGAGTTGCCAATGATGTTGTTGACGACCCGCTTCAGCTGCTCCGCGTCGGCGATGATCATCACATCCTCCTCCACGTAGTTAAAATATCCCAGCTCAATGTTGTTGGCGTCCAGGTCAAGCCCCAGCTCCTCCACGCAGTCGCTGAAATAATCCGCCACATTGATCTTGGAGAATGTGTAGGGAATCCGGTTGGTATCGATCTTGGAGTAGAAGGTCAGCTCGTCCACCAGCCGGTCCATATCGTTAGCCTTGTTGTAAATGGTACGGATATACTTGTCCAGCTTCTCCGGAGAGGAAGCCACTCCGTCCAGGATTCCCTCCGCATAGCCCTTGATGGCGGTGACCGGCGTCTTCAGATCGTGAGAGATATTGCTCAGAAGCTCCCGGCTCTCCTCATCATACCGGACCTTCTCCTCCGTGCTCTCCTTCAGGCGCATCCGCATCTCCTCAAAGTCCTGGCAGAGCTGGCCGATCTCATCGTCGCTGTCCACCTCCATGGTGAAATTCAGATTGCCGTTCTTGATGGCCTCCGTCGCCTTCTGCAGCTGCCCCAGCGGCTTTAAGATCGCCTTGTAGACCCAGGCGATCAGGATCATACCCGTAAACAGCAGGATCATGATCCCCGAAAAAACAAGCTCCCACATCATAAAGCGGACTTCCGGGAAATAATTCTGAAACCGGGATACAAGAAATACGCTGCCCTCCGCGCCGTCCTTAAACCGGAAATCCTCCTGCTTGATCAGATACTGGGTATCTCCGTCCAGGTAGATGCTTCCCTCAAAGGAATGTTCCCCTTCCTTGTAATCCGGCAGCCGGTCATAAAGCCCGCTCTCCTCCTCAGTCCCGCCTGAGTACAAAATCTGCCCGTCCCGCCGTACGATCAGATACGTATACTTCTTCAGCAGGGCCGTATTCAGAGTATCCAGAAATGCCGTATCGCCAAACTGATCCGGATCCTGATTCAGCGCTCCGCGGATCTCCTCCTGATTCCTTCGGGTCAGCCGGTCAAACACCTGCACCGTGTTGGTGGCAAACAGATCCACCTGCTCGTTCAGTCCATAGGAACGGCTGAACGCCTCGCGCTGATAGCTGGTCAGCATAAGAAAAGACACGTAAAACAGGCAGATGGGCACAATGGTTATGGTGATAAACGCTATCGCCAGCCTGGTTTTTATCTTCATGGAACTGTCCTCACGTGCTTCGCTCCGTTATGTATCACGGGCAGAGCTCCGAAACCGCTCTGCCCTTTACCATTATTATACCATACGTTGCCCGGAAATAATTATAAAAAGATTATAAAATATGACGCCCTTATACAACCTCTGTCCTGCCGGCCCTTGCGTAGAAAGTGAACAGATAGAGACCGCAGAGCCCTACCAGGCCGTATACGATCCTGGACAGCCATGACATGCTGCCGAACAAAAACGCTACCAGGTTGAAATCGAAAAATCCGATCAGACCCCAGTTGATGGCTCCGATAATGCTGATGGTCAGAGCCGCGATATCCATAGCTTTACTATCCATAAGATTGCCTCCTTTTCTATCCCTAGTATGGCGCGGAAAAAGGAAACTATACATGGGCAGATTCGATTTTTCGCAGGATATCCTGTTCCTGACTGTCAAAAAGCAGGCTCCGGTTGTACTGGTAGTATCTCCGGCATTCATATTCCTGCAGAAATCTCACGCTGTAAAAGCCTGTGTTCAGCCCGGTGATGAACACGACCATCTCCTGACTGTCGCCGAAGGCGGCTTCCATAAAATCAAAGGCATGCTCCAGCATGGTACTGCAGGCGTCAAACTGCGCTTCATAGTCCTCATTTTTTCGGGCAAATTCCTTCTGAAGCTCTTCCCATACAGGCTCTTCCTCCTGAATATGTTCCTTCTTCAGCCCTTTTATCACTTCCTCCAGAACCTGCTGCGTATCCTGATAAAGCCGGTCCTCACGGCGGCTGAGAAGCCCGGCGTCCTGTTTATATTTTCTTTCGGCCATGGCTCCGGCCGCCAGTCCCTCAAGCCGGGCAAGACCGCTGTCATAGGCCGAAGAACCGCCGTTTCCGGGCCGCATCTGACCGAACAGCTCCTGAAGCCGGGACAGACGCTCCTCCTGATCCGCCAGCCTGCGGAAGCCGTCGTTTAACCTGGCCAGAAGCAGGCTCATAACGCTGAGCCTCTCATCAAAAGGCGCTCTGGCCAGCCGGTCACAGACAGATTCCCTGATCACGCCGCCCAGAATCTCATCTACTTTATAATCATTTTCATATTTATAATAAAGTTCCAGATAGTTGGCAAAGTCTTTGGCAATCCGCGGATGCTGAATATACTGGCATACCACTTCCCGGTCCACAGTCTTTCCCAGCTTTTCATAGACCTCTATGAGCCTGGATAAATCTTCCCAGCCCCTGGGCGTGGCAAACCGCCTGCCGTCCACCGTAGTCTCAATCTGACAGAAATTCTGCTGTTTTACATTCAGATAGGAAATGATGGCCGGATGAATCCCTGCGGATTCCGCGTATTCCTTCCACACGGGAAAATCCGCCTCCACCTGAATCATCTTGATCCGGTCCAGGGTCACCACGTCGAAATCCCGCACAGACTTGTTGTACTCCG
Organism: uncultured Lachnospiraceae bacterium; assembly: GCA_947626475.1. Classification (GTDB taxonomy): domain Bacteria; phylum Bacillota; class Clostridia; order Lachnospirales; family Lachnospiraceae; genus UBA3402. Next base: position 8,667 of record CANQSK010000081.1, read on the forward strand.
GAGGATTGCCTGCGGCAACGATGATCCAGCCCTCGGGAATCCTGTGGTTGCCGAAGGTCTTGGCCTGGAGAAACTGAAGCATGGTGGGAGCCAGGGTCTCCGAAACGCAGTTGATCTCATCAATAAACAGGATCCCCTCCCGCAGCCCGGTCGTTTCAATCTTGTCGTAGATGGAGGCCACGATCTCACTCATGGTATACTCCGTCACCGACCGGCGTTCGCCGTCGTAAATCTTTTCCTGAATATAGGGCAGGCCAATGGCGCTCTGCCTGGTGTGGTGGGTGATGGTGTACGCCACCAGACCGATCCGGCACTCCTGGGAAATCTGCTCCATGATCTGAGTCTTTCCGATACCCGGAGGCCCCATAAGCAGCACCGGCCTCTGACGGATGACCGGAATGGCGTAGGCGCCGTATTCATCCTTCATCAGGTAGGCTGCTATGGTATTCTTGATCTCTTCCTTCGCTCTCTTAATGTTCAACAGAAAATCCCTCCGTATCCTTCCCGAATGTCCGTCTTGCAAAGACATTTGTCTTTTTATTATAATGCTTTCATGTGCTGAATTATTTATTTTTATTTATAATCTTTATAAAAACACTTGTATTGGACTTTTCTGTGTGTCCGTGATATACTGACATCATCAAAGGAAAGATGCTTATAACAACATCAATTATTAACCTTAACAGGAGGATATATTATGAACATTATGGTACAGTTTATTGAGATGATGGTCTCTATCGCCGCGGTAATCGGCGTGGGAAGAATCTTCTTCTCCATCCCGGACATTTACAGCTTCGCTGACCTGCGCACCAAATTCCTTGCTATGATCCACTAACCGGCAGGTCCTGAATTTGCTACTCTTTAGCGACTCCTCGCTATTTTTGAAAAAGCCCGTTGAATCAAATGCCCATTGGTTCAGCGGGGTTTTTTCATTTTCTATCTTATCACAGGAAATCCCTTTGGAAAATACTTTTTTCTTGCGGTTTTGCCGTTTCAATGTTATATTGGTCTGGCGGGAGGAATATTATGAACGACAAATTATTCAACGGCTACGGTTATGTATATGAGGTCTACAAGACCAGAAGCTTCTCAAAAGCGGCTGAAAATCTTTTTATCAGCCAGTCCTCTCTGAGCGCCACCATCCGCAAGATCGAGCAGCGGATCGGCGTGGATATTTTTGACCGCAGTACGGTGCCCATCGGCCTGACGGAAGAGGGCGCGGAGTACATCAAAGCGGTAGAAAAGATCATGGATATTGAAAATTATTTCACGTCCCGGGTACAGCGGCTGGAGGAAATGGTAGACGGGCACCTGGCCATCGGAGGGAGCAGCATTTACGTAAGCCACGTGATGGTTCCCATCCTCGAACAGTTCACGAAGCTCTATCCCGGCGTCCAGCTCCGTTTCGTGGAGGGAGGAAGCCGCCAGCTGGAGAAGCTGCTGTCCGAGGGATACCTGGATATGGTCATCGACAACCGGAAGCTGTCCGAGGAGCATTACGACAGCCTCCCCCTCATTGAGGACTGCCTGCTGCTGGCAGTGCCAAAGGACTGGCCTGTCAACGAATCGCTGACCCAATACCAGATGACCCTGACGGACATTCTCGGCAAAAAACATCTGACAGACGAGGTTCCGCTGGTGCCCCTGCAAAGCTTCAGGGACCTGCCCTTCCTTCTGTTACGGGCCGGCAACGATACCCGCAACCGGGCGGACCACCTGTTTTACCAGTATGGAATGTCGCCTCCCGTTCCCCTCAAGGTGGACCAGCAGGCTACTGCCCTGAACCTGGCAAGCCGCGGCCTGGCCATCACCTTTATCAGCGACTGCGTGGTTCACAGCATGCGGTCCGACCGGGTCCTCTACTACCGGCTGCCGCCGGAGGACGTCCGCCGGCAGGTCCATATCTTTTGCCGCCGGAACCGGCTCCAGAACCGAAGCATGCAGGAATTTCTGAAGCTGGTCGAGAACACCCGCCTTTCCTGATTACGATGCGAAAAAGCCTCCGCCCGGGGGCTTTTACTGTTCCAGAAGCTGCGACTCATCCAATATCAGCTTGATCGCCCATGGAGGCACCGATTCATCCCGGTACTGATCCTGGATAAACACAAAGGCAGTGTCATAGGGCGGTTTATGAACCGGATAAATCCCCTTGCCGTCCGTAAAATACAGAAGTCCCTTCAGCTTCGTGAAAGCCCCCTGCGCCTGCAGGGCCCCTACATATTCAAAAGCCGGACGAAAATCGGTCCCGCCCTTTCCCTGAACGTCAAACCCTTTCATATACTCCGCCATCTGCTCCCGGCTGGTGATCCGGATGTCAGAGCGGACCCGGTCGTCGCACTGGATGATATGAACATTGATCTTCTTAAAATAGCTCTCCGACTCGCTGAGAACGGCGTAGGTTTCCTCCAGAAAGCGCCGGATCAGCTCCCCCGAACAGGACATGGAAGTATCCACCACGATCACAAAATCCTCGATCCGGCAGATTTCCCTGGATTCCAGCGGTTCAATCAGAGGCATATTGCCGTAGTGCTCCAGTCCATACGTATAATAAATATAGTCGAAGGCATCCTGATCCAACTGAACCTCCTCCCGCAGAACCGCGAATTTCCGCAGAAAACGCTTATAATCATAACGCTCACGGTTTTCTGCCTGGATCTGCTCCAGCAGATTCCTGTCATCATCCGACTGCGACTCCTCCTGGGACATGGCTTCCATCCGGGTCTGCGTTTTTTCCCGGTTGTCGTTCCAACGGCTCTGCCGCGGAACAGCCTGGCTCTGAGTCTTTTCCTCATACCATCGTTCATGGGAATCCGCTGTAAATTCAGCCGCCATCCGGTTATACTGCTTTTCCGTCAGGTTCATCTCCTGCAGCGCCAGGTAGATGCCCTCTGCCGTCAGCACCCGCATCTTCTGCTTCAGCCTCAGGTAAATATCCCGGCGGTACGGGCTGGGCGCCGCGTGAACACATTTCTGGTACAGACCGTCAATAATGGATTCCATAGCGATATCGCAGGCCAGATTCCAGTAACCGGCGGCCCGTTTCCCTTTGGTGTCCATATGGCAGAACAGGCAGTGGAGCACCATGTGCAGGTACACTCGGTTTACATAAACCCTTCCCTTGCGGTACAATCCGCACAGATAATCCGGATTATAAAAAATCACAAACCCATCCGTCCCCAGTGTGGGGACAGACGGGTCCGCCTCAAATCCCAGACTGCTCAGAGAAACGTCCAGGAAATGCATATTCACGTAAAGTTCATTGCGCGCCGCAGACAGGATCCTGACGCACAGCTCCACCATATCCAGTTCTTCCAGCTGACGATGCCTGATCGGGTCGATCATAACGAAAATCTCCTGCGTTTTACTGTGCCGGACCTGCGCTTCTGCTCCATAAGATAACTGACCGCCCCGCCGTTTCCGGCCTTTCCGGCAATCTCCAGAAGCTCATCCATCTGGGGGCCATCATATGTGACATGCTCAAACAGCCACTGAAGCTGGTCCATCCGGTCGCTGCGGACTGCTTCGGCCCCTGCCGCCGCGGCATGGCCGGACAGATATTCCAAATAGATCCGGCGGCAGGACTCTTCCAGCCGGTAAGGGTACATAAGCCGTCCCAGGGCCAGCCGGGCTGTCAATGCCTCCGGCTCCTGCACCTGCACATGGGCAAACAGCATGTCATATTCTTTAAACTGAAACTGGGTCTGGACAAAGGCGTTCCGGTATCGCTGCCCGCAGCCGTGGGTTTCCGTTACCAGAATCCTGGCAGGCGTATTCTCCACCGCCTCCTCAAAATATTCCGGGAAAACCAGTCGGGTCCGCTCATCCGTCCCCTCCGCCAGATACCAGACATCCAGAGTCTGGCGAAGTTCTGCCAGGATCTCCCTCATGGCGGACGGCCGCTGCTCATCCACATGGAGAACCAGCTCCCTCACGGCCCGGCAGCCGTTGAACACACCCGCGCCCCAGTCCAGAGTGGTGCTGTACACCTCCAGCTTTTTCAGATTTCCGCAGTTGTAGAAGGCGTAAGCTCCTACCTTCCGCAGGCTTCTCGGAAGAACCACCTCTTCCAGGCGGTTTCCCTCCAGGGGAGGCAGCTCCCGCGCCCGGTCCGCGCTGCCGTCCTCCTCAGCCGCCAGTGCGTCCCGCCCGCTGCCAATTTCTGTTTCCCCGGCCGCCGGCGTTTTCTCACCGCTGCCGGTTTCTGCTCCTTCAGCCGCCGGCGTTTCTTCATCCCACCAGAAAGCTTTCGGATTCTCCTCCACTCCGTAAGCGCTGTGAGAGGAGAACACATAAGACGCCAGTTCCCTCACCGGCAGGCCACGGACCGTTTCCGGCACCACTGCCATGGTATCCAGACTGCGGCATTTCAGGATCCGGACAGCAGCCCCATCCTGCCGCGTCACTTTTTCACACAAAAACAACATGTCAATGTCAGGCCTTCGCCGGCTCCATTCCCGCCGCCATCCGGTAGATTGCCGCCATATCCGCCTTGTGCAGCACCTTCACCACGCCCAGCTTATCGTTGAACGCGATGCTGCACTTTTCGGCCATCTCTTCAATCTGCTCAGGAGTCGGATCGATGCCCAGTTCCTGCATGCTGGCAGGCATACCGATCGCCCGGTAGAAATCTTCCATGGCCTCAATGCCCTTCTGTATAGTCTCTTCCTGGCCGGCCTGAGGCTCCACGCCCAGAACTCTGGTGACAAACTGCTCAAAACGGTTCGGATTCTCCTTATACACATATCTTGCCCAGCTTCCCCAGATGGCAGTCAGACCGGCGCCGTGAGCCACATCGAACATTCCGCCGATCTCATGCTCCAGCCGGTGGCAGGACCAGTCCCCTCCGTCGGTTCCGCAGCCGGTCAGGCCGTTGTGGGACAAGCTGCTGGCCCACATGATCTCCGCCCTGGCGTTATAATCATCCGGATGATCCACCAGAATCAGGGCGTTGTGAATGACCGCCTTCATCAGGCCCTCCGCCAGTCCGTCTGTCAGCTCCATATTGTCGCAGTGATTCAGATAGCGCTCCATGGTGTGCATGAGAATATCCGCGCAGCCGCAGGCTGTCTGATAAGCCGGCAGCGTCATGGTCAGCTCCGGATTCATGACGGCGAACCTGGCCCGGCAGGCGTTGTTGTTGCAGCCCCGCTTGATGCCGCCCTCCTCCTTGGTGATCACGGAGGAGTCGCTCATCTCACTGCCGGCCGCCGCGATGGTCACCACCGCGCCGAGAGGCAGGCAGGAGGATGGAACTCTCTTTCTGTCATAGAAATCCCACACATCCCCGCCGTTGGCAATCCCGTAACCGATGGCCTTGGCTGAATCGATGACGCTTCCGCCGCCTACGGGAAGAAGGAAATCCACATTTTCCCTTCTGCAAAGCTCAATTCCTTTATATACCAGAGAAAGATGAGGGTTCGGCACCACGCCGCCCAGTTCCACATACGAAACCCCGGCCTCTTCCAGGGACTTTCTCACCTTTCCCAGAAGACCGGTCCGCTCGGCGCTTCCGCCGCCATAATGGATCAGCACCTTTGTGCCGCCAAATTCCCTGACAAGAGCGCCCACCTGCTCCTCCGCTCCCCGGCCGAACACAACCTTTGTAGGCGCGTAATACGTGAAATTGTTCATGGTTCATAACCCTCCTGTTCCTGTTATTGATAATTATAATAAAAAGCCCAGAAAACCGGGGCTATCGTAAGAAAGTTTTTTCAAGTTTTGCAGGGACGGCATGATTTCGGTCATGCCGTTTCCTGCTTT
>CANQSK010000082.1 GCA_947626475.1 uncultured Lachnospiraceae bacterium
AGATCAAGCGTTATCGTTTCCTGTTTGAAGAGCTTGTAAAGCGTGATTTTACGCTGAAATACAAGCGGACGATCCTGGGGATGCTTTGGAGCATCCTGTCTCCGCTGATGAATCTTCTGATCATGTGGCTCGTGTTCAACCGGCTGCTTGGCTCAGAGCTGGAGCACTATGTGATTTATCTGTTTTCCGGCCAGATGATCTTCTCCTATTTCAGCGATGCGACGACCCAGGGCATGACGTCCCTTTTGGACAATGCTTCGATCTTTACGAAGGTCAACGTGCCAAAATATCTTTTCCTGTTCTCCAAAAACGTGTCGTCGCTCATCAACTTTGGCCTGACACTGATCGTGTATTTCATTTTTGTCCTGATGGACGGACTGAGGTTCGATCTCTCGTATCTGACGCTGATCTATCCTGTGACGTGTCTTGTGGTGTTCAATCTGGGTATCGGGATGATCCTGTCGGCGCTGTTCGTATTTTTCAGGGACATGCAGTATTTGTGGGGCATCCTGACGCAGCTGATTATGTGGCTCTCGGCGATCTTCTATCCGATCACGACATTTCCGTACAGGATTCAAAATGTGTTTTTGATCAATCCACTCTACCTGTTCATCCGCTACTTCAGAAAGGTGGTCATCGAGAGCGCGATACCCTCGGTGGGGTTCCATCTGCTCATGGGGTTTTATGCGGCGGCGGCCATGGCCATTGGATGCTGGTTTTACAAGAAGTACAATCACGAATTTCTATATTATGTCTGAGGGTGCGAGATGGAAACTGTACTGCGGGCGGAGGATGTTGCCATCCGCTATAAGATAGGAGATTTTAAGGATATCGGGCTGAAGGAGTGGGTGATGCGGCACCTCACACACGATTACCGTGTCGAGGAGTTCATGGCTGTGGACGGCGTTTCCTTCCAGCTGGAGGAGCGGGATATGCTGGGCATCGTCGGCACGAACGGCGCCGGCAAGTCCACACTGTTGAAGGCGGTCTCCGGCATCATGGAGCCCACGCGCGGGAGCATCCAGGTCAGCGGCAATGTGGTCGCGCTGCTGGAGCTCGCCTCCGGCTTCGACGGCAATCTGACGGTCCGGGAAAACGCCTATCTGCGCGGCGCCATGCTGGGTTATACGCGGGAATTCATGGATCAGATGTATCAGGAGATACTTGATTTTTCCGAACTGCGCGAATTTGAAGACAGGCCGTTCAAGCAGTTGTCATCCGGGATGCAGTCCCGCCTTGCTTTTTCCATAGCCTCCATGGTCCAGCCGGACATTCTGATACTGGACGAGGTCCTGTCGGTGGGAGATGGCGCCTTTCAGGAAAAAAGTGCCCGGAAAATGCGGGAGATCATCAGCGGCGGGGCGACAACGATCCTGGTGTCTCACTCGCTGGCGCAGATCCGTGAGCTCTGCAATAAGGTCCTGTGGATAGAGCGGGGGCGCCAGATGGCCTTTGGCCCCACGGAAGAGGTCTGCGACCGATATGAGCGGTATCTTTTTGAGCTGCAATAAAGGAGAGTCAAATGACAGATACGATAATGCTGGAACTGAAATGCCTACTGTTTCTGGCGGGGGCCGGCGGCTGTTTGCTATTTCGTAAAAATACGGCGCGCCGGGCGCTGCTCTGCCTTTCCGTTCTGGTCTTTGCGCTGGTTGCCCATGCCGCCTCCGGGCAGGTGACCGGTCCCACGGACACTCTGACGATGACGGCGCTGGGGGAGAAAAACGAGGCGTCTGCCGCCGACGAGGTGGCGATGTACGGGATACTTGTCGACGGAACGGAGTATTCGTGCGGCGAGGACCTGGGAATAGGCGAGGGAAAATGGCTCTGGTGCGGCGAGAGCTATATGTGGCGCAATGAGACGGACCCCCGGCAGCCGGAAGGGCTGACCCGGACCGTCTCCCTGGAGATCCCGGTGGGCGAGGAACGCAGACTGATCTTCCACACCAATATGTATAGCGGGCTGGTGGACGTGACAGCCAGCGGCGATACCCAAACGGTGGATACCTATTCCGCGGACGCGGGCGTCATCCAGGTGCCGATAAGCGCCAGCAGCCGGAGGATGCTCTTTTTTGACGCCGGGGAGCGGATGCTGGTCTATGCCGTCGTGCTGTTTGGACTGTCGGCCGCGGCGCTGGGACTGGCGCGGTATTCCCTGCGCCGGCCGGGCCGGCTCCGCCGGTGGGCGGGCAGCCGCGCCGGAAAGTTGATATATGCCCTCATGGCCGCTGCTGTGGGAGTGCTCATGTTTAGCCACGGGTCAGATGAATCTTTTTGGGTCGATGATCTGATCCAGGTATTCACATCCAGCGGAGGGATTAAAACTGCGCTAGATAGCTGCCGGAATATGCTCGATGCCACGCCTCCGCTGTTTTCCCTGGTCGCTGTAGCGTGGTACCGCCTCGCCCCCTACGGTGAGAAGTGGCTGCTGCTGGTCGACATCATACCCACCGTGCTGTCGGTGTATGTGCTCGGGCTTCTGGGCGAAAAGCGCGGCGGGCTGCAGGGCGGTGTGCTGGCCGCGGCGTTCATCGCGTTTTCCCTGACGGTGTGGGAGCGGGTGGCCTTTGAATACAGGTCATATGCTTTCGCACTGCTGTTTTCGTCGCTCTCCCTCTACACCTATTACCGGAAGGAGCGGGAGGGCGCCGGAAAATGGAAGGCGGCGTTCAGCCTGTCCCTGTCGGGCCTGGCCATGAGCCACTACTTCGGCATGCTGCTCTGCGCCGTGTTTTTCCTGGCCGACGCCATCGGGGCGTATAAGAGCTGGCGGGCGGAGAAGGACCTGCGGGTATTTGCCGCGGCCGGCCCCTATATCCTGCCGGGGGCGCTGAGCGTGGCGTGGATGGCGGTCGTGTTGCTCTCCACAAGAGGACTGACGACGAACTACATGCCTTCATGGTACCCGGTCCCCACACTCTCCGAGATCAAGAGCGCCGTGCTTTACCTGTGCGGCAACGATCCCGCCCTGTGCCTGTTGGCGCTTTTCGAGGCGGTATATATCCTAACGGAGCTGCTCTCGCCGGGGAAGGAGAAGGACGGGGAGAAGGATAGAGCCTTTTCCCGCCTGCTCCTGGGAGCGGTGGCCGGGGTCCTGGCGCTCCTGTTCGTCTACGGGCGGTATATCAACCGGCAGCACACCATGTTTGAGAACCGGTATTTTACGGTCCTGATACCGTTTTTCGCGCTGCTGTTCTCCGGGGCCGTCTGCCGGGTGCTGGACCTGCTGCCGGTGGACAGGGCGAAGGTCAAAAGCGCGGCCGTGCTATGTGTTTCCGCTGCCCTGGCGGTCAACTGCCTCGCCGGAGCCTCGTCGTTCAGCAGTGATCAGCCGTTCCGGGAGGCCGCCGACTGGCTGTACACGCAGGTCAATTATATCTTCGATCCGGGCACGGTGGCGATGACGACCGGCACCGTCATTCCGGATTCGTGGAATGAGTATTATATCGGTCGCTGCGGCCGGAGAGATGAACTGAATGTTACGAATCAGTATAAGTTTATGGGATTAGGTGAATTTGCTGGCATGGAAGAGACAGCGAACGATTACGAGCGGATATACATCGCTGAAATGAACGAGCCGATCCTTCCGGTGACGCAGGAATATCTGAACCAATATTACGACCTGGAACAGGATTTGCCAGAGCTCCAGATGAAGGTCTATGTCCGAAAGGCAGTGTAAAGATGATGAAAATGGAATGGATAAAACTTTTGAAGGCCGCGCTGCTGTGCGTGGTGCTGTGCGTGCTGATTGCCGTCGCCGTCGCGTTTCTCCTGCGCACGCCGCTGCTGGCGGGGCAGAAGGCGTACCTGTACCGGCTGCTGGTCTTTGACGCCATCGCCTGTGTGGTGCTGCTGGCCGTCACCGTGCCGGTCGCTGTAAAGCGGGGGAGCCTGTTCGGACTGGAGCTGTCCTCCGTGGTGCTGTGCGTTGGGCTTTCCACGCTGCTCATGGCGCTGTTCCTGGCCCTGGGGCCCATGCCCATTGAGCGGTCCTATACCATTTTCTCCCTGGCAGATATGGCGGAGAAGCCGGAAACGGTGCTGACCACGGAGGAGATGAAAGCGCAGTTCGTCGACGGGTTTATTGAGCAAGCAGGAGAGACGCAAAAGCGGATAGATGAGCAGGTGTACATAGGCAACCTGGAGGAAACGGACGGTGGGTACCGGATAACCGCCAAGGGCCAGCGGCTCATAAGACTCATGCGGCTGGTGGAGAGCATCTTCCCGGTGCCGGATGAGACGTGTATTTACCCCAACGGGAAATAGAGAGGGGACAGGTATGAAAAAGATAAGCGTGACCATCCCCACGTACAGCGACGAGAAGTGCGTGCCGGTGATGTATGAGCGGCTGACGAAGGTGTTCGCCGAGCAGCTGCCGAACTATGACTATGAGATCATCTTCGTGGACGACTACTCCCCGGACAGCACCCGGGAGGTGATTCGGGAGTACTGCGCGAAGGACAGGCGTGTGAAAGCGGTGTTCAATGCCCGGAACTTCGGATATACCCGCAACGTATTTGCCACGATGCAATACGGTACCGGAGACGCCACGTTCCTGCTGTTCAGCGACCTGCAGGACCCGCCGGAGTTGTTGCCGAAGATGGTGGAACTTTGGGAACAGGGGCACAAGGTCGTCGTGGGTCAGAAGACGAAGAGCAAGGAGTCCAAACTGCTCTTTTTCCTGCGCACATTATATTACGACGTGATCGGGAAGTTCTCCGATACAAAGCAGATCCAGCACTTCAATGGGTTCGGGCTCTATGACCGTGCATTTATAGATGTTATGCGTCAGATAGACGACCCATATCCCTACTTCAAGGGACTGGTCAGCGAGTACGGCATGAACATAGCAGTCGTGCAGTATGAGCAGGCGGCCAGCCTGCGGGGCAAGTCCGGCCAGAACTTCTGGAAGGTGTATGACGCGGCTATGGTCGGCATCACATCGTACACAAAGATACTTATGCGTATCGCGACCTTTATCGGGGCGATACTGGGAATCATCAGCGCATGCCTTGCCGTCTTTGTTCTCTTCAGCAAGCTATTCAACTGGTACGATTACCCCTATGGCACAGCGTCGATCATCATCGGTGTGTTCTTCATAGGGGCGGTGCAGCTGTTTTTCCTGGGCATCCTGGGAGAGTACATACTGAGTATCAACACACGGACCATGCGGCGGCCACTGGTGGTCGTGGGCGAGAAGATCAACTTTGAGGACGAGGACAAGCTCGAGCCCGGGAAAGAGGATAAACAAGTATGAGTTTAAAGGATACCCTTCTGTCCATCGCCAGAAGCTGGTGCGAGACGGAGGGAAAGGTGTGCAGCACCGCCGAGATCCTCGATTGGGTGAAGGAGCGGAATGAGACTACCTATGTCTCCATCCGGCCTGTCTCCCTGGAGCGGTGTGAGCCCTGGTACTATGACAGCGAGAGCGGTCACATTCAAAACCGAAACCTGAGCTTTTTCCAGATCGCCGGACTTAAGCAGGAAAAACAGGATGGCTCTGTGACGATGCAGCCGGTGATATTGCAGCCGGAGATCGGGTTCCTTGGCGTGCTGTGCCGGGAGATCGGCGGTGTCATGCACTTTCTCATGCAGGCGAAGACGGAGCCAGGGAACGTGAACTGCGTGCAGATATCCCCCACCATCCAGGCGACACTGAGCAACTTCACCCGCAAGCACGGGGGCGCCACGCCACCCTACTTGGAGTACTTTCTTAATTTCGACCGCTACGAGGTGGTGGTGGACCAGATCCAGTCGGAGCAGTCGGCGCGGTTTTACAGGAAGCGGAACCGGAACATCATGATCCGGGTGGAGGAGGACGTGCCGGTGCTGCCCAGCCACTGCTGGATGACCCTGGGGCAGATCAAGGCCCTGATGCGCCGGGATAACCTGGTGAACATGGACACGAGGACCGTCTTGAGCTGCATCCCCTACGCGAAGCTGCGGCTCACGGAGCGGGAGCTTTTGGACCTGGCGGAGCAGTTCCGTGACAAGGCCCTGTTCCGGTCGCTTTTCATCCGTACGGGAGAGGATGCTTTGCCGCGGATGTACCAGCGGCTCAACAGCTACAAGATGTTCCAGTCCTTCCAGCAGACGGTGGTGCCGCTGAGTGAATTGACCGACTGGGAGATGAAGGACGGGGAGCTGGTGTGCAAACATCCCTACCCTTTCCGGGTGATCTTCTGCGACATCGCTATCGAGGGCCGGGAGGTGCACCGTTGGACCCAGCCGCTGTTCGCCGCCAATGGGGAATCGCTGTTTGGGCTTTTATGCTGCGAGATGGACGGGGTGCTGAAGTTCCTGGTGCGGTTCAAGCAGGAGATAGGCGTGTTCGACACGGTGGAGCTTGGCCCCACGGTGCAGACCGAGGCGGGCATGGCCCCCGTGGAGGACGCCATTACGGAGCTGTTCCAGCGGAATCTGGAGAGCGGCGTGGGCGTGATGTACGACCACATGATGAGCGAGGAGGGCGGCCGGTTCTACCATGAACAGAACCGGAACGTGCTGTTGCGGGTAAAAGAGGACGAGTTGCCCGCATTGCCGGAGGGGTACTTCTGGCTGGACTACCAGTCGCTGAATGAGATGCTCCAGATCAACAACATCCTGAACATCCAGCTACGGAATCTGCTGGCACTGTTGGAGGCGTGAAGATGAGAATTGGCATACTGGGCACATCGGACATCGCGTTCCGGCGGTTCCTGCCGGCGCTGGCGAAGTGCGTTGATATCGAATACGCGGGGGTGGCCTCCCGTACACTGGAGAAGGGGAGACCCTTCCGGGAGCAGTTCGGCGGGGCAATATACGACGGCTACGACGCCCTTTTGAATGACCCGTCCATCGACGCGGTGTATGTGCCCCTGCCTCCGGCGCTGCACGCCCAGTGGGGCAGGAAGGTGCTGGAGAGCGGCAAGCACCTTTTCATGGAAAAGCCGTTCACCACAGCCCACAATGACACGGAAGCGCTGCTTTCCCTGGCGAGGGAAAAGGGCCTTGCAGTCCACGAGAACTACATGTTCCTGTACCACAACCAGTTCAAAAAGATAAAAGAGCTCATAGCCTCCGGCGAACTGGGCGATATCCGGCTGTACCGGATGGCCTTCGGCTTTCCCAAGCGGGGCGGGAACGACTTCCGTTATGTGAAGGAGCTTGGCGGCGGGGCGCTGCTGGACTGCGGCGGGTATCCCGTGCGGCTGGCGCTGGAACTGCTGGGGGACAGCGCCAAGGTGGTCCAGGCAAAGCTCACGACGCCCGTCGGGTATGAGGTAGACCTGTACGGCAGCGCCGTGCTGGAAAACAGCTCTGGCCAGTGCGCGCAGATATCCTTCGGGATGGACAACGCCTACCAGTGTCAGCTGGAGGTGTGGGGGAGCCAGGCGACGCTCATCGCCCCCCGCATCTTCACGGCGGGGGCGGATTTCAAGCCCAGCTTCATCCTGCGAACCTCCACCGGCGAGAGCACTGTGGAGCTCACTGCAGACGACCAGTTCCTGCACTCCATCGAGCGGTTCAAAGAGAGCGTGGAGGACGAGGCAGCCCGGGAGGAAATGTGCGCGGCCATCTGCCGCCAGGCGGCAGCGCAAGGCGTGTTGTTTCAGAAGGGAGAGGGGAAATGACAGTAACAGAACTGGCCCTGCCCGGCGTGAAGCTCATAGAGCCTACCTATTTTGAAGATTTCCGGGGCTATTACTGTGAGACGTACTCCAAGCGGACCCTGGCGGAATACGGTATCGACTGCGAATTTGTCCAGGATAACCACTTTCTCTGCCTGACCCGGGGCACCATCCGGGGCATCCACTTCCAGAACGACCCATACGCCCAGGCCAAGCTCATCCGCTGTACCAGGGGCAGCCTATTTGACGTGGCGGTGGACCTGCGGAAGGGCTCGCCTACATATAAGAAATGGATATCTGTCATTCTGAGCGCGGAGAACCGGAAACAGCTGTTCATCCCCCGGGGCTTCGGGCACATCTGCATGTCCCTGGAGGACGGCACCGAGGGGCAATATAAAGTCGACGCGCTGTATGCCCCGGCTTACGACCGTGCCATCGCATGGAACGACCCGGACATCGGCATCCAGTGGCCGCCCATCGAGGCTGTCGTGTCGTCCAAGGACCAGGTGGCCCCGACCCTGGCCCGGAGCGACGTGAACTTCATGTACGTGCCATGAAGAGAGCGGTAGTGACTGGCGCCAGCGGCTTCATCGGCCGGGCGCTGACAAAAAGACTGCTGGCAGAGGGTGTTGAGGTCTGGGCTGTTGTGACTGCGCAAGGAAAGATGGCGGATATCACATCGGACCGGCTCCATGAGACCGTCTGTGACTTTGCGCATTACAGTGAACTGGCGGGGCTGTTGCCAAAGGATGTGGACTGGTTCATCCATGCCGCCTGGGCGGGCTTTTACGGCCTGCGGAGCCGTGATCTGACAGTCCAGGCGGGGAATATATCGGCCGCTGCGGTCGCCCTAGAGCAGGCAAAACGCACAGGCGTGAAGCGGTTTCTGTTCCTTGGGTCCAGCTATCAATACCGGATGGAGCCGGTCACGGAGAATGGGCGCGAGGTATTCATCCGCAACAACATATACGGCATCGCAAAGGAGGCCGCAGAGAGGATGCTCCGGGCCAAGGCGGCGGAGTACGGAATGGCGTTCAACAGCGTGCTGTTCACCAATGTTTTTGGCGTGGGCGACCGGTCTGCCCGGTCCACGAACACGATGATCCGGCAGCTGTTAAGGGGCGAGCCGCTGCGGCTCATATCCGGCGAGCACCTACACGATTGGACGTATATCGATGACGCGGTGGGTGGCATGATGGCGGTGCTGGAGCGCGGCGCGGCCGGCGTGGAGTATTACATAGGAAAGCATCAGCCGGAGACGTTTCGGGAGATCGTGACCCGCGTTCGTGACACGCTTGCGCCGGAGGCGGAGCTTCAATTTGGCGCTTATGAGGACAGAGCATATATTGACTATACATTGATCGATCTGGATGCCTTGTACCGCGATACGGGCTTTGAGTGCAAGGCGGATTTTGAGGAGTGCATACGAAAAACAGCTGCATGGCTGCTGAAGGAGGATACAAAGATGAACGGGACGGCCAATAATATGGTAGAAATTACCAACGGGGGGGGGCAGTGTAGTTATTACATTGCCGCTTGCCTTCCTGCCTACGCAGTGCGCGTGAGGGAGGTGCGGCAATGAATGTTACCGATCTGGCCCTGCCGGGCGTGAAGCTCATCGAGACCACGTATTTTGACGATAACCGGGGCTACAGCACCGAGGCCTATGACGACAAGACCCTTCTTGACTACGGCATCACCACCAAATTCGTGGTGGACTACGAGTGCTATAACCGTGACGCCGGGACCATCCGGGGCATCCACTTCCAGAACAACCCCCACCCCCAGGTGAAGCTGGTGCGTGTGCTCCACGGCGCGGTGCGGGACTTCATCGTGGACCTGCGGCGGGATTCGCCCATGTTCAAAAGGTGGATATGCCAGGAGGTGTCGGCGGCCAACCGGAAACAGCTCTACCTGCCCAGCGGCTTCGGCCACGCCTACATAACGACGGAGCCGGGGACGGTGGTGCTCTATAAGTTCGACGACTACTATGACCGATCCCTGGTGCGGGCCATCCGGTGGAACGACCCGGACATAGGCATCGAGTGGGGCGTCGGGGAGCCCATCCTGTCCCCGTCTGATGCCAAGGCACCGTTTTTGCGTGACAGCGACGTGAACCTGACGGTGGGAGGAAACTCCTGATGAAGACGGCTGTCATTACCGGCGCCACGGGATTCATCGGCGCGCGGCTGACGCGGCTGCTGTCAGAGCAAGGCGTCCGGGTGCAGGCCGTGGGCCGGGACGGAAACAAGCTGGCGGCGCTCTCCAAATTGGATGGTGTGACGGCCGTCGCGGCGGACTTTGCAGAATACCCCCGGCTGCATGAGAAGCTGGCGGCGGAGCCGGATGTCTTTTATCACTGCGCCTTTGCCGGCGGCTTCGGCTCGGAGGCCCTGCGGGACTATGGGGCGCAGATCGACAATGTGAAGTACGCCTGCGACGCCGTGGCCTGTGCCATCCGGCTGAAGGCAAGGAAATTCGTGCTGGCCAGCACGGTGAACACAGTGGAGATACGGAGCTTCGTGGGCAATGAGGACTTCGCGCCCCGGTACACCTGCGTCTACTCCACGGGAAAGCTGGCGGCAGAGCTCATCGGCAAGACCCTGGCTCACAACAGCGGCCTACCCTACTGCACGGCG
The DNA here is from genome assembly GCA_947626475.1 of uncultured Lachnospiraceae bacterium. Taxonomy (GTDB): domain Bacteria; phylum Bacillota; class Clostridia; order Lachnospirales; family Lachnospiraceae; genus UBA3402. The sequence goes on from CANQSK010000082.1 coordinate 10,250, forward strand.
CTGATCGCCATGCCCTACGGGGAGGGGAACCGTGCGCGGACGCTGCCCAACGTCGTGATGGAGCAGCTTATGGCCGGGCAAAAGCCCAGACTCATCGAGGGCAACAACCTCTATGACCTCATCTACATAGACGACGTGGCCCGGGGCCTGCTGGCCATAGGCGAGCAGGGCAGGGACTTCCGGGACTACTATGTGGGGCACAGGGAGCTGGACACGTTCAAAAGCTGGATGACCCGCATCCGGGACGTGCTGTCGCCGGAGACGGAGCTGGGGTTCGGAGAGTACCCGGACGCCCCGGCGCTGGACTACGGCCTGGTGGACCTGGACGCGCTGTATAACGACACGGGCTTCGAGTGCCAAGCGGACTTTGAGGAGAGCGTACAGATGACAGCAAAGTGGCTGAAGGATATGGAAGAAAATTCCAACGGGGGGGGGGCAGCGTAGTTATTACATTGCCGCTTGCTTCCCTGCCGGCGCGGTGCGCGTGAGGGAGGTGCGGCGATGAAAACGGCTGTCATTACCGGCGCCACGGGGTTCATCGGCAAGGCCCTCACGGCGCATCTGCGGGAAAATGGCTATCATGTCTATGCCGTGGGCCGGGACGTGTCCAGGCTGGCGGAGCTGGAAAATCCTGCGCTGACCTGTGTCCCGGCAGACTTCTCCGAATATGACACGCTCCATGAGCGCATCCCGTCGGCGGACGTATTCTATCATCTGGCCTGGGACGGCGCCTACGGTCCCAAGACGGCGGACTACGCCCTCCAGATGGATAACGCCCGCCATGCCTGTGACGCGCTGATGCAGGCGGTGCAGATCGGCTGTAAAAAGTTCGTGCTGGCCGGTACGGTGGCGGAGCTGGAGATATTGGAGCACATCGACAGGAACGTCTGCCATCCCCGTGGCACGTGCATCTACGCGGCGGCGAAGCTGACGGCGGAGATGATGTGTAAGACCCTGGCGGCGCAAAACGGCATCGGGTTCAACTGCGGCCTGTTCGCCAACATCATCGGGCCGGGGGATAGGTCCAAGCGGTCCACCAACAGCATCCTGCACCAGTTCCTGGAGGGCAGAGCCCCCAAGCTGGTGAAGGGTGAGGGACTGAACGACTGGCTGTATATCAAGGACGCCGTGCGGCTCATCCGGGCCATGGGCGAGGGCGGTGCGGACATGATGACCTATTACATCGGGCACACGGACCTGTGGCCGCTGCGGAGGATCATCGAGCGCGCCCGGGACGTTGCGGCGCCGGGCCTGGAGCTGACCTTCGGGGAGATACCGGACCAGTTTCTGACGGACTACAGCTACATATCCACTAGCGCCCTCTATGAGGACACCGGGGTCAGGGCGGAGTACGACTTTGACGCGGCCATCCGGGAGACGGCGGCGTGGGTAAAAACATTGGGATTCTGACAGGAGAACACATGGAGAAAATCATCGTGGTAGGCAGCGGATTTTCTGGGGCGATACTGGCCCGGAAAATCGCGGAGGAGCTGGACCGGCAGGTCCTGGTGGTGGAGAAGCGGGCCCACATCGGCGGGAACATGTACGACGAGGTGGACGAGCACGGCATCCTGGTGCAGAAGTACGGCCCCCACTTTCTCAACACCAATAACTACGCCGTCATCAAGTATTTGAAGCAGTACGGGGAGCTTTTTCCCTTCGCGGTGCAGCTTCTGAGCTTCATAGACGGGCGGTATGTGCGGCTGCCCTTCAACTTCGAGACGGTGCAGCAGCTCATCGGCCCGGAGAAGGCGGAGGGCCTGCTGGCGAAGCTGCGTGCGGCGTTTATAGGCCGGGACCGGGTGCCCATCCTGGAGCTGGTGGACCACGAGGATAAAGATATCAGTGAATACGGGAATCTCCTCTTTGAGAAGGCCTACCGGACCTATGTGTCCAAGCAGTGGGGCCTGCAGCCGGAGGAGATCGACAAGTATGTGCTGGACCGAGTGCCTATGGCCATGGGCTATGATGGCCGGTATCTGAACAAGGATTTTCAGTACCTGCCTATCCACGGATTCACGAAGCTCTTTGAAAACCTCCTGGACCATCCCAACATCGAGGTCCAGCTGAGCACGGATGCCCTGGAGCACTTGAAACTGGAGAGCGGCAAGGCCTGGTATGACGGGGAGAGCGTGGAGTGCCTGATCTACACGGGCCCCATCGATGAGCTCTTCGGTGGGAAGTACGGCCCGCTGCCCTACCGGTCCCTGGACATCCGATATACCTATGAGGACAAGCCCAGCATCTTGCCTACCCAGATCGTATCCTACCCCCAGGCACCCGGGTACACCCGGAGCACGGAGTACCGAAAGATCATGTTCGATGACAGCGCCGTACATGGCTCCGTGGTGGCCACGGAGTATCCCCTGGCCTACGACCCCCACGCCGGGGTGGGGAACATCCCCTATTACCCCGTGGTGACGGAGGAGAGCAGCGCCGCGTATCAGAAATATCTGGATGAGGCGAAGCAGTATAGGAACCTCTTCCTGTGCGGACGGCTGGCGGAGTTCAAGTATTACAACATGGACGTGTGCATCGAGCATGCCCTGGCGTATTTTGAGCACGTCCGGGCCTATCTGACGAATCAATAATAGCACAAGAAATAGCACAGATTGGGGGAAGACATATGAAAAACGTACTTGTGACCGGCGGGGCGGGGTTCATCGGGTCCAACTTCGTTCATTACATCCTGAGCACCCGGGATGATGTACAGCAAGTGGTGAACTATGACCTTCTGACCTACGCGGGCAACCTGGAGAACCTGGCGGACATAGAAAAAGACCCGCGCTATGTATTCGTCCAGGGCGACATCCGGGACAGGACAGCGGTGAAGGAACTCTTTGACGAATATGGCTTTGACACGGTGGTCCACTTCGCGGCGGAGAGCCACGTGGACCGGAGCATCGTCGAGCCGGAGCTGTTTCTCACCACCAACGTGGTGGGGACCCAGACGCTTTTGGACGCGGCCAAGGACCACTGGAAGCTGTCCCCGGAGGACAAGTATTCCCGGGAGTACAAGCCCGGCGTGCGGTACCTGCAAGTTTCCACAGACGAGGTATACGGCGCGTTGGGCAAGACCGGGATGTTCACGGAGACCACGCCGCTTTCACCCAACAGCCCCTACTCGGCCTCCAAGGCCGGTGCGGACATGGTAGTGCGGGCCTATCACGAGACCTACGGTCTGCCGGTGAACATCACCCGATGCTCCAACAACTACGGCCCTTGCCAGTTCCCCGAGAAGCTCATCCCGCTTATGATACACAACGCGCTGGATGATAAGGCCCTGCCGGTGTACGGGGACGGGATGCAGATCCGTGACTGGCTGCATGTCCGTGACCACTGCGGGGCCATCTGCGCGGTGCTGGACCGGGGCCGCATGGGTGAGGTGTACAACATAGGTGGGAACAACGAGCGGGCCAACCTGGACATCGTGCGGCTGATATTGCAGGCGTTGGACAAGCCGGAGAGCCTGATCGCCCATGTGCAGGACCGGCCGGGGCATGACAGGCGGTACGCCATTGATAACGGGAAGATCACGTCAGATCTGGGCTGGAAGCCAGCCTACACCTTTGAGCGGGGCATGGAAGAGACCATCCGGTGGTATTTGGATAACCCGGTCTGGATGGAGCACGTTACCAGCGGAGCATATCGGAACTATTACGCCACTATGTTCAGGGACAAGTGATATAACAGCAAAAGAGGACAGCTTCGATAGAAAAGAAGCTGTCCTCTTTTTATACTGCTTTGCGCTCCACGAACCAGCGTCCGATGTTGTTGCCTGTCAGATCTGGACTTCGCTCAAAGGACAGATAGCTTATTTTGCCTCTCACCTTTATGGTGTGGCGGTCGCGCTGACCGCCGACACGTGATGCTGCCTGCCTGATGTCGATCACTTTGCCAATCGGGTATATTGTGCCATC
>CANQSK010000083.1 GCA_947626475.1 uncultured Lachnospiraceae bacterium
CAATAATTTTGCTCTGGCCTGCAGCCTGCTGACCGGCAGTATCCTGGGGCATCCGGTACTCGAGCAGCAGAACCGGGAACTGCTTCTGGCATGGCTTCACGGAGATAAGACCGTCAAGCTGTCCCTGCTCCGCTCCTTAGGGCTGTCCCCCAGCCGGATCACGCGTTACAACGCCCGCCACATGCTTCGCTCACTTGCAGAAGTCATTCACCTGAGCGGTATGAACGGACTCATCGTCTCCATCGACCATCTGGAAATTCTCCTGAACCGGTCCAGCCTGCAGCCCATTCACTATACACGGATGAAGCGGGAAGACACCTACGAAAGCATTCGCCAGCTGATCGATGATATCGACAGCCTGAAGCACGTGATGTTCCTGTTCGCCTTCGACCGGGAGCTTCTGGACAATGAACTGTCCGGCATCAAATCCTATCAGGCCCTCTGGATGCGCATCCAGAACGAGATCACCGGAGACCGCTTCAACCGGTTTGCAGACATCGTGGATCTGGACCGTCTGGCCATGCAGGAATACACGCCGGAGGTGCTGACAGATATGTCGCAGAAAATACTGACGGCCGCTTCCGGTCATACCGGCGCGCATCCGCTCTCCCTCGAGGAGGCCAGGGAACTGCTCAGCCGTGCGGTCACGGGCGGCGTGGGAATCCCGCGGCTGGTAAAAGCCGCGACTCTAGGAGGTGAAGGCAATGTTTGATATGGAAGCGAGACGCGTGATCGAAGCCCTGCGTTCAGGCGTACCGTCCAGGGCAGTAGGACAGTACTTCTCCGAAGCGCGGCCCCAGATTACAAAGGAGATCTCCGGACGCCTGGAGCAGGTCTATGAAACCGGCGTTTCGGACGGCTTCATCATAACCGGTAAATACGGAGAGGGCAAGACTCACCTTCTGAATACCGTTTTCAATCTGGCGCATTCCAATCATATGGCGGTTTCCTACCTTTCCCTAAGCAAGGAAACCCCCATGGATAAGCTGTATCTGGTCTATCAGAAGCTGATCACAAACACCTACCTGCCCATGCGTCAACAGCCCGGCTTCTCACAGCTTTTGGACAATCTGACGCCGGGGAATCCGGCGGCCTCCGAGCTTCTGGTCTACGCCGCCAAAGAGCTGCAGACCGATAAATTATATTACCTGCTTCGCGCCTATATGGGAACCGAAGACCAGGAGGAGAAATTTCTCCTGAAAGCCGACCTGGAAGGCGACTTTATCGCCAATGCGGCCCTGAAGAAGATCTATAAACGCATTTATAATCAGACCGCCCGATTCAGCGCCAATTTCAGCAAGACGAAGCACTGCTCAGATTATTTCGCTTTTATGAGCCGGTTTTTCACCAAAATGGGCTGTCAGGGGTGGGTGATCCTTGTGGACGAAGCGGAACTGACGGGGCGCCTCGGCAAAAAAGCCCGTCTCCGTGCCTACGAAAATATGGCTCCTTTCCTTTTCCCGCAGGCGGAGATGCAGTCCGTATTCACCGTATTCGCATTCAGCGCTTCCTACATCGAAGATGTGATCGACGGCAAGCACGAATACGACAATCTGGCCGAACTGTATCCCGAACATCCGGAACCCTGCCGGTCCGTTCTGAATGCGCTGGTCAAAGCCCCGCAGCTGCTTCCCCTGACAAAGGATGAGATCGCGCAGGTTCTTGACGGCGTTCGTCAGTTCCACGGCCGCGCTTACGGCTGGGATCCCCAAATCTCCACAGACGCGCTTCTAAAAGCCGCCCAATCCGGCGGGTTCCTGCTTCGCACCCGGATTCGCGCCGCCATCGAATTTCTGGATCAGCTGTACCAATATGGCAGTGCCGGAGACGTAAAGGTAGGTTCCCTTACAGTGGGAAGCTACGAAGAGGACGTTCCTTCCCTGGAAGGAAAGATCTGACCGGTATCAAGCGATCTGCGATGCCGTTATTGCTCATGCTTTCAGTGTCAAAAAGGAAAGCCCCCGTCCGGCCTGACTCAAACCGCCGGAACGGGGGTAAAGCAGCGGCCACAAGCAATCGCATACCCTAATCTCCATCCAGTAATTAAATAAGTTTTTGATAAAGAATTGCAAATACTCGTGCGTTCCTTCATTCCCGGCAATGACGCCATATAAATATGCCCAGATGGTTCATGCTGAAAACTTTCCCGCAGGGATTCGATGGATTGCATAAAATCATTGCCTTGGCTCCCGATGATTTCATGACTGCTTCCAGTTTATCTTCATCAAAGAAAAACGAAGGTGGCCCCTGTGGCACATAAATCGGTTCAGCCCCCGCTTAATATGGCGTCCGCTCCATAGTTTTCATAAATAGGTGCAGTTTGCGGAAACTCAAAGTATTCTATGTTTTTTAACATCTTTCAGGAAATTTCTGCGCCAAATCTTTTATTACCTCTCCCGCAATGATCAAACCGGCCACTGAGGGGACAAAAGCGTTACTGCCGGGAATCTGACGGCGCTGCGTACATTTCCTTGCGGTTCCGAGCGGGCAGATGCAGTGCGCACGGCAGCTGATCGCCATATCGTCAATCGGTGTCAGCGGCGGTTCTTTAGAATAAACAACTTTTAGTTTTTTGATCCCGCGGCGCTTGAGTTCGTACCGCATGACTTTGGCAAGAGGACAAACGGAAGTGCTGTAAATATCCGCCACCTCAAAGGCTGTCGGATCGAGTTTGTTTCCCGCGCCCATGGAACTTATGATTGGGGTTCCCGCGCTGTCCGCATTGACCACGAGCGCAATTTTCCCTGTTACGGTATCAATGGCATCTACAATGTAGTCGTATTCAGAAAAATCGAATTGCTTCGCCGTTTCGGGCGTGTAAAAGGTTTTATGAATCGTAACCCTGGCATCAGGATTGATTTCGTGAATCCTTGCAGCCGCCACATCTGCCTTGTATTGTCCGACAGTTTTCCTGGTAGCGTGAAGCTGCCGGTTCAGGTTGGTCAAGCATACCTTGTCGTCATCAATCAGATCGATCGCGCCGATTCCGGAGCGGACAAGCGCCTCCACAGTATATCCGCCGACGCCGCCGATTCCAAATACGGCAACGCGGGAAGCGGCCAGCCTCTCCATCGCCTCTTTTCCAAATAATAGTTCTGTTCTTGAAAATTGGTTCAGCATACTATCTTTCAATCCTTTGAATTTCCGGTTGTTTCAACCGTGCAGATACCTTGCGCGGTACTCCGCGTTGATCTCGGCAAGTTCCTTTTTCCCGTCGATGTAGTCCTGGTACATATTATAGGGATCTCCGCCGCCGAGACAGCAGGAGGAACAGTTTTCGCAGCCGCCCCCGCCACAGTCCATCGACCGGCGGATGATTTCTTCCCGTTCTTTTCGTGTCGTGTCTTTGATTAAAATTTTCATAGATATATCGCCTTTCAAGGTGGATTTAATGATCTTCTCCGTACTTTACATGGGTTATATTTTGCCTTAAATATTCCTGATAACCGCCTGTCAAATTACAGGTGTCATATCCCGCATCGGAAAGCAGCTCGGCAAATTGACCGCTGATCTCGCCCATCTGACAGAAAAGATAAATTGGTTTTTCCCCCGGCAGCTCGTAAAGTTCTCCGATCCGTTCCACCGGAATATTGATCGCCCCCGGAATGGTTCCGAACGCATACATGGTTTCGCTGCGAAGATCGACGACGATATCACCGTCCTGACGGTCTTTCAAATATTCAAGGATATTCATCTCCCGCATCATAAGGGAAAGTCACTTCCTTCCGGCACTGAACATCCGCAGCACATCGGTTCATATTCAGCGCGGTGTTCGGAAAGGGAAAACGAAGTCCGTCCCTTGCCGCAAACCGGGCAATCCTCCCTCGCTGTACCGATACGGATCGTTCGGGTACGCATTGTAAGGCCGTTAATGGAAAACACTCGTCCGGTGAGCAGTTCTCCAGCTTCCAGCAGGAATTTTATCGCCTCTGTCGCCTGAACACAGCCGAGGATGCCGGGAATCGTACCGAGAACACCGGCCTCGGCGCAAGTGGCAGCATTTTCCGGCACATCGCCCAGCACACAGCGCAGGCACCCGCCGCGTCCCGGCACATAGGTCATAGCCTGCCCTTCAAAATGCACCGTACCCGCATGAGAATACGGCTTTCCCATCAGTACGCAGGCATCGTTGATGAGAAACTTTGTTTCAAATCGGTCTGTGCAATCTAAGATAAAATCGTAGGGAGCAATCACTGACTCAATATTATCCGGTGTGACCCGCTTCGGTATCGTCCGGATCGTGATATCCGGATTGAGCCCTTTCAGCGCCCTTTTTGCCGATTCGGTTTTGAGAGCGCCGATATCCTCCTGCCTGTGGATGATCTGGCGGCCGAGATTGGAAAGCTCCACCCGGTCTCCATCGGCAATTCCGATCACACCGACGCCCGCTGACGCTAAATACAGGAGCGCACTTGATCCCAAAGCGCCTGCGCCTATCACCAAAACACCCGACTGCAAAAGGCGTTTTTGACCGGACACGCCGATTTCCTTCAGGACGAAGTGACGGGCGTACCGTTCAGCCTGTTCCTTTGAAAACGCCATATTTACACCTCGCCACGCAGGATTTCCTGCTCTTTCACACAATGCTCGTTCGGGAATTTCTCAAAATCCAGATCGTGGAGAAGACCGACGATTCCCCAATAATCTTCCTCATCGGCATATCCAAGTCCCTTCGTAAAATACCGCATCACGCCTTCTGCCGTAACAGCGTGCCGCAAATGGAACGGTTCTTTATTCCACTGACACAACAACTCCCACGCTGCGTCTCTTGTGATTTCATTTGACATTTAGGTTTTCAAGCCTTTCGTTCTTCTAAACATTTCTCATATCACCTATATTTACCTGCCTGATTTAACAGACAACGGTATTATATTTCTCATTTGCCTACCATGTCAATAGGTATATGTGAAATAACGAAAATTTTTATCTTTTCAGATATAGCAGGCCTCTGTAAAATCATCGAACAGTTCCAATTCCCGCAGCTTTTCGAGATAAGCATCCATATATTCATCCCGTCTTAATATATCAAATAATTGTTTCCGTATTGTCTTATCTTCTACAAACTCTCTCACATAAAACCGCATAATCTCCTTATGGTCAATTTCCTCATAGGTTGGAAGCATGATACTATTCGTATTTTTATAAGGAATCAACTTATTCTCATCGAATTTTTCATATTCCAATTTAGAATAGGACAAATAATCAAATTAAGGTCTTCCCGGTATTCGGTATCGGCGACCTGCGCCAGGATCTGATCGAACGCGCCAAAAACATGACCCGTTCCCGAGCAAATAAACCCCCTGGCTGGATATGTCGAACGAGCAGGTCATCCGCAACGCGGGGCTGGTTCTGAAAGACCGCTCCTCCGGAAAAGAGGGACTTACTCTCGCCGCCATTTTGCTTTTCGGTACGGATCAGCTGATTATGTCCGTCCTGCCGCAGCATAAGACGGACGCCATTTTCCGTGTATTCAACACCGACCGCTACGATGACCGGGACGTGGTGATTACGAACCTGATCGAAAGCTATGACCGGCTAATCGCATTTGGGCAGAAACACTTGAATGACACATTCCATCTGGACGGGATACAGAGCGTCAGCGCAAGGGATCATATCCTGCGCGAGATCGTCTCGAATTTGCTGGTTCACCGGGATTTCTCGAACGCCTATGTTGCAAAACTGGTTATTGAAAAGCAGCGCGTCCTTACAGAAAATGCCAACCTCTCGCATGGTCACGGCGCTTTGAACCTTGCCTCGTTCGAGCCATACCCTAAGAACCCGCCTATTTCAAAGGTCTTCCGCGAGATCGGCCTGGCAGATGAACTGGGTTCCGGAATGCGCAATACCTATAAATTCACAAAAATGTATTCCGGAGAGGAGCCGGAATTTATAGAGGGGGATATATTCCGCATTATTATCCCGCTGTCAGAAGTGGCCACCGCGACTGTGGGACCGTCTTCTCTTACTGTCTCTGATGGGGAAATAAATGGGGAGATAAATGAAGAAATAAATCTCACTAAGACTGACAGAGAAATATTGAAGTCAATCAAGAATAATCCTCACATAAAACGTCAGGAATTGCTTTCTTCGCTAAAAATTGGAAAAAGCACTCTTGACCGCTCTATTAAAAAACTAAAGGAAGCTGACCTTCTTATGCGAGTCGGCTCCAACAAAACAGGATATTGGAGGTTGAACATCTGACTGGAAAGAGTGTCCTCGATTCGAATAAAGCGACGATTAAAGCATCTATGAGAACCGGCTTTATATCGCAAACTGCGATAGATTGCCGAAAAACTGGGACGCCAAAAAACTTATAGAAAAACACTTGCCACGATTGCAGATAGTCTTAATCTGTGTTCCCAGCCTTAGCTTCAGCAACAGCGAAACAAAATAGCACCTTACAGCTCAAGAAAGCAGGAGTAGACTTTCGATGAGAATTTTGGAAAATCTGAAACGACACATAATTGAAAATAACAGCGGCTACACTCTGTCCCACAACATCTTTATTCCGATGTTTATCGGGCAGCAGAATGAAATAAGAGAACTCCGGGCAGGAAATCTTGTCCTAAAGCCTGTTGCCAATGCAGAAACGATTCAGGAATTATTAATGCAAATACCGCCCGAATACGTTGGCAAAGGAGGCTGGGATGCCGTAAAGGCCGGCGGACTAGTCAATTTTGCGGATTTACATGCAAAGCAGGCGCCATTGTATCCGCTTCCTTTTGAAAAAGATCGATTCCTGAAAATCGATAAGAAGTACTTGCGGCTTGGCGATACCGCCTTGATCCTCCAAGACCCGGCCGCCTTCCTGCAACGTGTTCAGGCGGCGCTCATTATGCGGTTTGCCAATCAGTATATAGCAATGGTCGCTTCAGCACAATACCGAAAACAGAAAACCGATCCATGCAGCTATACTATATTTAACCGCGCCTTAAACGAGCGTTGGAAAGGCGAAATAATACTTACGGCCCGTATGAATTCTATCTTACAGGTAACGGATGTAAACATCGAAGAATTTACAAAAGATATGTCTCTCATGATCAGAGATATTTCCGATATTTCAATCCTGTGTCCGGTAAATGACCTGGTCAAAGGCCGTTTTCCAAAAGAAATACTGTCCCCGGAGTACGTTCAGTATCTGAAAAGCTATAACATTCCAAAGAAAGAAGTCAGACGGTGGGTATTTAACTTTGCGGCAAATGTAATGAATATAGTTCCGACAACAGAATGGATAGATAAGCTGGAGACTATTTTCCCCAAAGACAGGTGGAAAGCTGTTGCACAGGTTGAAAAACTGTATGCAGACGGCGATGCTATGCCGAGATTGGCCTTCTTTGCAAATAATGTTAGAAATCAGATATACATTCACATCAACCGGATAGAATGTCACTTCTACGAATACGCGGCTGAACAGAAACGGCTTTTATGCAAACTTATTCATTTTGCAGAGACCGAGTGTAATACCCGATTCTGTCATATGTCGCTGGAAACAAACGCTGATCTGGGCGTTGTCATGAACAAACGTATACTTTCGCAGACTCATTTTCGCGAAGAAAGAACCTGCCGGCGAGGGGATTTGTTTGAGCATCAGTTTTTGGAAGTAGATTATAAACTTGTACCAAGTCCCTTCGCCATAGAATTTGCCAGCCGGAACTGGCATTACGGAATAAGATTGTTCACTCCAGATAACGAGCATACCACATGGTATGATGGGGATACCGTTATTAGTTTCTTCGACGATGCGGCAAATTCAAATCTGGCGCGCATTGAGTATCTTATGAAAGGAAATGTCTATGGCAGATATCAAAAAATTCGATAATATCGTCGCAGCGATAAAATATCTGGAACCAAACCATATTCTCGGAACTTGCCTGGACCGAGAGGGCGTGGCAGTTAAACATCCAAACTATGAGTCTGTAATTATGCCGGACAGCCGAATAGCCGCTATATCATTCCCAGGTAACTTTACATATTATCGAGGCGAAAATAAATGCTATTCATCCTGTAAGGCCAGTCTCTACAGGATTACAGGAAGAAATGAGAAAATAGCGGCTCTACTGAAAACTTATGATTTTATGTTATTCCTAGAATCATTGCCGGAAGTTCAATTCTTTATAAACAACAATGGCTACTATATGCCCTGGGCCTAAGCTCAACACTACGAGTTTGCCACGCCAATGATAGACCTGACGAGCGAACTTGCAGTTGCCGCTTTTTTTGCCACCCATTATTATGACAGAGTAGTCAAGCAATATCTGCCTATGAAAGAAGGCGTCGGCCGAATACGCGTATTCCATGACATTATGGATCCTGAGTTAAAAGCTCCTCTCCAACCGATAGGCATGCAGCCATTCGCAAGACCGGAACGTCAAGATGGTTACGGGTTCTGGATCCCTGAAAGTGAAGATTTTGCAGAATACTCTTTTTATATAGAATTTATACAGAACGCGGCTGTAAATTTACGTTTGAAAACAGCCATGATGGACGGCGCAGACTATTTTTTCCCAAACGAGCAGATCTCACAAATGGCATTGATCATAAAAAATACCTCAGCGATTACGAGCATGGCAATAAAAGCTATGCTTGCAGATATAGAAGCAGGTCATTCATATATCAATCCATCTGTTACAAGAGATGATATAAATCAAGTCATTAAAGAACATAACACTTTTGTGGTCGATGCACCGGTCATCTGCCCAGAGGCCATGCCGCAAGAGATAAATGCTTTTATGGACGAAAGACGGCTGGTCGTAAAGCCGGCTTACAAGAAAAGAAAATAAGCGCCTATCACCAACTTCGATGATAGGCGCTTATCGGTGAGTCCAAAATTCCATGATAGGGGCTTACCAATCCGAACCCGGCTCTGGATATGTAATGTCTACAAATACATAAAAATGTATGTTATAGGGGAATCAGAATTTATAGCGAGATATCCAGCATCTTATCGCGGTACCACATATTACTCTGCTCCCACAATAACTTGTGTTTCATAACATAAAACCGCAGAATCCGAAGGCCTTCCCTCATATCGTCACCCAGAAAATCGTTCCCCCGCTGCCTGCCGACAGCCAGAAGCAGATAGAGCTGGGTCATATCCGCAAAATAATACACCGACATCTCCGAAGCTGAATGGTACCACCTCTCCATATCACTATTAAGCACCCCAATCCAACGCCCGACTTCCCGCATCCAGTCCGTCTGTTCCGCATATTTCACCTCCAAAGCCTCGGCAATGATATTCGTATAGGCATTGATGATGATATTTGTCTCAATGGTATGCGTCTTCTTAATACTTTCAAGTTCTTTTTCCCACCGCAGACAGAGCAGCCCTCCATTTTCACAAAGGAACTTTTGCCGAACCTCCTCCGCCATCCCATTATAGCTTTCCGTAACCGCCTCAATCTGTCCCCTGTCCGCTCCCAGGCTCAGATTGATGTTTTCCGCGTAACATTTCCATGCCCTCTCCGAAGTCCCTGACAATACATCGCCCAACAGCTTCTGCCACTCGATCTGGTATTCATTTTTATGAATCCATCTCGCCCACAGCTCCGAATCGATCTCGGAAAGCTGCCGCACAGCGTCAATCACGCCGCTTCTGCAATCCTCCCGCAAACGATATCGCCTGAATAATTGCCTGGCGCATTCATACGCAAAAATACCGCTGTGCATCCGCAAATTTGCAAATGCCTGCAATACAGGCGTTTCGCACATGGAAAGCAATACGCAGATATCAACCACGTCTTCCCGATTTTCCAGATGAGCCAGCAGTCTTTCAGGGTCTTCCTGAAACGCCTGTTCCAAAACACCGCACACCAGCGGATCGCGGCGAAACCCCAGCCCCCGCTCTACACCGTCAATAAAATAATACAGCTTATCCAGATTCTTTTCCGCTTTTCCGTCCTGCAGCGCCCTCATGTACTGCTGATCTGTACGTCCCGCACCGGAACCCATCCGCATTTCGATATGCAGCGCATCCAGCTTCTGCCAGACTGTCGGCTTCTTCTCCGCCTCACTTTGCCCCATGCGAAACACCCCTTTTCCAGACCAGGCATTCTTCATGGTCCAGCATATCCCACAATTCCTCGAAGGCATCCACCACCATCTGCGGATAGGATACAAGCTGAATAATATGGTGGCTCTTGCCGATGTTATTGATCGACATCCCCAGAGACCATACGACGGGCTTCTTGTTCGGAAGCAGAACCATCAAAAAGCGGTCATGAAAATGATAGCCATAATTCCCCCACTGGCAGCGCATTTCCACAGATATCCCATTGTTGTCGCTGCGCTTCTCCAGAATCTCACGCTGATTTCGGAACCATTCCTCCAGAGAATCCGAACTGACAGCGGCGCTCTCCCGCGAAGTGATAGCCTTCAGCCTCGCGCCGTACGTTGTAGTATAATACCACGTATCCAGCAGATCCCCCGCATTCAGATACGGATCCCACAAGTACACCGTCCCCCCGGCCCCGCGGTCCATCAGGCTACGCACATCGCGCAAGGCCTCCTCCCTCGTGCCATGACCCGGTATCCCATAGCGTCTGAACTCCTGCCGTTTTTCGTGTTCCTCCGCCCTCCGCACATATTGACGTTCCTCAATATCAGCTTCCCGTGCGCGAATGACCGGCGCATGAACACTCACATCATCCAGATGGCTCAGCTCGATCTCCGCCGTCAGATGATGATCTTCATCCCATATCTGACGGGTATCCCCGAGATTTAAACGCATCTCTCCATGGAAATGCCGTATAAACGCAGTCTCCTGCTCATTCAATATCAGCTGGTTCTCCGGATCCCAGACCATCGTATGGCATAAATGAGAAGAATCCCCCACATCGATCACCGATTTCTCGGACAGTGAGCACACCGCTGTCCCAAAACCGACGGTATTGCCGTCGTAAGAAAGCTGCGATTTCAGTTCCAACCGGCACTTCTCCCGCAGCCGCCCGTCCAGTTCCACATAGTATTCCAGCCGCGTTTCCTCCCGGTTCGCCGCATAAGAAACCTGAATATTCACAGAAGGAAACTGAAAAACAAAATTCCCAACTCGATCCGAAACCGTGAAGAGATCCACCGGGAGCAGCCGATATATGACATCGGCTGCTTTCTTTAATCCCTTTTTGCCCAATAATTCCTTACAGGGTTTTTCCACATCAAAGAATTCCAGAATATAACTGCCGTTTTGAAAATTGTTTTTCAGAATTTTATTTAGAATCGGTTCCTTCGTACTGTTTTTGGGCACAAAAACCTTCGGCACCCATTCCAGCCGCCCGATCTTCAGTTCCCCGTCGCCGATATCCACGTTCCCGCCCGAAAGCGCCACACACAGTGCGTCGTAAATGGCCTCCGCCGAATCCAGACCCACCACTCTCCGCCTGCCGCCCAAACTAACCCTGTCCGTCACGGCCGCCAGCTTCGGCATCATATTTTCCACTGTATCTTTCCAGTGAAAACGCTCTTCAAAAACACAGATCGAAAAGAAATGATACGCCTCTTTGCTATCTTTATCGCAGAGAAAGAATGTCGTTATCTCACAGCAGTTATAAAACCCCAGACTCTTACAATGAAGAAGGCGGGTAAACTCGCTGCGCATGTCGTCTGTTGATGATTCGGAGAGTTTATCGGGCAGCGCGGGGGCAGATTTGCCTATAACTGAATTTAATATTTCATCCATAACGATTCCCCTCTTAGCTTACGTGAGCGGTCTTATATGAGAAGACAGACTGTCATTCCGCTCATTGTACGGTTTTTAGCTTCGGTAAATCTCTTCGCTAAATCTTATCATATAAAAGGGGCGGCTGTAAATGGGGTTTGTCGTTTGTGGCTTTGTTATTGGAAGTAGCTGCGGCAGCGCCACCTCCAAACAACAAACACAATAAAGACAGCAAGGTTAGCAGTTCAAGGACAATCCAGATGATCTATTTATGAACTTCCTGGGAGATCAGCAACAGTCATACGCATCGGAATCGCTATTCGTATCCCCAGGAAATCGTTTGATGAATGGTTTGAGCAGATGATCAAATGAGAATATACCGCAAGATCACCATAGGCATAAATTTTCTGTAACCGTCATAAAATATCATAAAATATCTACAAAAAACACTTGCAAAATCAAAAAATATATGGTAAAATATTTAGACTTATTATATAGAGATTTTAGTATGGTGCGGAAAGGGCTAGGTGTGAATATGTTTAGATATATCGGCATAGAGGACTTAGTTGCAAGTGCATTAATTGAGCAAATGCGACAAGAGGAGACTAACAGAAAAGTAAGTTTACAGTCGTTGGCCAATTATGGGACTGTTATTGTGAAAATTCTTACAAATTCAGGTCAAAATGCTATTTTGTTGTTAACTCGTGAAAGTACCTATGAATTTGTTCATGATTATGCTAATTTCTTTACCATTGTTGAATATGATGGCATTGAATTTATTGAGTTACTGGATGGAGTTACAGCAAAAGATTTGCGCCGCCAATTCAGAAAAAATCTAACCGTCGATTTGGCAAAGGCTTTGGTTGGTAAAGAATCTTTAGCTGCTCTAAATATTGTTGTTAGTGCATAAAAGGGGACTACTTTCTGTAGCCCTCTTTTGCTAGAAAAAGGAATCTGCTGTTGGGGGTGAAGAAGATGGCGTTCGATAAACAGTTTAAAGATCCCGTATACGGATATATCAGTGTTGACAGTGATTTTGTTTCTAATATTATTGATACACCTGCATTTCAAAGATTAAAAGATATTCGGCAGACCAGCTATACGCCTTTATTTCCTGGCGCTTCTCATAATCGCTATATACATTCTCTGGGTGTATATCATTTGGGGCGAATTGCTTTTGAATCTATATGCTCCCAACTTGAAGAAAAACTTAAAGAAATAAACTCTGATTTAAATATCAGTGAAATTCAAAAAATATTTCATTTGTCCTGCTTGTTGCATGATGTTGGTCATGCTCCGTTTTCTCATACTGGCGAGTATTTTTACATAGATAAATCAAATACGTTATATAAGCAGTTGCTGGATTCTGTGGATTGTACTGACTTTTCCGCTGATTTTGATGCGCTTGGTACAAAAAAACCCGCACCACATGAGTGTATGAGTTGCGTTGTGGGATTAAACATGTTCCCGAACTATTTTAATACTCCGTTTAAACGAAACCTGTTCGCACGTTGCATTATTGGAATGACATTCCGCTTTAACGAAAAACCTCCTAAACGGATATCTGGCATGACCTCAGAAGAGTTAAAAGATAATACGAAAAAATATGAAGAATTCCGCATTCGCAAGGTAAAAACAGAACTTTTAAATTGCGTAATTAGCCTTTTGAATTCATCAATAATTGATGTTGACCGATTAGATTATATTATTCGAGATGCAACAACTATTGGCTTTCAAAATGCCCAAGTGGATTATATCCGACTATTGGGGGGAATGCGCATTGTAGAGTATAATCATTCTTTATGTATAGGTTATCATAAAAGCGCTATCAGCGTAATTGAGAGTGCGGTCTACGCACATGATTCAGAGCGGAAATGGATCCAGGGCCATCCATCTATTTTATATGAGATGGAGGTTCTTAAAAATGCTATGGGAATGTTAACCAATATCTTTGCCACTGAGTCAGATCCTAACCCTCTTTTTTGTTATGAATCCTTGACTGAAAAGGGGAAGTGCTTGTCAATTCCTGTGCCGATACTCTCTGATGATGCCCGAGATCTTGTTCGGGAAAATAAATTGTGGACTTCTGATGCCCAGATGCTTATGGATAAAAAGGGTTTATTCACAGATGATTGCTGCGGAGGCAAAGAAAATGTTTGTTTCATACAAAAGTTCCCCATATCTTTGCTTGCGGATGAAGACGTATTATATCTTATGAAACAGTTTTGTAAGAGTGGCCTGGGATATGAATATTTTGCACGCGGAACCCGACGCATACCGTTATGGAAATCTGAAGCGGAATTTAGGGCATTATTTCAAGAACGCATTGGAGATAGTAGTAAGGCAATCAAAACATTGGAGGGGGATTTCGAGGGTTTAGTTAATTACTGCCAAGAGAATGTTGCTGATAAGTTGAGTTGACTTTTTATTGCTCTACTTGATTGTCTGCGAATTGCTCTGTATACTGTCTTTATCA
>CANQSK010000084.1 GCA_947626475.1 uncultured Lachnospiraceae bacterium
GATTTCAAGTGGAGGTTGGAGAAAGACTAATTTCTACTTGGTCCCCTTAGAAGTGGAAGTTAACTTTTCACTTCACTGGTGACGATTGGGCGTAAAACTTTCGCGAGGAAAGTTGACTTGTATTTCCATTTGCCTTATAATAAGAACTATCTATGACGAAAGGGAGGCCCGCTCCATGATTAAGAGCATGACAGGCTTCGGCAGATGCGAGAAGGTCACGGAACAGTACAAGATTTCCGTAGAGATCAAGTCGGTGAATCACCGGTATCTTGATCTGAATATCAAGATGCCCAAGAAGTTCAACTATTTTGAGGCGGCGATCCGCACCCTGCTTAAGAACTATATCCAGCGGGGCAAAGTGGACGTATTCATCAATTATGAGGACTATACGGCGCAGACCATGTCCCTCAAGTACAATGCCGCTCTGGCATCGGAATATATGGACTATTTCAGGAAGATGAGGGAGCAGTTCGGCCTGCCTGATGACATTACGGTGTCTATGCTGGCCAGGATGCCCGAGGTTCTGGTGATGGAGGAGGTTCCCGAGGACGAGGAGTCCATGTGGAAGCTTTTGTCGGGGGCCATCGAGGAGGCTGCCGGCAGTTTCGTGGAGACCAGGCTCCGGGAAGGCGAACATCTGAAGAACGACCTGATCAGCAAGCTGGACGAGATGATGGAGCTGGTAACTCAGATAGAACAGAGGTCTCCCAGTATTGTGGAGGAGTACCGGGCGAAGCTGGAAGCCAAGGTCCGGGATATGCTGGAGGGAGCGGCTGTGGATGAGGCCCGGATCGTCACGGAGACTACGATCTTCGCGGATAAGATCTGTGTGGATGAGGAGACGGTCCGCCTGAGAAGTCATTTTGAGACGGCCAGGAGGGAGTTGGAGACCGGAGGCAGCGTAGGGCGAAAGCTTGACTTTATCGCTCAGGAGATGAACCGGGAGGCCAATACCATCCTTTCCAAATCCAACGACCTGGAGGTGTCCGGCAAGGCGATCGCCCTTAAGACCGGCATTGAGAAGGTGCGGGAACAGATACAGAATATTGAGTAGGAGCGGCTTCTATGAGGGAACATGGGATTCTGGTGGTGGTGTCCGGCTTTTCCGGCGCGGGAAAGGGAACCATTATGCGGGAACTTCTGAACCGTTATGACAATTACGCGCTGTCCATATCAGCGACGACCAGGCAGCCCCGGCAGGGGGAGATTCACGGCAGGGAATATTTTTTTGTCACGGAAGAAGAATTTCTCAGAATGATTGATGACAATAAGCTGATTGAATATACCAGATATGTCAATCATTATTATGGGACGCCAAGCGGGTATGTGCTGGAGCAGATGGCCGCCGGCCGGGATGTGATACTGGAGATAGAGATTCAGGGAGCTCTGAATATCAAGAAGAAATTTCCGGAGGCCGTTCTTTTGTTTGTGGCGCCTCCCAGTGCGGAGGAGCTGAGAAGAAGGCTTCTGGGAAGAGGGACTGAGGAGCCCCGGGTGATAGAGGCGCGGCTCAGGCGGGCCGTGGAGGAATCGGAAGGTATGGACCGGTACGATTACCTGCTGATCAACGACGATCTGGACCGGTGTGTGGAGGAGACTCACCAGCTGATACAGGCCCAGCGAAGGAAGATCAGCAACAATATGGAGTTTATCCGTCGTATTCAGAACGAATTAAGAGATATCTGAAGTATAGGCAGAAAGGAGCAAGATTATGTTACATCCGTCTTATCACGATTTGATTCAGGTTGCCAACAGTTCGGTAGAGGAGGGCGAAGAGCCGGTGGTTCAGAGCCGTTATTCCATTGTGATCGCTACAGCCAAGAGAGCCAGGCAGCTGATTGCCGGTGAGGAGCCGCTGACTGCCAACGCAGGCAAGAAGCCTCTGTCGGTGGCTGTCGATGAGCTGTATCAGCAGAAAGTGAAGATCATAGGCGAAGACGATTCTGCTGATGGCGAAGAGTAAGATTCGGACGCCAAAGAGAAGCCGTCTCGTGATCCCGAGGCGGTTTTATCAATGGGAAATGGAGTTTTCATGAAGATACTTTGCATATCCCTGGGCTGCGACAAGAACCTGGTAGATTCTGAGAACATGCTTGAACTTCTGAGAAAGGACGGGTATGAATTTACCGATGACGAGGCCCAGGCGGATATTATATTGATTAACACCTGCTGTTTTATCGGAGACGCCAAGGAAGAGAGCGTCAACACGATTCTGGAGATGGCAAGGTGGAGGACCGAGGGGCCCTGCAGGGCGCTGATCGTTGCCGGATGCTTGGCCCAGAGATACCGGCAGGAGATTATGGATGAGATACCTGAGGTAGACGCGGTGCTGGGAACAGCCTCCTACACGGAGGTCTCCAATGTGCTCAAAAAAGTGCTGGAGGGCGGAAAGGAAACAGTCTTTTATGATATTGACCGGCTTCCCCTTCCGGAGGCGGAGCGGATCGTCACCACCGGCGGATACTATGGATTTCTGAAAATTGCCGAGGGCTGCGACAAGCGGTGCACTTACTGCATTATCCCCAGCCTCCGCGGAAAGTACCGGAGTGTTCCCATGGAGAGGCTTCTTGAGGAGGCCCGCATGCTGGCGGACCAGGGAGTGAAGGAGCTGATCCTGGTAGCTCAGGAGACAACTCTTTACGGCGTGGATCTATACGGGGAGAAGACCCTGCCCCGGCTTCTGGAGAAGCTGTGCGGGATTCCCGGAATCCAGTGGATCCGGCTCCAGTATTGTTATCCGGAAGAGATCACAAAGGAGCTGATCGATGTAATCGCCCGGGAAGAGAAAATCTGTCATTATCTGGATATTCCCATTCAGCACGCCAGCGACCGGATCCTGAAGAGAATGGGCCGGAGGGCGACTCAGGAAGGCTTAAGGCAGATCATAGGCAGGCTGAGAGAGAGGATTCCCGATATCGCCCTGCGGACTACGCTGATTTCAGGGTTCCCGGGAGAGACGGAGGAGGACCATCAGATACTTCTGGACTTTGTGAACGATATGGAGTTTGAGAGGCTGGGAGTGTTTGCTTACTCCCAGGAGGAAGATACGCCGGCGGCCGGATTCGCGGACCAGATTCCTCAGGAAGTGAAAGAGGAGCGCCGGGATGAGATTATGGAACTGCAGCAGGAGATCGCCTTTGAGAAATCGGAGAGCATGGTCGGCCGTGTGCTGGAAGTGATGATCGAAGGCAGAGTGGCCGATGAAAACGCCTATGTGGGAAGAACCTACATGGACGCTCCCGGTGTGGACGGGCTTTTGTTTGTCAATACGGACCTGGAGCTGATGAGCGGCGACTTTGTCCGGGTGAAGGTGACGGGAGCTGCGGAATATGACCTGATAGGGGAGGTTTATGATGAATCTGCCGAATAAACTGACGATTTTTCGTGTAATCCTGATTGTGCCCTTTGTGATCCTGCTTCTGGGAGGCAATGGGCAGTGGGGGTGGTTTACCGCCCTGTTCGGCGGCATTATGGAGTATGTGGACTACATTGCCGTGGTTATCTTTATTGTCGCCAGCCTCACCGACCTGCTGGACGGAAAGATTGCCAGAAAATACAATCTGGTGACCAATTTCGGCAAATTCATGGATCCTCTGGCCGACAAGCTTCTGGTGTGCTCCGCTCTCATCTGCCTGGTAGAAATGGGGCGTCTTCCGGCCTGGATGGTGATCGTCATCATCAGCCGTGAATTTATCATCAGCGGCTTCCGTCTGGTGGCTTCCGACAACGGTGTTGTGATCGCCGCCAGCTACTGGGGCAAGTTCAAGACCACGTTTCAGATGTTCGCGGTGATTCTTCTGATTGTAAATATTCAGGCGGCGCCGGTCCGTATCCTTACCGGGCTGTGCGTCTGGATTGCTCTGATTCTGACCATCGTTTCGCTGGTGGATTACATTGCCAAGAACCATAAGGTTCTGACGGAAGGGAGCATGTGATGGTAGCGGAATTGATCTCTGTGGGGACGGAGCTCCTCATGGGCAATATCGTCAACACCAATGCCCGGTATCTGGCGCAGCAGTGCGCCATGCTGGGACTGTCCATGTACCACCAGACGGTGGTGGGCGACAATGAGGAACGGATGGCCGAGGCGGTGAGGACCGCTCTGGGCCGTTCGGATGTGGTGATCCTGTCCGGAGGCCTGGGGCCTACGGAGGATGATCTGACCCGGGAGGTCTGCGCCGGGGTTATGGACATGCCTCTGGAGGAGGATGCTCACTGCCGCGAAAGGATAGAGGCTTATTTTAAAAACGCGGACATAAAAAAGATTACAGACAACAACTGGAAACAGGCCATGGTTCCCAGGGGAGCCAGGGTGCTGGACAATCATAACGGGACGGCTCCCGGCCTGATCATGGAGAAGAACGGCAAGACGGCGGTTCTGCTTCCCGGTCCTCCCGAGGAGTTGATTCCCATGTTCAAGGAGCAGGTATTTCCCTACCTGCAGCAGATACAGCCGGAGAAGATCGTCTCGCGGATGGTAAAGATATGCGGAGTGGGCGAGAGCAAGGTGGAGAGCGAGCTTCTGGATCTGATCGACGCTCAGACCAATCCGACCATTGCCACCTATGCCAAGGTGGGGGAGGTTCATCTGCGGATCACGGCCAGGGTGAAGGATGACGATGAGGCAGTCCGGCTGATCAAGCCGGTGGTGAAGGAAATCCGCCGGCGCTTTGGAAACGCGGTGTATGCCGTCCGCGAGGAGGAAACGCTGGAGGCGGTGGTGGTTCATCTGCTCGCCAAGTACGGGCTGACCCTGACTACGGCGGAGTCCTGTACCGGCGGCCTTCTGGCCGGCCGGATCGTCGATGTCCCCGGTGCTTCCGAGGTGTTCCGGGAGGGATTCATTACCTATTCCAACAAGGCGAAGAGAAAGTATCTGGATGTGAACAAGGCCACCCTCAAGAAATACGGCGCGGTCAGCAAGGAGACGGCCAGGGAGATGGCTACCGGGGGCGTGTTCGCCACGGACGCGGATACCTGTGTGGCGGTCACCGGGATTGCCGGCCCTGACGGGGGAACGGAGGAGAAGCCGGTAGGCCTGGTCTATATCTCCTGTTATATGAAGGATCATGTGGTGGTGGAAAAGCATCAGTTTTCCGGCACCAGGGACAAGATCCGCCAGCAGGCGGTAGTGAAGGGGCTTGACCTTCTGCGCCGCTGCATTCTGGACAATTACGGAAAGTAAGGATAAAGGGAGGTATTCTTTTGGAAACCCATAACAGAAAGAAGCTGATGTCGGCGGTCTACCGGTACGCGTACTCCTGTCTGGTGATGAATTATTACATGTTCTATGAGAGCATGTCCGAGCATCCCAAGACCGCCGCCTTTATCATGGAAAGGGAGGGCGAGTTGGCGCTCGTTCTGGACGGCTTTCTGGCCGGACAGGGTTCTGTTGAGGAACTGGAGGTCCTTCGGGGCCGGAACAGAGAGAAAATGGAAGTTCTGACCTCCTACGGCGATTGTTTTTCTATCTATGAGTATGTGCTGAACCGCATGGAGCGCCGGTTTGAGAAGCAGGAGCCGCCAAAGCAGACGGTGGAGGAGTTTGTGGACCATGTCATGGAGCGGATGAGAACCGCCGAGGACTCGGTGATTCTGGACAGCCGTATACGCAGCGTCGTGGCCCAGCTGCCGGTCCGCTTTACCAGGCAGAAATTCTATGGAATGGTGCTCGATAAGCTTGGCGTTTACGCGGGCACGAACAAGAAAGGGCTGGAAGGGCTGTTTTATATGCTGAGAACGGCGGCCATGATCCAGCTGCCGGACCGGATGGAGGAAGAGCCGGAGCTTTGCGAGGCGCTGGATGGTCTGAAGAAGGCCGATTTCCGCAGGCTGGACGAGGAAGGCTATAAGGCCTGCCGGAGCCATTTCCAGATTGGAATCCGGCTTTTGGAGGAGAAACGGGACGCCTGCGTTCTGTTTGAAACAATTATTGACAACCTGTACGCCCTGCTTTTAAGCCGCGGGGAGGCGCTGATCGATGTAACCGAGGAAGAGGTGTTCCGGAAAATTCTTTCCGGTGTCCGCCGGATGTTTGCGGAGGGCAGCGGCCGAAGCATGGATGAGGCGGTGACGGAGGCTTTGACTGATCTGGAGGGAATCCAGGAATCCGCCCTTGAGCGGATCCATTTTTCCGAAAATGAGTCTGACAGCGACTTACGGAAGCTGGAGAAGCTTCTGTCCGCCAGTCCCTTTGCGGAGCTGGAGGAGGAAGAAGGAGAAGCTGAGACTGCTGACAGCCGGTGGCTGGAGGCAAAGGGAAATGAATTCTGCCGCCAGCTGGAGGAAGCCTTCGCCGGCATGTCCAAACCGGTGACGCGGGCGGTCATGGCGTCGGTCCTGGCTCAGCTGCCTGTCGTGTTTGCCAGCACGGACCAGCTGCGGGAGTATGTGGAGGGAAGCCTTCTGTCCTGCACGGATTTCGCAGAGCGGGAAGCCGCCATGGAACTGATTGAGCAGGAGCTGACTGAGTAAAGACCTGAGACAGGTCCGGATGGGAGGTGCGGACGATGATTTGGTATGACAACCTGTACGTAGGCGAGAAGGCGAAGGGACACCGTTTTTCCATTATCCAGAGCATCCGCCGGAAAAAGCTCCGTCCGGGCACCTATGTGATTACGCCTCCCTCAAATGGGAATAATATCCTTGACATCTATCCGGCCGCGGTTCTGTACCAGGAGTATTATGAAAAGAAGAATCTTCTGATCCTCGGCGTGGCGGACGGATACCGGGACGCGGTAAAGCTTGCGGGCCGTATCGTCAGCGAGATGTATGAGGAGACCGGCGCGTTTTGTCTGGAGGATTTTCTGAAAGAAAGGTAACCGGGAGAGGGACCTATGCACATTCTTTTGATGATACTGAAAATCATAGGCATCATCCTTCTGGTGATTCTGGGACTTCTGCTGGCTGTGATATTGCTGGTCCTGCTGGTGCCGGTTCGGTACCGGGTTCAGGGCAGCTACAAAGAGGCGCCTGCGGGAACGGTTCGGGTCACCTGGCTGCTGCACGCGCTTTCGGCACTGGCTACATATGACGGAGGGCTGGATGTCGTGGTAAAAGTACTGGGGATTCAGCTGTTCCGATTGCAAAATCCCGGCGGAGAGGAAGAGCCGGAGCCGCCGGAGGGGGAAACCCCGGAGTTAGCGAAGGAGCCGGAGAGACCGGAAGGGGAATCCCCGGAGTCAGCGAAGGAGCCGGAGGAGTCGGGAGGAGAATCCCTGGAGCCAGCGAAGGAGCCGGAGAAACCGGGGCAGGAGCATACGCTTCCGCCTGCCGGGGAAGAGCCGGTGTCTGAGGATGGACAGCCAGCTCAGCAGCCCGAAGATGAACAGACTGTGCAGCCGCCGGACGGTGAGGAGGAAGAAGCCGTCCAGGCAATGTCAGTGGACGGGGACGAAAGCAGTATTTTTGAAAAAGCGGAGGATCTGTTTGATACTCTTTGTGATAAACTGAATCTGGTGAACGAGAAGCGGCTGTGGCTGACGAAGTTTCTGGAGAATTCCAGCACGCAGCATACCCTGAGACTTTTGTGGAGGCAGCTGAAAAAGATCATCCTGCATGTGATTCCCACGAAAGCCAGCGGCAGCGCGACCCTGGGATTTGACGACCCGGCCACTACGGGCCAGGTGCTGGCGGCATGCAGCGTGCTGTACGCCCTGTATGGGGACAGCATTGTGATCACGCCGGATTTTGAGCGTTCCGTTCTGGAAGGCGATTTGGATCTGAAAGGCAGGATCCGGGCAGGAACCATCGTATTCTGCGCCGTCAGGGTGCTGTTGGACAGGGAGTTTTGGGTTACTTTGAAAAGGATAAAGAAATACCGGGAGAATGGAGGTATATGATATGACAGACAGCAGCAAACAGATTAGCACTTCGCTGGAAGCGTTGTTTCAGGGGGTTGATAAGCTGGTGACTACCAAGACGGTGGTAGGCGACGCCGTGAGAGTGGACGGAGCGATCATCCTGCCTCTGATGGATGTATCCTGCGGCATGGCGGCAGGCTCCTTCGATGCCAACGCCAAGAACCGGGGCGCAGGCGGCATGAGCGCGAAGATGAGCCCCAGCGCGATTCTGATCATTCAGAACGGTTCTACCAGGTTGGTGAACATCAAGAATCAGAATACGGTCAATAAGGTTCTGGATATGGTTCCCGATCTGGTGAACCGGTTTACCAGCGGCAAGGTCAGCATCGGCGAACCGATTTCTCCCGCCGCGGTGAAGACGGCGGAGGATATGGCCGCCGCGGACGAGGCGGATAAGTAGGAGCGGCAGTGTCATTGAGCGGGCAGGCCCCGCATATACTAAGTGCAAAAGACAGGGAGCACGGCGCAGAGGGACGACGATGAGGCGCTTATGTGGTCTTATGCTGTTCTGTGTCGGCGTTGGCATGGCAGTGAAAGTGCTGATTCCTACAACGCTGGCACTTCTTGTGTTTATCATCGGGCTTTTGATCATCGGCTATAATTTATTTTGCCATTGTTAAAATGGAAACGAAAGAGGGAATCTGAATTGAAGGCAGCCATTGGAATCTGTACGGCGGCATTGATAGTGGGTATTTCCGGAACCGCTTTTGCCGGTACGGGGCAGGAGATATCGGAACTGCTCTCTAAGGGACCGGGCGTGGTGAGCCGGGAGGACATTGATGCGGCGCTTCGGGGGCAGCAGGAAGAGTCTGTCCGGGAGCCCGGCTTTGATGTAAACCGGTTTGTTCTTCCCCAGGAGGCAGCTGTGCTGGTGGTGGTGGAAGGCACCTCGGGTTCGGCCTGTAATGTTTATGCTTATGAGAAGGAAGACGGGGCATGGGCGGGCCGTGTGTCGGCGGCCGGTTATCTGGGTCTCAACGGCATGAGCAGCAACCGCACGATGGGAGACAAGACGACGCCGATCGGAGTGTTCCAGATGAATACTCCCTTCGGACAGAGGGAGCCGCTTTCCGGGTTTCCCTCCAACTATATTCAGGTGGATGAAAGCTATGTGTGGGAGGATGACAGCAACAGACTGACCAGGGATCTGACGAAGGAGGGCGAGAAGGTGGGAACGGCCGGCTACAGGGGCTACTACGATTATGTCCTGGACTTCGGCTACAACCGGAATGCTGTTGCCGGTAAGGGCTCGGCCCTCTTTCTTCACTGCGAGGGGGATTACAAGGGCGATACCTCCGGCTGCGTAGCCATCAAAAAGGAAGAGATGATTAAGATTATGAGGCTTTACGGGACTTACGGGGACGGCCGGTGTTATATCGCCCTGGCTCCGCAGGGTACTTTCGATTTGATTTATGACGCTTACGGCACCAATTCCGGCCTGTCGCCGGAGGGAGATTTCGGCGGGAGCGGAAAGTGACCTACTGCCGCATTTTTTCCCACAGCACCCATCCGGCGCGGAACAGGCGCATCAACTGCCATATGCCGATGCCCTTCAGGCCGTACTCCCTGACCAGCGAAAATTTGGCCTGATAGCTTCGGACATCCTCAAACCAGACCTGATGCCGGATTCCGTACTGCCAGTAGTCGAAAAAGGGCGACTGGGCAGTCTCGTCAAACTGAATCTCCGCGCCGTAAAATACAGCGGTCTGTACGGCCTCCACATTTCCCAGTGTGGAGGCCTTTGTAGTGCCCCGCACATAGGGAAGAGGCCAGTCGTACCCGTAGTTCGGGATTCCCAGGCTGATCTTTTCAGCCGGGATTCTGGTCAGGGCGTACTCCACTACGCGGCGCACCTGGTTGATGGGGGCTACGGCCATGGGCGGGCCGTAACTATACCCCCACTCATATGTCATCAGAAGCACACCGTTGGCAGCGGCGCCCAAACCGGCATAATCGATTCCCTCATACAGTGTTCCAGGCTGATCGTCCGCGTTTTTGGGCGCCAGGGCTACGGTCACCGTGTATTCAAACTGATTCAGGAGATCTGTGGTTCGCTTCACAAAGGCGGTGAACGCATCGCGGTCCTCCGCCAGTATATATTCAAAATCGATGTTCAGAGCAAGATAACCCTTTTCCGCCATGGCGGCCGCCAGATTCCGAAGAAGCGCCAGCTGTACGGAGGGACTGTGTACCAGGGAAGACACCAGATTGTTGTTGAAATGACCGGATCCGTCCAGGGGAGTCAGGGTCAGGGTGGGGGTCACTCCGTGAAGCAGCGCTTCCCGGGCCGCGGTTTCATCGTCAGAAGCCGGAGGAATCAGGGCGCCTTCTGCGGTGAAGCCGTAGGAAAAGAGGGAAAGCTCGTTTAAGTAGGGCAGAGTTTCTTCCAGAACATCCTGAGAGATAAAGGGATAGGCGTAGCCGCCGCTGCTGCGCAGGGAGCCGGAAGGGTCTGGGTCTTTGGCGGTTTCCTCCGCGGAAAGAAGGAGCAGAGACTGTCCCACGGCCAGCCGGTAGGGATATTCCAGCTGATTGACCTGCAGGAGGGACGCCAGGTCCGCTCCGGTCCGCGCGGCGATGGAATCTACTGTGTCGCCGGATCGCACCGTATAGATTTCCATAAAAGACCTCCGGGGCTTTTGATGTTATTATATTCCTGCCCATACGGTTTTGAACGTACTTTTTAAAGTCTTGTAGCCTTTGAGAGATTATGCTATACTGTAGGGACAACAGGCGCGGCAATAATAAAATATTCAGGAGGCGGAAAAGATAATGGAAACGATATTGACCAGGGAGCAGGCCCTTGACCTGCTGCGCAAGTACAATAAGGAGCCTTTTCATATTCTGCACGGGCTGACAGTGGAAGGCGTTATGAGATGGTACGCCGGGGAACTGGGATACGGAGAGGATGAAGAGTATTGGGGGCAGGTTGGCCTGCTTCACGATATCGATTTTGAACTGTATCCGGAGCAGCACTGCCGGAAGGCGCCGGAGCTTTTGAGCGAGGCGGGCGTCGGGGACGACATGATCCGTTCTATATGCAGTCACGGGTACGGCATCTGCAGCGATATTTTGCCGGAGCACCCCATGGAGAAGGTCCTTTTCGCGGCGGATGAGCTGACAGGGCTGATCGGAGCCGCCGTCAGGATGCGGCCGTCCAAGAGCGTTATGGACCTGGAGGTATCCAGTCTGAAAAAGAAGTTTAAGGACAAACGCTTCGCGGCCGGATGCTCCAGAGACGTGATACGGGACGGGGCGGAGCGTCTGGGATGGACGCTGGAGGAACTGATGGACAAGACTATCCAGGCCATGCGTTCCTGCGAGGAGAGCATACAGAAAGAGATGGAAGAAATGGGACTGTGAGGAACAGTCCTTTTCTGTACGCGCAGTGCGGACATGTGTCTTTCCCTGCGCAAAAAACACTTGACAGACACAGGCAAAAAAGGTATTATGCTCATGAAGTGCGCACGGAAAAGAAGGGACGAAAGATATATGAAAAAAGTTGTTAAATTTGGAGGCAGTTCACTGGCAAGCGCCAAGCAGTTTAAGAAGGCAGGAGAGATCATCAGAAGCGACAAGACCAGGCGTTACGTGGTGCCGTCGGCTCCCGGCAAGCGCAGCAGCAAGGATGAGAAAGTGACGGATCTGCTGTATCAGTGCTATGACCTGGCGTCGGGGGGCAGCGCCTACAAAAAGGTTCTGGATAAGATTAAGAAACGTTTTGACGAGATCATAGAAGGTCTGGATCTGAATATAGATTTGGGACATGAGTTCGCCAGGATCGAGGAGAATTTCCTGGCCAAGGCAGGGCGGGACTACGCGGCCTCCCGGGGAGAGTATCTGAACGGAATGCTGATGGCCGCCTATCTGGGATATGAGTTTATTGACGCGGCGGAAGTTGTGTTCTTCCGGGAAGACGGCACCTTCCTTCCCGACGAGACCAACAGGGAGCTGTCTGAGAGGCTGGAGCATACGGAGCGGGCGGTGATTCCCGGTTTTTACGGTTCCGCGCCGGACGGCACCATCCGTACCTTTTCCAGAGGCGGTTCCGACGTGACCGGTTCCATCGTGGCAAAGGCGATCCACGCGGACCTGTATGAGAACTGGACGGACGTGTCCGGATTTCTTGTGGCGGACCCCCATGTGGTGGAAAATCCCCAGGTTATTGAGACGATCACCTACAGCGAGCTGAGAGAGCTGGCCTACATGGGCGCCAGCGTTCTCCATGAGGACGCTATTTTCCCTGTGCGGAAGGAAGGCATTCCCATCAACATCCGCAACACCAACCGTCCCAATGACAAGGGAACTCTGATTGTGGAGAGTACCTGCCGGAAGCCCAGGTATACTATTACCGGCATCGCGGGCAAGAAGGGCTTCTGTTCCGTCAACGTGGAGAAAGCCATGATGAACTCGGAGGTGGGTTTCTGCCGGAAGGTCCTGTCTGTTTTTGAGAAATACGGAATTTCCATTGAGCATATGCCGTCCGGTATTGATACCATGACCATTTTTGTTCACCAGTCGGAATTTGAGGAGTTTGAGCAGTCGGTTATCGCGGGAATCCATCGGGCCGTCGAGCCGGATATCGTGGAAATGGAGTCGGATCTTGCTCTGATCGCTGTAGTGGGGCGGGGCATGAAGGCGGCCAGAGGAACGGCCGGAAGGATTTTCTCCGCTCTGGCCCACGCTCACGTGAACGTGAAGATGATCGACCAGGGGTCCAGCGAGAGAAATATTATCATCGGCGTGAAGAACGGCGATTTTGAGGCCGCTATCAGGGCCATCTATGATATTTTCGTCACTATGGAACTGTGATGAACCAGCCGGGGAATGCGCAGTGGGGTGAAGGGAAGGCCTTCCCTGCGCAGGCGGCCGCGGCAAAAAATAGAGAAGGAGGCAGGTCATATGGGACATCTGACCAGCAGGGACGCCTACCGGAATCTGAGTGACCGGATCAACTGGTTTACCCAGGGCGCGCCCCAATCAGAGACGCTTTTTAAGATTCTGCAGGTGCTTTATACGGAGAAGGAGGCCAAATGGGTCGCGCTTCTGCCGGTGCGCCCCTTCACCGTGAAGAGGGCGGCCAGAGTGTGGAATACCACGGAGTATAAAGCGGAGAGACTTCTGGACCATCTGTGCGAGAAGGCTCTTTTGGTGGACTCCTGGCATAACGGAGTGCGGAAGTTTGTTATGCCGCCGCCCATGGCGGGCTTCATTGAGTTCGCGCTTATGAGGACCAGGGGAGACATCGATCAGAAATATCTTGCGGAGCTTTACTATCAGTATATGAACGTGGAGGAGGACTTTATTAAGGACCTGTTCTTCGCCACTGAGACGAAGCTGGGAAGGGTCTTTGTCCAGGAGCCGGTTCTGACCAACGACAAGACCAACCATATCCTTGATTATGAGCGCGCCACCCATATTGTGGAGGAAGCGGAATATATCGGCCTCGGCCTCTGTTACTGCCGGCACAAGATGTACCACGCCGGTCATCCCTGTGAGATCAACGCCCCCTGGGACGTGTGCCTGACCTTTGACAATGTGGCCCGCTCCCTGGCGGCCCACGGCGATTACTGCCGCCTTATCTCCAAGGAGGAGGCCATGGACGCCCTGGAGCGTTCCTACGCCAGCAATCTGGTGCAGATCGGAGAAAATGTGCGGGAACACCCGGCCTTTATCTGCAACTGCTGCGGATGCTGCTGCGAGGCTCTTCAGGCGGCCCGGCATTTCAGCCCCATGCAGCCGGTAGCCACCACCAACTATATCCCCGATATTTCCCACGATACCTGCGTGGGCTGCGGCAAGTGCGCCAAAGCCTGTCCCATCCAGGCGATTTCCCTGGAGACCGATGAGAACGGCAAGAAGAAAGCGGTGGTGAATAAGGAAATCTGTCTGGGCTGCGGCGTCTGCGCCAGAAACTGCGCCCTCAAGGCGATTAAGATGGAGCGGCGGCCCGTTCAGGTGATCACGCCGGTCAACAGCACCCACCGTTTTGTGCTGCAGGCCATTGAGAAGGGTACGCTTCAGAATCTGATTTTTGACAACGAAGCTTTTGCC